>JAFWTH010000008.1 GCA_017518975.1 Clostridia bacterium
CCGCTCGCAGCGGTCCGAACCTTAAAACCGCCCGCGCGTAAAACGCGCGATTATGGCTCTGAACTATGATCAAATCAAAAAACCGTTCCCCGATAACGCATGGGACGTCGGCACAGCCGACGCAGCCGACGCAGTAATGTCCGGACGGCAGAGTGCCGTCCCTACAGTCGCTTCATTTCGTACCCGTAGGGACCGCTCGCAGCGGTCCGAACCTTAAAACCGCTCGCGCGTAAAACGCGCGATTATGGCTCTGAACTTCAAATCAAAGATCCGTTCCCCGACGTTATTGGGGAACGGATCTTTTCGTATGCAGACGTTGTTCGTTTCACTACGGTCCTTCGTTAACGTTCACCGTTTCAAGCCAACGGACAACCTCTTCCCTCGAGGCGCCTATCTCAAAACGCCTCCCGTCGAGCCATTCGGCTCCGGGCGTCAAAGCATGCAGATCCGACGCGCTCGAACCGATGGGACTCGAGCCGGACGTGCAGAACGGGATCACCGTTTTGCCGCTCAGGTCAACGCTTTCAAGAAACGTACAGATGATCCTCGGCGCCTGACCGTGCCAGATAGGATAACCGAGATAAACAGCGCCGTAACCGGACAGATCGGGCAGTTCTCCCGCGATCTCCGGGCGGGCTGACGGATCGTTCTGCTCTCTGTCGGCGCGGCAGTCGGTAAAGTACCTGATATCGTCGTCGGTGTACGGAACCCTCGCCTCTATCTCGTAAATATCGGCGCCGAGTTCTTCCGCGACGTACTCCGCCACGGGCTTCGTATGGCCGGTACGGGAGAAATACACGACGATCGTCCCGCCCTTTCCGGACGGGGGCTCGGTCTCGCTTTCCGCCGGGGTTTCGGCGGACGCCGGGGTTTCGGCGGACGCCGGGGCGTCCGTGATCACGGCGGCGCGTTCCGTTTCCGCCTGAGTTTCCCGAGCCGCGGGACGGCCGTGAGAGCATCCCGCGAGCGCCGACGCCAGAATCGCCGCGAACGCAAATATCGCAAATATCTTTCTTTTCATACCGTTTTTTCTCCTTATTCATCAGTCGGCGGCGCCTCGGCAGGGTCCGCCCGGCGCCCTGCTTTTCATTCGAGAACCTCGAATTTATACCCGACGCCCCATACCGTTTTTATGCTCCACTTGTCCGACGCGCCCTGCAGTCTGCTTCTGAGCCGCTTTACGTGGACGTCGACCGTGCGTGAATCGCCCAGATAATCGAACCCCCAGATCTTGTCGAGAAGCTGATCGCGGGTAAACGTCCTGTCCGGATTCGACGCAAGAAAATCAAGCAGCTCGAATTCCTTCGAGGGGATCGCGATCCGCCTGCCCCCGACTTTCACTTCATAAGCCGGTCTGTTGATCTCGAGATTGTCGTATCTTACAATCCCGCCCTCCGCGTCCGGGGGGTTCCGGTATCGCCTCAGCACCGCCTTGACGCGGGCGTGGACTTCTCTCATGTCGAACGGCTTCGTGATATAATCGTCCGCGCCGAGTTCAAGTCCCAGCACTCTGTCGAAAACGTCCCCTCTCGCGGTTATCATCACGACGGGCCTCGAACTGATCTTTCGTATCTCGCGGCATACCTGTCCGCCGTCTTTACCGGGGAGCATGATATCAAGAAGCACGATATCCGGGTCGAACGTCCTGAACGCGATCATCCCGTCCGCGCCGTCGTGCGCGGCTTTTACTTCAAATCCCTCTTTTTCAAAATACAGACTTATCAGCTCGCAAATGTTGACGTCGTCGTCAATCACAAGCAGTTTCATATCTGTTAGACCTCCTGAATTCGTGCGCCGTTTTCACGTTATCCGAGTATGATCTCAAATCCGTCGAGCGCCAGCTGATAAACGCTTTTTTCTTCAAATATGACCCCGGCGAGCTTCATAAGTCCGACCTGATAAGGCGAAACGGAAGCGTAGGTGTGGATCCCCTGAAGAAATTCCAGAGAAACGTTCCTCATTTTTCCGCGCTCGGAATCGGATCTTTCCGGAAACGTTTTCATTAAGATCGAATCAAGCAGAAAAACGCTTCTGCCGTAAGCTTTCTCAAATGAGATCTTTCGCTCAAGACGGCTGTTTTCCTCAACGTCGTAAAGGTTGCCGTATACGTTGTCCGAGAGCAGTTTCAGCATCAGTTCCCTGCCCTCGAGCGACCGCGCGAGTTTCCCGGGCAGTTTTTCGGGATCGCAGCCGTCCGAGTCGATCTTTTCGAGCTCGCCGCACCAGAGGAGATATTCCCGCTCGAACAGTCTCAGAAAGATCTCTTCCTTGCTGATAAAATAATTGTAGATCGACGGACGGGAAAACGACGTCTCGGCGCTTATGTCTTTGACGGTCACTTCATAAAAGCTCTTTTCCCCGTAGATCTTCTCGCAGGCGTTAAGGATCTCCTCTTCCCTGACCTTCGCGCATTCTCTCGTCGGCATAGCGAAACGTCCTCCATAGTCGCAGAAATAAGCTGACACCGTGTCAGCAAGTATATGATAACACATTACTGACACGGTGTCAATATATTTTTTTCGGCAATAGAGCGCGGAGGGGCCCCTTCATTTTCATGTCATCCTGAGCGAGCGCAGCGAGTCGAAGGATCTGCGTGATCCGCTTTCAGATTCTTCGACTCCGGTCTTCGACCTCCGCTCAGAATGACACAGTAATGAAGAAAACGTGTCATAGAGGCTTCCCCTTGAGGGGAAGCTGTCAGCGGAGCTGACTGATGAGGTGATAGAAAATGCTGATTACAGGTTTTCTCACCTCATCCGTCGCCTTACGGCGACACCTTCCCCTCAAGGGGAAGGCTTTTTAACACGTTCTTCATTTCGCGTACCGTAGGGAGCGATCCCTGATCGCTCCGAACCTTGAATCCCGCGCCCGCAGGCGAGACAAGCTGTCAGCATTGCGAAGCAATGCGAACTGATTGAGGTGATA
>JAFWTH010000075.1 GCA_017518975.1 Clostridia bacterium
TAGGTGTGCATCTCGATTATTTCCATTCTGTCGATCAGCGGAGCCGGAACGGTCTCGAGCGTGTTTGCGGTCGCGATGAAGATGCAGTCGGAAAGGTCGACCGGGATCTCTATGAAATGATCCCTGAAGGCTTTGTTCTGTTCGCTGTCGAGGACTTCGAGCAGAGCGGAGGCGGGGTCGCCGTGGATGTCCTGACCGAGCTTATCGATCTCGTCAAGCTGGATCAGAGGATTCATAACGCCCGCGTCGATTATCGCGTCGATGATGCGTCCGGGCATCGATCCTATGTACGTTTTCCTGTGACCGCGTATATCGGATTCGTCGCGGACGCCGCCGAGCGATATCCGCGCGTATTTGCGTTTCATGGCTCTTGCAACTGATTTACCGAGCGAGGTTTTTCCGACTCCCGGAGGCCCCACGAAGCAGAGTATCTGATTTTTGAGATCGGGATTGAGTTTTTTGACCGCAACGTATTCGAGTATTCTTTCCTTGATATCGGAAAGTCCTTCGTGATCCGCCTCGAGTACCTTCGACGCAGACTGTACGCTGACTTTGCTGTCCGGGGTTTTCTTCCCCCACGGGATGTCAAGGCACACGTCCAGGTAGTTGCGTGATACCGTCGCCTCGGGGGAACCGAACGGGGTCTTCGAAAGACGGTTGACCTCTTTCAGCAGCTTCGTTTTCACTTCTTCGGGCAGAACGGTCTTTTCGATACGGTCAAGATATTCCGAGACCTCGTCGCCCGTGTCGAGCCCGAGTTCTCCCTGAATGATTTTGAGTTGTTCCTTGAGATAGTATTCCCGCTGGTTATCGTCGATCTGTTCTTTGACCTTTTTGTGGATCTGCATCTCCGTTTTGAGGAGTTTCGTCTCACTCTCCATGAAAACGGTGACTAGCTCCAACCTTTTCATCGGATCGACGCATTCGAGCACCTGCTGTTTGTCCTCGAATCTCACGAGAACGCCCGCGGCGATAAAGTCCGCGAGAGCGCCGGGACTCTTGACGGAACGCATTGCCAGTGAAACGTCGGGACCGGGAGCGGGCATATATTCGAGCATGCCTTTGAGTGTCTCGTTTGCCTCACGGATAAGCGCTTCCGCTCTGACGTCGGAAGACCGCGGATCAGTCGTCATCATTTTCGACATGACCTCGGCGGACATATAACCGTCCTGTTCAAAAACGGAAGTGACGACTCCGCGGCAAACGCCCTCGGCGATGACTCTCAGGTTTCCGTCCGGAGTTTTCAGCGTGTGCTTGATTTTTGCGATACAGCCGGTCTTGAACAGATCGGAAGCGGTGGGGTTATCCGTCGAGGGATCACGCTGAGAGATAAGAAGCGCGTAAGTATCTCCTTTGAGAGCCGCCTGACACGCGTTAAGAGATATATCGCGCGAAAGTTCAAAGTTGATCGGAACGTTTGGGAAAGCGACAAGTCCCCTGAGCGGTATCAAGGGGAGTTCGAGACTTTCGATTCTTTCAAAAAACTTGGGCATTGGGTATTCCTTTCATAAATGCGAGGTTAAAGTTGCTCTTACGGCGGAAACCGATACTCCGCCATAATAAAGATATTATATCACATATAGAGTAAAGAGTCTACACATTTTTCTATTTTAAACTTGAAGTCAAGTTGGCAAGCCGTAAGTTGACATTGCTTCTGTGCTTTGATAGAATAATAAAACGGAAAGAGGTGAAGAACGTGATAAAGACCGAACGTGAATACGAAGAGTCTGCGAACAGTCCTTACTTCGATTTCTGCGCCGCGGCGGAACTGTATTTGCCTGCATTCGGCGAACAGGTCCTTTCCGTTCTTCCGATAGTCGGGACGTCGGACCTTACAGCGGACAAAAGCGGGTTCGACCTTGCCGTGGAACGATCCGTTGAGTTTATGACGTCCCGCGGGTTTTCTCCGACGGCGGAAATATACGATCTGACGGAATTTGAACTGACCTCGTCGCCCGTCGTCCCCACGGCGCCGGACGGAGTTTACGTTGAAGTCCGAGACGGATCCGAGCCTTGTGCGGAAGTCAGAGCAGGCGGAGAAACCGTTTCATACGCTTCTTTGAATGATTTTGAAATCGACGGAAGAGCCGAGATCAACGTAATGACGGAAGAACGGTTCCGCTCGCGCGGATACGCTTCACTCGGCGTCGCCTCGCTGTGCGACGCGCTAGTCAAAAAAGGAACGACCGTTTTATATGTGACGGATACGGACAACGCTCCTTCTCTGAGAGTCGCCGAAAAAGTCGGATTCATCAGGACGGGAAGGCGGTTTTCCGCAATTTTCAGAAAGGAAGGACGTGAATAGTCATGGCGTTTGACGCGTGTATGCTTTCTTACGTCGTCGGAGAGATAGAAGAGAGTATCTCCGGAGGGCGTCTCGACCGGATATTTCAGCCGGAGAGGGATGAGATAGTCCTTTCTTTCCACGCGAACGGCAAAGATTTCCGCATTCTCATTAATGTCGGTTCATCAACACCCCGTATGAATCTTACTTCCTTCAAGATCGAGAATCCCGCCTCGCCTCCGATGTTCTGCATGCAGATGAGAAAGCATTTCAGCGGGGCGCGGCTGATCGGCGCTCGGCTTCCCTCGTTCGACCGTATCGCTTTCCTTGAATTTGAGTGCCGCGACGAAATGGGATTCAGGGCGAGAAAAAATATTATCGTGGAGATAATGGGCAGGTACGGTAACGTCGTCCTCACGGAAGGAGAGGTCACTGAGAATTCGAAGATCATCGGCGTTCTTAAGCCGATCGACTTTTCCGCAAGCAAGATCCGTCAGCTCATCCCCGGTATGACGTATACGCTTCCTCAGGATCAGGGTAAACTCGATCCGCGTTCAATAACGCCCGACGTTTTCAACGCAGCGGCGCGCGCGGCAGATCCCGACTCGAACGCCGAGAAATTCCTTACGCGGACCTTCTCGGGTATCGCCTCGGTCAACGCACGGGAAATCGTATATCGCGCGTCCGGATCGGTTTCAGCGTCCGTCGGCGAATGCGGGAATCCGCTCCGCGACGAGTTTTTGCGCTTTTCTGAAAAACTTTCGAAAGGCGAAAAGAAGCCCTCGCTCGTTACCGGTGAGGACGGACTTCCCGTCGCTTATTCGTTTATGGAACTGACTCAGTACGCTCCGTTGGAATGCGAGCGTTTCGACTCGGTTTCAGCTCTGATCGACGCCTTTTTCGAGCGCCGCGCGAAAGAGGAAAGGATGAGACGCCGCGCCTCCGATATCCTGCGCATCCTAGGCAACGCAAAGGCGAGGATCGAAAAGAAAACCGCGCTTCAGCGCGAGGAACTCGAAAGGTGCGAAGACGGAGAGAAATACCGTCTGTGGGGGGACCTGATAACGGCAAACATATACGCCTTGAAAAGAGGAATGACGTCTGCGTCTCTTCCGAACTATTGCGATAACGGAGAACCAGTCGAAGTCCCTCTTTCCGAACGGTTGACGCCCGCTCAGAACGCGCAGTTTTACTATAAAAAATACGCCAAGTCAAAGACGGCGAAGGTCAAACTTGCCGAACAGATAAAAAAAGACGCGGACGAACTGTCCTACGTTGAATCGGTCCTCGACGCGCTTTCACGCGCCGGGAGCGAGGCGGAACTTTCCGAGATAAGAGCCGAGCTTTATGAGTCGGGATACGCCTCGAGAATGAAGAATTATTCACCGAAAAAAAAGACCGCTCCGCTCATTATCAGATATGAAACGGAGGACGGTCATACGGTCCTTTGCGGAAAGAACAACGTCGCAAACGACGCGCTTACTTTCAGGACGGCGTCGAAACGCGATCTCTGGTTCCACGTCAAGGGTTATCCCGGCTCTCACGTGATCCTCGTTCTCGACGACGGAGAGGATACCCCTCCGGACGGCGCCGTGACGGACGCCGCGCTGATCGCCGCGCACAACTCTAAGCTTTCTGAGAGCGCTCAGGTCCCTGTCGACGTGACGAGAGTAAAGGAAATCAAAAAACCTGCCGGAGCGAAACCGGGGTTCGTTATATATCACACTAACCGGACCGTCTTCGTCGATCCCGATCCCGGAAAAGTACGCTCAATGGAGAGAACGGGCAAACAGTAAGAAAGCGAGGCGTCCCCGATGATAATAAGACGGTTCAAATCGGATGACGCGGTCACGGTTTCGGAAATGATCGCGCGTACTTTGCGCATCACAAATTCCGCGGACTACGCTTCCGAATATCTTGAAGATCTCGTTCTGCGTCACAGCCCGGAGTATATCATGGATCGCGCGTTGAAAACTCACTTTTACGTTATCGAGGACGGGAAAGAGATCGTCGGCTGCGGTGCGATAGGGAAGATCCCCGGCGAAGAGGATGAAAGCAGATTATATACGGTTTTCGTAAGTCCCGAAAAGCAGGGAAAAGGTCTCGGGAGACGACTGATCGGGGCGCTTGAAAAAGACGAACTGTTCATACGCTCAAAACGCGTCGAAGTTCCGGCGTCGATCACCGCGCTTGAGTTTTATGAAAAACTCGGATACGTACCGGAAAACGGCGTAACGGGACCGGACACGAACGGGCTGTACAGTCTTGAGAAGATCAGATGAATAATGAAATCCGCCGCGCCCTGAAAGGACGCGGCGGATCTTTCAAAATTTATTGTAACGTAACCCCTTTTTTTCAATCTTATAAGTGAGAGGCGGTGAGAAAGTGACCGATTACGAACGGGTCTTTGAAGAGAACAGCGGCTTTATCTTCAAATACCTGATGAAACTATGCGGCAACGCTTCTCTTGCCGAAGAACTCACGGAAGAGACGTTCTTCCGTGCGTATATCAACTTTTCTTCTCTTCACGATCTGAATCGCGCATCTGCCTGGCTATGTTCAATAGCGAAAAACACGTATTACGCGTGGTACAACGAGAATAAGAGATTCATTCACCCGGAAGAGGCGCCGGAGGCGACCTCGCCGGATATCTCGACGTCAGTAGTCGAGAGGGAACTGTCGAAAGAAGCTACGCTGAAACTCCGAGAACTCGAGGAACCGTATAAAGAAGTGTTCATGCTCTCCGTTTTCGGCGGGCTGACCCTCAAGGAGATCAGCGCCGTATACGGTAAAAGCGAAAGCTGGGCGCGCGTCACGTTTTACCGTGCGAGAAAAAAACTGATCGAAAGGATGGGATTGAAAGATGAAATGTGAGATAGTCAAAGACCTTATGATCCTATATTTAGACAATTGTTGTTCGGACGGTAGCCGACTTGAAGTCGAAGAGCATATAAAAGAATGCGAGGAGTGTCGCGCCGTCTTTGAGGAAATGAAAAAAAACGCGCCTGTCATAGAAAAAGCGCCTTCTCCCTCTCATCCGAGATTCAAGCGGATAAACGAGCGCAAAGCATCCGTTTTGCAGTCGGTCCTTCTATTCTTTTCGTTTGCTCTTACCGTTGCCGGGACGACGTTCGAGGCGTCGACTCCTTCCGGTGGGGTAAACGGTATTTGGGCATTTACGCTTATCGTTCCGTCCGTCGGCTTTATGCTCTCTCTCGCCAACTGGTATTTCGTCCGTATTTACAATAACAAAAAAACGTTTGCTGTCTGTTCCGTGGCTGCGACGTTCTTGATTTCCGCCTGCGGTTATATTTGGGCTTTTGTTCACTATGGTTCTAACGTTCGGATCTTACCATTCATAATCGGTATCGCTCTTATGCTTTTGTTATCCGCACTCTCCGGCGTCTTGTCGAATAAATACGCAGCCCTGATCGGGAAGGAGTGAGAATTCTGTTATGAAAAAACGCGTGTTATCTCTATTGCTTCTTTTGGCCTTAATTATCAGCCTTTCTTCTTGTTCCCTCGAGTTTTCCCGTGACAGAAGGTATGACCGTACCGTTTCGTTTTATGACGAGAATAGGGAAGTTATTCACAACGCTGTTGAGACGGGAGATTTCTCCGAACTTCAAAAAATAAATGATGTCGATGTTCATGACGACGGAGGAGCGAATGGAACTCTGAAAGACACCTTATCAATCTGTATCGGAGGTTACGGTATCGTACCGTCAGGCGGTTCTTACGGGATTTATTATTCACCGCACGGATATTTCTTCGGCGTGTCATTCGAAGAACTGAAACAAACGGAAGACGGATGGTATTATTATCAGATATATAACAACAGTGACGATTATTATTTCTTTCGCCTGATCGAGGATAATTACTATTTTTACGAAGAGACTTGGTAAAAAAGGCCGCCGCGTCCGATCCGGACGCGGCGGATTCGTTTTTCAGAAGAGCATACACCCCATCTTCTTGAAGTATTCCGCTTTTTTGAGGAGTTCCTCGCGTGATACCCCGATATGCTCACCGAGGCAGTCTACGCACATCCAGCGTTCCGCGCCGCGGTTGATCATCTTCTTGTGAAGTCCGATATCGACGGTTTTCAGCTTGACCCCGCATTTGATGCAGAGGTAACGGTCGTCGTTCACCGGAGCCGCGGAAGGCCGGCCGTAGTTTGGATTCATCTGATTTTGACGAGCTTTCCTCGGAATACGCGGGTGGAGTGGGATCTTACCGTCGCTTTGATCGTGTCTTCGAAAACCCTGTCGATCTCTTCGCCCGTATCGCAGTCACGGAGCTTGAATCCCCACTCTCCGTTAAGAGGCAGGCCGATGTCCGCGAGCATGAGGAACACGGTCTCTTCTTCGTCGCCGAGGTTGGTAAGCGAGAACGCGTATTCGCCGTTTTCAAGATGCTTGGCGTATGCGGGACATCTGTCTCTGTCGTACAGAGGTGCGGAAATGATCGGGCGGACGCCGGGATCCTGGTTGATCGCGATCAGCTCGGGATTCTTGAGAAGCGCGAGCATCTCGTCGTCGACAGATCTTACGTCGCAGCCGATCATAAGCGGGCTCTGAGCCATGCACCACAGACTGAAGTGAGTCTTATACTCGTCGAACGTGCATCCTCCGGCGGAAACGTTGCCTACGTTGTTCATACCGCAGACAAGCATGTCCATGTCGTTGAAGCAGTTAGGTCCGGAGAGGGCGAAGTTGTCGATCTGACTTTTGAATATGTCCATGATCGACTGAAAACTGTCGCAGATGTCTCCGGTAGAACGGTAGAGGTCTCCGCCTACGGCGCGCGCCCAATCGAGAAGATTGTCGTCGCCCCAGTTGCAGAGCGAGAATACGATATCGCGTCCGGTGGCGTTGAGAGCCATTTTCATCCTGTTGTACAGGGTGCGTCCTTCAATATTCAGGGGATGGTAGCAATAGTCGTATTTCAGGTAGTCGACGCCGTTATCGGCAAAGAATTTCGCGTCGATGAATTCATGGTCGAGCGATCCGGGATATCCGGCGCAGGTCAGCGGACCGACGCAAGAGTACATACCGAGTTTCATCCCTTTGGAGTGTATGTAATCCGCGAGATACTTTATCCCGTGCGGGAATTTCGCGGGATCCGCCTGAAGCCGACCCTCGGCGTCTCTCTCGCGGAGCGACCAGCAGTCGTCGATAACGATATATTCGTACCCGGCGTCCCGCAATCCCTTTTCGACCATCGCGTCGCAAGTCTCGATAATGAGGTCTTCGCTGATTTTCTCGCCGAACGTGTTCCAGGTGTTGAAACCCATCGGAGGTGTTCTGACTATCATATCTTTACTTCCTTTCTTTTGTCGTTGACGGCGATCACATCGCGACCCATTCGCCGATGAATACGCTGCAGTCGTGGGGAGCGAGATCAACGCTTATATAGTCGTTGATCGGTCCCTTCACCTCGCCTGTGAAGACCTCGCGCAGACTCATTCCGAAACCCGCGGTAGTGGGGAATCCGATGTCCCACGGGCGGAAGTCCGAGGAACCCTCCTCGTCTTCCAGATTGAAGAAAGCGAGAACGAACTGTCTGTCGGAAAGATGCTTGAAATAGCACGGTCTGTTGCACCACGGCGGTCCTGTGACGATCGGGGGGCGGCATTCTTCGTCCTGATCGATCCTGAGCAGATCCTTATTTGTCAGAAGAGAGAGCATTTCGGGACGGAGTCTGCGAAGATCCGATCCCATCATAAGCGGCTGACCGTTCAGGCACCACAGAGCGAAGTGTGTTTTATACTCGGTATCGCCGCAGAGTCCCGGGTGACCGACGTTCCCTATGCCGTCCATACCGACGATGAGCATATCCATGTCGTTGTAGCAGCCCGGAGCGGAGTAGCGGATCTTCTTGTCCTGAGACTGGAAAATGTCGATAACGGCGGAGAATCTTTCCCCGATGTCTCCGGTCGAACGGTAGAGATGAGCGCCGGTGGAACGGATCCACTTTTCGACTTCGAATTCGCCCCAGTTGCACGCCGAGAAAACGATGTCGCGTCCGGTCGCTTTGAGCGCCATGCTCATACGGGCATACGCCATTCTCGGGTCGGCGGTCTTCGGGAAGTTGCAGAAATCGTATTTCAGATAATCGACGCCCCAGTCCGCGAACGTCTGAGCGTCGAGAAATTCCTTGTCAAAACTCGACGGGTACTGCGCGCAGGTCATGATTCCGGCGCAGGAGTACATACCGAATTTGAGTCCCTTCGAGTGGATATAGTCGGCGAGCGATTTCATCCCGTGAGGAAACTTGTCGGGGTCGGGAACGATCCTTCCGTCGGGACCTCTGTCGCGGAGCGCGTAGCAGTCGTCGATCACGACGTATTCGTAACCGGCGTCGCGCAGACCCGAGGATACCATAACGTCCGCGGTCTCGCGGATGAGCTGATCGTTTATCGACCACGCGAAGGTGTTCCATGAGTTCCAACCCATTGGCGGTTTGTTGATGATCATGTTTTCATCCTTTCTTAAATATATTCCTTAAAAAAGGGAGACGCACGAAAGGCGTCTCCCGCATCATCGGTATTCTACCATATCTTGTGTTTGTTGTCAATCAAAAAACAATATTTTGACGCTATCAAATTGTTTTGACCGGTTTGCCTCTGAATACGCGGGTACAGTGAGGTCCGACCTCGGCGGAAAAACCGTCGGTAAAGGTTTTTCCGACCTCTTCTCCCGAGTCGCAATCTCTGAGACGGAATTCCCATTCTCCGCCCAAGGCAAGACCGATCTCGGCAAAGCGCACACGGATGGTTCGGACCTCGTCGCCGTAGTTCGTGAGTGCAAAAGCGAAATCGCCGTTTTCAAGCATTTTCGCGTACGAAAAAACGTCGTCTTCCGACTCTTTACACTGAACGATCGGTCGGACCGCTCGGTCCTGATTTATCGCTATCAGATCGGGATTTTTGAGAAGCTCGAGCATTTCATCGTCGAGCGTTCTGACGTCGCATCCGATCATAAGCGGACTCTGCGCCATACACCAAAGAGAAAAGTGCGTTTTATACTCGTCAAAAGAACATCCGCCCGCCGATACGTTGCCGACTCCGTTCATTCCGCAGACGAGCATATCGAGATCGTTGAAGCAGTTCGGTCCCGAGAGGGGGAGATTATCGATCTGACTGTGAAAGATATTCTTCACCGACGTGAAGTTGTCGCTGATGTCTCCCGTCGATCTGTAAAGATCTCCGCCGACGGAACGGATCCATTCGAGAAGGCCGTCCTGACCCCAGTTGCACACGGAGAAGACGATATCGTGCCCGGTCGCGTTAAGCGCCATCTTCATTCTGTTGTAAAGCGTTTTGCCTTCTAAATTGCGGGGGTGGTAGCACCAGTCGTATTTCAGATAATCAACGTCGTTCTCCGCGAAGAACTTGGCGTCGGTGTACTCACGGTCGAGCGAACCGGGATATCCCATGCATGTTTTCGGTCCGCAGCACGAGTAAATTCCGAGCTTCATCCCCTTTGAGTGGACGTAATCGGAAAGATACTTGATACCGTGCGGGAATTTGCGGGGATCGGCTTTGAGTTTCCCATCTGCGTCGCGTGTTCTCTCCGACCAGCAGTCGTCTATTACGATATACTGATATCCCGCGTCGCGCAGTCCCTTTTCGATCATTGCGTCGCAAGTTTCCATTATAAGGGATTCGTTTATATTCTCACCGAACGTGTTCCACGTGTTCCAACCCATGGGAGGAGTTGTGACTGACATATTATTCCTTCCTTTCTCTTGATCACTGCACGGTCACATATCGACCCATTCGCCGATAAATACGCGGCAGTCGTGCGGTGCGAGTTCCAGACTGACGAAATCGTTGATCGGTCCCATCGTCTCTCCCGTGAATACTTCGCGGAGCATCATTCCGAATCCCGCGTTGATGGTCAGACCGATGTCCCACGTGCGGAAATCGGCGGATCCGTTTCCGTCTGACAGGTTGAAGAAACCGACCGCGAACTGATGATCCGACAGATGCTTGAAGAACGTCGGACAAATGTCGCCCTTGATACTCGCGTACATCGGGGGGCGGCATTCTTCGTCCTGATCGATCCTTATCAGTCCGGGGTTTTTAAGCAGATCAAGGATCTCCGGACGAATACCTCTGAGATCCGAAGAAATCATAAGAGGCTGCGAGTTGAGACACCGGAGCGCGAAACGGGACTTGAATTCAACGTCCCCGAAGAGATCCGGATCTAACGCACCTTCATCGCCGTCTTTACCGAAGGCGTGCGTATCCGTATCGTTGAAACATCCCGGTGCGGAATAACGGATCGTTTCATTCTCGGCCCTGACGATCTCGGCGTCGGAAGGCGTCGTCTCGGTAACGCATTCGCCGCATCGGTAGAGATCCGCTCCCGCGGAGCGTGCCCATATCTCATCTTCGGGTCTCCCCGCGCTGCAGGCGGAGAAAACCATATCGCGTCCGGTCGCCTGAAGCGCTGTTTTTATTCGTGTATATGCGATCCTCCTGTCGTCTGGAGTCGGAATATTACAAAAATCGTATTTCAGATAATCAACTCCCCATCCGGCGAAGGTTTCCGCGTCAAGGAAAGCTTTATGATAGCCCGCGTAGCCCCCTTCGCAGTTATCCGCGCAGCAGGATATACCGAGTTTGAGACCCTTCGAGTGGACGTAGTCTGCGAGAGATTTCATTCCGAAAGGGAATTTCTCCGGGTCCGGAACGATCCTTCCGTCCGTATCTCTTTCTCTCAGTGAGAAACAGTCGTCGACGGCTACGTACTCGTACCCCGCGTCGCGCAACCCGACGGATACCATAATATCGGCGGTTTCACGGATAAGCGAGTCGCAGACGTTATCGCGGGAAACGTCCCGCGTGCTCCAACCCATAGGAGGTTTGGTGATGATCATATTACTTTCTTACCTCGTTCTTTTCTCTTTTTCTGATTTTTTGAAAAGTCTAAGGGCGCCGAGAGCCCTTCAACTTTCGAATTTTACCATATATGGTATTGTTTGTCAAACGAAAATCAAGATGTGCAGCCCTGTTCTGTCTGTGTTTTTCTGAATTGTTGCTTTAACGACCTGAATGTGCTAAAATAATGGATAATGTCGGAAAAGAAGAAAGGACGAATATGAAAAAAACCGCAAAGATCAACAAACCGGTGCAGGTCTCCGCGGAAGAAAAACCTGTCGTTAAGAGTTATATTCTCGCTGCGCTTATCTCGATCTCGGTTCCTTTTTTCGGGCTGTTTCACGAATGGTGCGCCATTGCGTTTTCAGCCATCATCGCCGTTTGGTTGGTTGTTGACGCTTTATGCGTCGGAAAAACCGTTATTTACCGGAATTTCACGACTCTTGCGGTCGCGGTCCTCGTTTTCTCCTACCTTGTTGCAGCATTGTACGCAACTGACAGAGGGATGGCTTTGGTCGGCTTTTTGAAATTCCTTCCCGTTTTGCTTTTTTATATTGCGGCGACAAACTCACCCGGTTTCATGGCGGCTTTTACTAAAGTTTTTCCGCTCTTCGCTGTCGGACTTACCGCAGTGACCGCGCTTATGATGATTATCCCGCCTCTTCACGATTCGGTTACTTTCCAGAACAGGCTTCACGGTTTGACGCAGTACCCGAATGCATTCGCTGCCGTTCTTCTCGCCGCTGAAATTATGATCCTCGGTTTCAGGCGTATGCCGGTGCGTATTATCGGTGCCGTTGTTCTTGCGGGCGGAATATTTCTTACGGGCTCGAGAACGATCATTGTTCTTTTTGCTCTGTCGAATCTGTTTCTTCTGATCCGGGCTTTCAGAAAGCATAAAAAAGCTATGCTTATTACAGCGGGGGCGGCAGTTGTTCTTGTCGCGGGTTCTTTTGCGCTCGGGGCTGTCGGGGTTTCTCCTTTTGATCGTTTGCTGCGTATCAATTTCGGCGAAAGTACGTTTTGGTTCCGCCTGATTTATCTCGGCGACGCTCTGCCTTTTTCTCTCAAACACCCTCTCGGTATCGGGTATCTCGGATACAGCTTTATGGAGAAATCGTTTCAGTCGATGCCGTATTACGTACGGTTCGTACACAATGACCTGATGCAGATGATCCTTGACGTTGGATGGATTCCCGCGTTGATTTTCTCGATTGCTGCGGTCCGGACCGTGTTTTCCGGAAAAAGGCCTATTCTCATAAGAACCGCTGCGGCTGTGATTCTCCTCCACTCGCTTTTCGATTTTGATCTCCAGTTCATATCGGTTTTTCTCATCCTGACGGCTTGTATGGCGGATACGACGGGGAAGACGTTTGTTATAAAAAAACGTCCGTTCACAGCGGCGGCGCTTGGAGTCATCGCTGCGGTTTCCGTTTATTTTTCAACTGCGCTCGCTCTTTCTCACTTCGGTCGTCTTGAAGAGTCGATTCGGATGTATCCGCTCAATACGGAGTGCAGGGTAAAGATCATGAGTGAAACTAAAGATGCGGACGCGCTTGAAAAATGTGCCGACGAAGTCATCAGTATGAATGACAGCATCTCAGAGGCGTACGCTTCTAAGGCTGCTTCTGCGTTCATGAAAGGTGATTTCGATTCGTTTATCCTGAATATGAGGAAAGCGCTCGACCGTGCGCCGTTTGAATACACATTGCACGAACAATACTGCCGTTTGCTTATTCAGGGAGTAGAATACTATGAGAAAGCGGGAGACGAAGCAAGCGCCTCCGTCTGCAGAAAAGAGATATCATCCACCGTCGCTCGATACAAAAAAACGGTGGCGGGAGTAAATCCGCTTTATAAGAATACGGTCAAAGCCCCGGTTTTTGATTTCCCGGACGACATAATGAATTACGCAAGCTCCGGAAGTCACTGATTTTGATATTCAAAAAACGTCTGTTATAATTTTAACAGGCGTTTTTTGTATTGTAATTTGTTTACAAATGTGCTATTATTTCTAAATAAAGAATTTGGCCTTGTGTTAGGAGGCGAATTCGTTCTGACTCGTCTTTGACCGAACTTTTTTTGCTTTTTGGAGGATACTATGAATTCGACGTGTATTAAAAGGACTCTTTCACTTTTCCTTGTGCTGGCGTTTTTTATCGGTACGCTTGTTTTTGTTCCGGTAACCGCGAACGCTGGAGACAATGAAGACTGGGAGTACTATATAGAAGACGGTGAGGTGACGATCACCGGATACAACGGATCGGATACTGACGTCACGATCCCGTCCGAAATCGACGGATATCCCGTGACGGAAATAGGCGATTGGGCTTTCGAATACTGCTCACTTACGAGCGTGACGATCCCCGACTCCGTGATGAGAATAGGAGAGGGCGCTTTCTGGGGATGCGACTCACTCGAGAGCGTAACGATTCCCGACTCGGTAACGAACATAGACGATGAAGCTCTCTCCTTCTGCACCGCACTTGTTTCGATAAACGTATCCGACGGAAATCCTTTCTATAAATCTGTCGACGGAGTACTGTATGACAAAGACTTGACGGAACTCATTTGTTGCCCGGGAGGGAAAACAAACGTTGATATCCCCGACTCCGTGACGAGCATAGGCGATTACGCTTTAAAGAACTGCTACTCGCTCACGAGCGTGACGATCCCGGACAGCGTGACGAGCATCGGTGCGTACGCCTTCGACGGATGCAGCGTTCTCGGGAGCGTGACGATCCCGTACTCCGTGACGAGCATAGGCGAATGGGCTTTCTCCGGTTGCAGTTCACTCACGAGCGTGACGATCCCCGATTCGGTGACGAGCTTAGGCGAA
>JAFWTH010000076.1 GCA_017518975.1 Clostridia bacterium
CATATAGGCGATATTGCGCACGAAGGATTCAAGCCCCGAGATACCGCCGATCTTTGCAAAATCCTTTGCCCATGCAAACGAGAGTTTTCCGCGGCTGAAAACGCGGCACCCCTGTTTTGCAAGGATCAGGATCGCGGTGAAAAGCAGCAGGGCGTTCACGATGATATTGGAAACGCCGATGCCGTTCACACCGAGGTTCAGCGAAACGGGCAGGGTGGAAACGAGGAAAGTGTCCGAAACGACGCACAATACAAGCTTCACGCCGGTCAGTATGTAGACGAAGCGGTCTTTGCCGAGGGTGACGAGCGCCACGGAAACAAAGCTGAAGAGGATCCCGAAGATATTGGCGATCCCCTCGATGCGGATATAAGCGGCGGATTCCCCGATGATATCTGGCGAGGTCGCCATTGCCGAAAGCAGCGGCTCCGCGAAGATCAGGATCAGGACCGAAAGCGCCGAGTAGACGCCGAGCGAGATCAGAAGCCCGGTCTTGACGCGGTTGGTAAACTCCTTTTTATCGAAAACGACCTTGCCGATAAAAAAGAACAACGGCAGTATGATCGCCTCGTTTACGATCTCATAGATCAGACTGACCCAGCTGAGCTGCCCCGCGATGGAGTACGACCATTCGCCGGGAAGCTGACCGAGGAAAAAGGTGCGAAGAGTCGTATAGATCGCCGGACAAAGCCCGAGAACGAGCAGCGCAAGATACAGCCGCCGGTTGATTCGGTCAAGCGATCGTTTGATTTTAGAATACATCTTTTATGACTTCCTTCATTCGTTTATGATTGTGTATCCGTTTTTCAAACCTTTTGTTCTTTTTGCATGGAATCGAATACCGTTAACTATCCAATGCGGGAAACAGTCCGACTTTTCCTCGTTGGTTGAATAATGACAAATAACAATGTTGGCTTTTGTGCCTTTACCGCCGTCGGCGATGGGTCGAACGTGATCGATAGTCGGCTGATATCTGCTGTTTGGATTTCCGCAAGCGGATTTCTTGATCAGTCTACCGGCATAATCGAATACCTCTTCTTTTGTTCCGTAAAACTCATTCCAGAGTTTTTTTATTGAATTTTTAGACATTGTTTTTCTCCTTAATTCGATAATCAAACGTATTGACGATTGAACCTTAGTACTTTCGGTATAAGGTGACAGAAGAAAAAAACAAACCTCCTATTTGACAGATTGTGAACGGACAAAAAAGACGCCCGCACGTAAGCGCAGACGCCGAAAAAAAAACGACAATTCACCCGTCATTGACGAGTCTGCGACCAAAAGTGCGTTTTGCCGGAAGTTACCGTGAGTCTGTCAGGTTCACGGTAAGTATCCCGATTGCCGAAGCAACCGCTTTAGTCACTATTCACTTTATCGTATTGTAGCATAGGACGAAATAAAAAGCAACATAAAATATGATTTTGCGCACGCATAGCGATAACTGAATATCCCACCCTAAACGGAGCCGCCACGGCTCCGTTTTTATAATGAAATAATAGAGAAATGTTGTATATAGTCAGTTGACTCATAATCCACAGACTAATACAATTATTATGGATAATAGTAGAAAATTGTCGGGGGTCAAAAAGTGGATACTATAACAAAAGAGTTGGGAAAACGTATACAAGAACTCAGAAAAGAGAAAACAGGTCTTTCTCAGGAAAAATTCGCGCTCGAGATCGAAATGGATCGCAGTTATTTCGCTTCCGTCGAATCCGGCAGGCGCAATATCTCCATCGTCAATATCAAAAAAATCGCCGATGGTCTCGGCGTTTCCCTCAGCGAATTGTTTGAGGGGGTTTAATCATTTTTATTTGTTTATTATATTGGAGTTTCAATTATGAGTAACAATTCCCGCTGCTTATATGACAACAATTTAATAGACTTCCTGAGAGAAACGGATGTATCCATACTCGGTAAATTATGCGACAATTACCACGGGGATGCCAAAACCACGACCAGAGAGGCGTGGAAAGGCGAGATCTCGGTGATGAAAGATGCGCTTTCCCGACTAACTGACAAAGGTGGACGCATCATTTTCGAGTATGATATTCCTCGTCTCGGCAAGCGAATCGACGTTGTTCTGCTTTACAGAGGTGTTATTTTCTGTCTTGAGTTCAAGGTAGGAGAGTCTCACATTTTTGAGGCAGATGTTGATCAGGTTCTCGACTACGCCCTTGATTTGAAGAATTTCCATAGGTTCAGCCAGGAAAAGGTGATCGTTCCAATCCTTATTTCCACGAATTACAGAGGATCATCGTCCGACTTGAAGATGTCCGTTTATGACGATCAAGTCGTCAACCCGTTAGTAACGGGAGAAGCCGGCATTTTCAATCTGATCAGCTCCGTTTTGAACAGATTCCCGAATGAATCGCCAGTTGATTCTAACTGGATAATCAGCCCATATGCTCCGACTCCGACGATTATCGAGGCGGCGAGGTCACTCTACGAGAATCATTCTGTTGAGAATATTACACGGCATGAGGCGGACAAAGTTTCGACCGACAGGACTATCGCGTATATCCTTGACGTCATTAAACAAAGCAAAGAACGCCAAGAAAAGAGCATTTGCTTTGTAACAGGTGTCCCTGGCGCAGGCAAAACGCTTGTCGGGCTTGACGTTGCAATCAGGCAGACCTATCAAGGACAGAATGAGCCGGTGAAAGATGAAGG
>JAFWTH010000077.1 GCA_017518975.1 Clostridia bacterium
ATGTCTCGTATAACCCTTCGCTTTGCACTTCGGCGCGATAACGTAATCGGAATAGTTATGGCCGAGCGGATCCACTGCCCGCGTCTCGGAAGCGTCGCATCTCGAGCAATATCGCGTCTCTTCGCCCGCCTCGGTACAGCCGGGTCCGGTCGTTACGACCCAATCGCCGAAGTCGTGGCCGAGAGCGTCGGTATAAGTATCGACGTAATTGTCCCCGCACCGCGTGCAAATATGAGTCGTGAAGCCTCTTTCCGTGCAGGTCGGTTCGACTGTCTCAAAAACAACGTAATTATGACCCAAAGGATCAGTCTGCCGCGTTTCAACTGCGTCACACCGGGTACAAACACGTTTTTCAGATCCGCCCTCAGAACAGGAATTCTCGGAAACCGTAATCCATCCTGAAAAACTGTGATCAAAGAAGAACGTAAATGCCGTCGAGTCGTGCGCCGTGTTCGCGGAAACGGAACAAACCTCATTGTAAGGATGGTACATTCCATCACTTATATCAAAATCGAAGAACGTTTGTTCCGTCGACCAGAGAGCCGATTTATAGCACCATAAGTTCTCACTCACATCCCCGAAAGGATTGGTCGATCCGTACGGCTCCGGAGATCCCATCGATCTCCAGATGAACTGTACGATCTGTGATTTTGAGCATTTGACGTCAGGACCGAAAAGCGAGGAGGACAGACCCGTGGTGATATTGTTTTCGAGCGCCCAAAGAACAGCGTCGTAGTAGTATGCGTCCGGGGACAAGTCCTGATAGCGATTGACGGTACTCACGGGTTCCGGGCTGCCTGCTAACCACCAGAGCAAATACATTACGCCTCCTCTGGTCGAATCGACCGTCAGAACGTAATCACCATAGCAGTGGACGGTAACGCCTTCGGGAAGATAGGTCAATCCAAATCCATCCCAGACGTCGCGCGTACCGCCGAAATAAATGTCGGTAAGAGAATCGCATCCGACAAAAGGCAGTTCATCTATGCTCGACACAGAAGCTGGAACAGTGATTTCCGTGAGCGAGGTACAATACTCAAACGCACAGAATCCTATGTGAGTTACCGTTTCGGGGATCGTCACGCTCTCAAGAAGACTGCAATGAGAAAACGTGCTGTCTTCTATTGACGTCACACCATTGGGGATCTCTACGCTCACGAGCGAGCTGCAATAGCCAAAGAGACCTTCTCCCAAACTCGTAACACTGTCGGGCAGCGTTACGCTCGAAAGAGAATTACAAAAACTGAACGCCTCGTATACTATCTCCGTCACGGTGTCGGGTACGACAACGCTGACAAGAGAATCACATTGTGTGAAAGATTTGGGGCCAATGACTGTCACCGGGCTGCCTTCAATATGAGAAGGAATGATAACGTCAGCGTCAGAACCCAGATATTTCGTTATAGTAACTTCGCCGTCCGTAACGGTATACTCATAATCCGATTCGACATTATAAGTGTCACCGCATCTCGAGCATACGTATTCTCCGGACACAGTCAACTGATAGTCGTGTCCGAGTGGGGGAACGGCCTGCGTCTCGGTCGCGTCGCATCTCGAACAGTATCTCGTCTCTTCGCCCGCCTCTGTGCAGGTGGGATCCGTCGTGACAGTCCACTCTCCGAAGTCGTGACCGAGAGCGTCGGTATACGTATCGACGTAATTGTCCCCGCACCTCGTGCATTTATGTCTCGTGTAACCCTTCGCTTTGCACTTCGGCGCGATAACGTAATCGGAATAGTTATGGCCGAGCGGGTCGACGATACGAGTCTCGGTCGCGTCGCATCTCGAGCAGTATCTCGTCTCTTCGCCCGCCTCGGTACAGCTCGGTCCGGTCGTTACGACCCAATCGCCGAAGTCGTGGCCGAGAGCAGGGGTATACGAGTCGACGTAACTGTCTCCGCACCGCGTGCATCTGTGCCTCGTGTAGCCCTTAGAGGTGCATTTCGGAGTGATGACGGTATTGACGTAATCGTGGTCAAGCGCATCGATCGGCTTCGTCTCGACCATATCGCAGCGCGAGCATGAACGCTCTTCCGAACCCGGTTGCGTGCAGGTCGGTCCGGTCGTAACGGTCCACTCACCAAAGTCGTGGCCGAGCAGGTCGACGGTACGAGTCTCGGTCGCGTCGCATCTCGAGCAGTATCCCGTCTCTTCGCCCGCCTCGGTGCAGCTCGGTCCTGTCGTTACGACCCAGTCGCCGAAGTCATGTCCGAGAGCGGCGGTATACGAGTCGACGTAACTGTCTCCGCACCGCGTACATCTGTGCCTCGTGTAGCCCTTAGAGGTGCATTTCGGAGTGATGACGGTATTTACGTAATCGTGACCGAGCGCAGGGATTGCGCTGACAGAGATCACTTCTCCGCAAATCACGCAGTGCATGACCTTTTCGCCTTCGGAGGTGCATCCGGGCTCCATCGTGACGACCCAATCGCCATTTACGTGGGAAACGGATACTGGAATATCAACGGATGCACCGTCGTATATAAGTCTGATGACCCAATCTCCGTTTTCTTTTTTGGTGAGCGTCGAATCATCGGGAACGACTTCTCCGTCTCTTCCATCCTCAAATGTCACCGTGAGAACGAGTCCGGCAAGATCGGGCGCCTCATCCTCGGAGTATGAAAGTTTGTCGGGCATTCGGGTGACTGTCAGGGCGGCGATATGCGCCGACTTGAATCTGAGTTCGATCGAGTTCGCGGTCCCGATCTCAAAGACGTAGACGGCGTCGGCGCCGACCCTTACCCCGTCGACGTACCATCCGTCAATAACAGCGCCTGCAGCCGGCAGCGCCGTGATCGTTACTTCCTCACCGACAAAATACATTCCGTCTTCGCGGTCCTGAGTGTAGCTGCCGGCCCCGACGACCGTCAAAGGAAGTTTCACGCGGGCGGCGACGTTCCGTGTCAGCGGTACCGAGTAAGTCTCCTCTCCTTCGGGGTAAACGGTACTGCGAATGATCGCATATCCGTACTGTTCCCCGAGAGAAACGGAAGCGTTTCCGCTGTTGTCCGCGGTGAATTCAGATGCTCCGTCCCAGACGGGGTTCACGGTCTCGTCGTTTGTGAAGACGACCTGGTACTGCCTTCCCCCCGTAAGATTGTCGATAAGGTATGCGCCTCCGTCGTACTTGACGGTTATCAGACCGCTCAGACTGCGCTGCGCAAATATCGTAACTGTTTTCGTCTTACCCGCGAGCGTACTGTCCGTAGCCGCCTGACGAACGCGCAGGACGGAGGGAGTGCTTCCGGGGGTGAAACTGATCTGTTCGCCCGTACACGGGATCCACTCACCGTTCGCAAAGCAGTATTCGTATTTGTCCGAGAACGCCTGATCCGTTTGATTGTTTTCGTAGTCGAGCGTTACTTCCGGTGCCGGTGGGATCTCAATGGAGGACGAGCTCTCTCTGTTGAATATGACGTCTCTTGAATCCAGTATATTGAAACGCAGCGTATCATACCACGTTTCAAGATCCGGGAAGTATTCGCCCTTGACGGAATAAATTCTGTTAATTGCATCTTCTTCCGTTATGCTGTGACCGAACTCCCGGTCGACGTACATCGTGACAGCGGAATTGTACTGACTCTCGCCGTCGAGTCTCACCTCGCAGAGCGCGTTCAGCATCGCCATGGCGTTCAGATCGTCCTCATTGGTGCGTTCGCCTCCCGCTACGTATGAGCGGATCTTCAGTGACAGCGCCGAACCGACGAGGTCGTATATCCTCATCGTATCGTATGCCTTTGCAAGTTCTCCGAACGCGAAATACGAGTCGACGACCTTCCAAACGCTGCCCGCTATGGCATACGGAGTACCGAGAGCTTTCTTTACGCAGTCTTTTGCCAGATTTTTAACGACGTCAATAGCGATATTCTGTGTGAATGAGTTTTTGAGCATATCATATACTTGCTCACGGGATTCGGCGTCTTTGCGGATCGCTGTTTTGAATTCCGATACGACGTCGATGACCGCGCTCATAACGTCGTCTGCTTCTCCGACGTTGGCTGTGCAGTAATCCGAAATGGAGTTGAGTATGAATTCGCTGTATTCCTCGCTCGCGTTTGCGTAAAGAGCAGAGTATATATACGATCTTTCCAGCGTGGCGTCTGCAGCTTCAAGAACCGAGATCACGTCCCGGGAAAGGTTTTTGAGCGCGGATCCTACGGAATTGAATGAGAATATGCTGTCTTTCGACACTCCGATATCTTCGTAGAATCCGACCGGATCGTTGGCCAGACCGTACCCGACCATATTCTTGGCGATGATCAGATACAGTTTTTTCATCGCTTCTTCTTTTCCGTCGTTCATAAGAGTCGAAGCGAGCGACGAGAAATCTTCCGCCTCGAGTTTCACGAGACTGTCGACGTCATCCTTGGAAATATTGTATCCCGCGCTGAGTGCGTCTTTGACAAATTTTACGTTTTCCTTGACTTCTTCGATATACTTCAGTTCAACGTTGTCTTCAATGGCGGCGAGAGTATCCTCGTCGAGAAGGATCTTCATAAGGACGTCCCGGACTGTGGAGCGAGCCTCATCTCCCGTTAATCCTTCAAGGTCGAACTCAAGCGCGAGATCGAGAGTCCTGTAAATACCGTCAAGTACACCGTTCCACTGGTCTCTGGCTTCCGACACGTAATAGAAATTATCATCGTTCATTATGTAATCGTAAGCCGACGTCGTTTCCTCGTCGTCCCGTGCGACGATCCGGTCCATTTTGTGGGTCACGTTGAGGAAACTGTACCTTTCCCGCGTGTACGAACCGACCACGACGTTTTCGGCGTATCCGGAAAGAACGTCTTTTACCGCCGATTGGAAATACCCGACGTCATCGCTCTTGATCGCATTATAACAGACGTATTCGTAAACAAGCGACTGTCCCGGAGCGAGTTCTCTCACTTCCGGCGCGTAATAACCGCTCGAAGAATGGTAAAGGGGAAGATAGATCTTTTCTCCCGAAGGCGATTCGATATATGCGTTCAAGAGGTATTGCTGGACAACGAAGTCGCCGTCAGGATTATCGTTAAGAACAGATTCGGTGACGTTTTCGATCGAGTCGGCGATACTCAGTTTCGGCATATAAAGGTCGATCGGTCGGGTGTTCTTGAGTCCGAGTTTGAAGTAGAATGCTCCGTTGTGGATCTCGTCACACGCCAGAATGCTGAATTCGACTCCGTTCAACCCGTAAACTTTGATGTCCTCGTCCGCTTCGAACCGGGCGCTGATGAATTCGTTGAAATAGTCGAGAATCCCCGTGTAATCGGCGGAAATCCGGTATTCACCCTCGTCGTCGCCGCGCAGACACCAACGAAGGACTTTCGTTTCCTGTCCTGCAAGTTCGGGGAACGACACTTCCGCTGAGTCCTCGTATCCGCTGAGTCCGCTCATCAGAGTCATTCCCTCGGGTACGTTCAGGCAGACTTCGTTTCCCGTAATGACGAAATCGGAGGACGCGTGGTTAGTGATATACAGCTTCACGTCGAAGAATTCCTTCAGATACGACGCCTGCGCAGGAATATCGAGGATCGCGATTATATCGTTTTCTTCTCCGCATGAGATGACCTGAGGGATCAGAATTCGCGAATCGCCGCTCGAGTCTCTGACGTTGCTGACGGGCGTTCCGTTGGAATCGGTGATGCAGTATGAAAGAATGGTGTAATTGTTGCGCTGATAACTGATATTCAGCGGCGCGCCTCCGTAGACGACGCGGACGTTGACTCTGTAAATCTGCTGGTTTGCGGGATCGTAAACGTCGATACCCGCGGCGATGATCTCGTCGAGATTCATCCGCGTGATCTCAAACTCACCGGTAACAAGCTCCTCTTCAACGAGGATGAGCGTGACGCTTCTCGTTGCGTTGGAAAGGACCGACGTCGTCTTTTTCGCGGGAAGGTGGTGTGAATCAAGGTACGCCGCGATCTCGTGTTCTCCGGACGGAAGAGAAACGGAAGCGACGCCGTTTCCGTCCGTGTATACGGCGATCTCGGTCTCGAGACCCTTGTCGATCAGTACCTTCGCGTCCGAGAGCGCACAGTAGTTGTCGTCGACGACCCTGACGCTCAGAACGCCGAGCGTATTCCGTTCACGGACCGAGACAGTCCATCTTGAGGATGAGGACGCTCCTTCATTGTCGGTCAGGGTAAGCGTGACGGTATACGTTCCTTCTTCCGAATACTTCTTGACCGGCTTCAGCGACGTTGATTCGGTTCCGTCGCCGAAGTTCCAGAGGCACGAGGCGATCGACCCGTTATCGGTACTGTTTGTTGCGTCGAAATACCTTTCAACGCCGATCTCCATATACGAGGGGACCGATGCGGCGATCACCGGCGCGGTGTTCAAGTAAGAGCCGTATTCCAGAGATACGATTTCGCCGCCCTCGTTCCCGAGTTTGTCTATCCCTCCGATCCTGTACGAATAGAAATGTTCTTCATATTCGTTCAATATATCGGTGAAGGTATAGTTCCCGTCTGCGCTTCTCGAGCGGGAGCCGATGCTTTCATAATCGGCGCCGTCCGTCGATCTGTATACGCGGAATCCGCTGAGGTCTTCCTCTCCGTTGTCTTTCCACGTCAGGACGCATCCGCCTTCGTCGGGCAGAACGGTCAATTCGTTCACGGAGGGAGCCGATTTGTCGACTGTGTATTCCGACGTGAGATATGAAGACATCAAGCCCGCTTCATCCACGGCGAGAGCGCGCAGAAGGACGCGGTCCCCGTCGGAGAGATCGCCGACCGGCACTTCGAAACTGACGACCGCGCTGTAATCTCCGATGCTGTTCTCACGCGCGATCAGACTGTAATCCTCGCCGTCATTCACACTGTATTCGACCTGTACGTAGTTAAGACGGCTGTTATCCGTCGCAAGAACTGAAAGAGAACTGTATTTTTCACTCAGACAGTTGTTGTACACCTGACTGAAACTGTTTACGACCGGATTTTCGGAATCTGCGGCGGTCCGCCCGGACACGGGAGCCGAGAGTCCGCTGACGTTGCCGCAGTTATCAGTCACGGCGACCCGGTACCAGTATTCGCGATCAATCAGAACGGAACGGTCGTGATAACTTATGGTGTTAAGAGATGACGCAATAGGCGAGTAAACTCCGGTTTCGCTGTTTGAACGGTAGACGGAATAACTCAGTCCGTCCTCGCTGCCCTGCGTCCAGCTGATCGTGATATAACCGTTGTTCCCTTCCGCGCGAACGTCTGTCGGAACGTCCGGCGCGGTCCTGTCGATGAGATATCCGTTATACGGCGCGAGGGCATCGTCGGCGCTCTTGTTGCCGTATACGTCGACAGCCACGCAGCGCAGATACAGATACCCCTCCGGATAGTCTGCGGTCGGAACCGTATACGAAACGTCACAGGTCGACCTGATCACATCGAAGGCGACCGAATATACGGTCGTCCATTCCTCAAGATCCGTTGACGCCTGTATCGACGCGGATGCAACGCCGCTCGAGTCGGACACTGTCGCTGAGAAACTGAAGTTTGAGTTGACAGCGCGCGGGAAGGGGCGCAGCGAGGTAACGGTAGGAGGTGTATCGTCACGGTCGGTGGCGACCGACAGAGAGTCAGACCATTCTCCCCTGTTGCCCGCCAGATCGACGCATGCGACGCGGAATACGTATTCGGTCTCAGGGACAAGGTCTAATGCGTTATATCCGATCGTCCGCACAGTGTCAACGGTGGTGAATTCGCCGTCTTTCAGCATCTGAACTTCGTACGAGGTCCTGTCGGCCTCTTCCGAGTCGTCCCAGGTAAGAGTCAGTTTATTGGAATACACCGAAACGACGCTGAGATTAAGGACCTTCGCCGGAGCGGTGTTGTCAAGCGTGTAGACGCGGCTCAAAGGATCGCTTTCGTTTCCGGCTCCGTCAAACACGGTAACGCGGACGTTGATCGTACCGTCGGCAAACGCCGCCGTATCGAAATCGACGGAAAACGGATAAACGTCGCCGAATCCGATTTCAGCCCAATTCACGCCGTCCGTCGACGCCTCGTAAAGCGCGGACGTAACGGCGACGTTGTCGGATGCTTCAACGGTCAGCGTATACACTCCTCCGATTCGTGTGTTCGAGGCGGGCCACAGTTTGGTAACGACGGGTTTTTCACGGTCGGCGCCGGTAATACATTCGACCGCCGCCGACGGTTCGCTCTCTGCTCCGTAGAGTCCAACACCTGTCACGTAATAAGAGTAAACCTCACCGTTTTCGACGGAGTAGTCCGTGTAACTGAGATTGTCTCTTCCTATCACCGTCCCGACAAGCGTATATTCGCTCTCCCCCGCCGCTTTACGGTAGATCCTGTACTCGTCCGTCGTGACTTCGCTTGAGACGGACCAGGAAAGGGAGATACCGTTAGTTTCACCTATCGCAGTAACGTTGACGATCTGTTCGGGTACGGTTTCGTATACGATCTCGAACGGTACAGTTACAGAACCGCAGAAACGATTTATGCCTTCAACCGTCACGTATGCCGTCCCGACTCTGTCGTTGTCGGAATACGTGATCGAGAATTCGTTTTCGGGATCTATTATCTCGGAGGCGTATTCGATGCGTATCCCGGGCGTCAGTTCCGCTCCCGCGTAGTAACAAACGGACGGGATAAGGGTGATCACACAGTCGGAAACGGGCGTCCGTTCCAGAGGATCCGTAAAGTCGTCGATATACGTGTTGCCGCAGGCGGAACACGTGTATACGGTGTAGCCGCCCTCGGTATACGTCGGAGAAACGACCGTCTGCCCGTATTCATGAGGGAGCTTATTGATCGATGAATACTCTCTCAGTCCGCATTCGGCGCACTCCCTGTATTTTCTTCCCGTTCGGGCGCAGGTCGGCTGCAACTCGATCTCGGTCTCTCCGAATACATGCGTGTGTCCGAAATGGAATTCCGCATCGAGCAGCGGGTCGTTGTCATCATCTATCAAGTAGACGCTCCAAAGTTCTTCGGTACCCGAGAAATACACGTCGGCAAGCGAATCACAGCCGTAAAAAGCGCTGCTTTCAACGTGAATTCCAAACGTGTTTTTACACTCTTCATAAACGGGTTCGCAGACGGTGCGGGAAATGAGTATCGCGTCCGCGCTCTCCCACTCGCAAACCAGCGCCGGGAATTCGAACGATTCTCTTTCGTCGTCCCATTTGCCGTTGCCGGAATAGATCCAAGCGATGTTCTGACCGCCCTGTCCGTCGTCGTTCGGCTCGCCGGAATCCCAGTTCGAGTACGTCCACTCTTCTCCGGTGACCCATTCCCAGACGCCTTCTTCATCGATATCGTTTCCGCCAATGAGGGCGCCTGTTAAACCGCTGTTTTTGATCGCGCCGGCGATTATTTGGTTTTCCCCCGCAGATGAGACCGTCGCAAGATGGCCGCCGAGTCCGCTGCAGAAAAGATTGGCTCTGTCCCAAGTGACGGGGTTGATGAACAGCGCGTAAAGGTGATCTCCGTATTCAAAAACCTTGACGTTTTTCTGCACGGATATTGATACTGAAGTCAATGAGGTACAATCTTCAAATGCATAGTTTCCTATACTCTTTACGCTTCCCGGGATCGTTGCGGAAGACAGCGATGTACAATTCTCGAACGCATAATTGCCTATATTCGTCACGCTGTCGGGGATCTCGACGGAGGTCAGTCCGTCGCAGTCTCTGAAAGCGTAAGCCGGAACGGAGGTCACCCCGTCGGGGATCGCGACGGACGTCAGAGAGGTACATCCCGCGAACGGACCGCCGTTGTATCCGGTCGGGACGGACGACCAGTTTACGGGATAGCCGATCCCGGCGAGAGACGTACAGCCGTAAAACGCATTATATCCTATCGACGTCACGCTGTCGGGAAAATCGACGTACGTGAGCGAGGTACAGTCACGAAATGCGTTGGATCCGATCGACCCGACGTTTTCTCCAAGTGAGAGGACCTCAAGCGCCGTACATCCGCGAAACGCATTGCTTCCGATGCTCGTTACGCTGTCGGGGATCTCGACGGAGGCCAGTACGCCGCAGTCACTGAAAGCGTAAGCCGGAACGGAGGTCACCCCGTCGGGGATCGCGACGGACGTCAGAGAGGTACATCCCTCGAACGGACCGCCGTTGTATCCGGTCGGGACGGACGTCCAGTTTACGGGATAGCCGATCCCGGCGAGAGACGTGCAGCCGTAAAACGCATTATATCCTATCGACTTCACGCTGTCGGGAAAATCGACGTACGTGAGCGAGGTACAATTGCTGAAAGCGTAACTGCCGATCGACTCAAGGCCTTCCCCGAGCGAGAGGACCTCAAGCGCCGTACATCCGCGAAACGCATAACTTCCGATACTTGTCACGCTGTCGGGGATCGTTACGGAAGACAGCGATGTACAATTCTCGAACGCGTCACTTCCTATGCTCGTTACGCTGTCGGGGATCTCGACGGAGGTCAGTACGCTGCAGTCACTGAAAGCGTAAGCCGGAACGGAGGTCACCCCGTCGGGGATCGATACGGACGTCAGAGAGGTACATCCCTCGAACGGACCGCCGTTGTATCCGGTCGGGACGGACGTCCAGTTTACGGGATAGCCGATCCCGGCGAGAGACGTACAGCTGTAAAACGCATCATACCCTATCGACGTCACGCTGTCGGGAAAATCGACGTACGTGAGCGAGGTACAATTGCTGAAAGCGTAACTGCCGATCGACTTAACACCTCCCCCGAGTGAGAGAACCTCAAGTGCCGTACATCCGCTAAACGCCCAGCTCCCGATGTTCGTAATCCCCGCCGGGACGGTAATCCCGGTGAGAGTTTTGCACCCTTTGAAAGCGTTGCTGCCGATACCGGTCACCGGATACCCTCCGAGTTCTGCAGGAATCGAAACGTCGCCGCCGGGACCGTTGTATCCGGTAACGGTCGCCGTTCCGTCCGATATCTCATAAACGAAATACCCGTCGGGATCCGGATCGGGACCGGGTTCGAACTTCAGAACGACCTCGAAGCCTATAACGTACGTTCTGCCTTCGCCGTTTACGTCGTCGTTCCTGAAGCCGATCGCCACGTCGTTGCCGTCCGCGGCGGCGTCAGCGTCGAACCCATCAACGTAGAAATCCCAATCGTCGCCGAGGCCGAGCAGATCGCGGAAGTATTCTTCCACAGCTTCTTCAGTGTACTCTGAACCGTAGAGCGTTATAACGTATTCGTCGTTAAACGGTGCGACTGTCGCGAGCGCCGCGTTGACGTCGTCCGGAAGATCGTCCTGGCATACCGTCAGCGTGCCGGCTTCATCGTCCGAAACAGCTCCGCTGTACTTCCCGAACAGGTTCTTAAGGAACGCCATATCCATGGCCATCTCGTACGTTGCTCCCGTGTCGGGATTCGTAAAGGTTACTTCGACTTCGTCGACCCACGCGGTCTCACCGCTGCCAAACCCGAAGTAATCGTTCTTGATCCTCTGGATCTCGGAAGCGTCGACCGCCGCCGCGTATCCGAAGATGCCGGAGAGAACGTCGGCGAGTTTGTCGAGCGTGTCGGTCGGTCCGAACGCCAGATCGAGTTTGCCGTGCGTGATGCACGCCAGCTCGTCGTATCTATCGTCGATCTCCGACATAATCGTGCCTTCTTCCTCGGTTTCCGCGATCTTGAGCGTCGGAGAACAGCAGATAACGACCGTTCTGCCCTCTTCGTTTATATCGTTGTTCATAAGGCCGACGTGTACCGCGTTGCCTTCATACGCTTGGCTTGCGTCAAAACCCTCGATGTAGAAATCCCATCCGTCGCCGAGACCGGTGACGCCGCGGAGCCACGCCTCGATCGCTTCCTCGGTGTATTCTTCACCGGGGATCACGAACTCATCCTCTTCGTTCCAAAAATCGGGAGAGTAGTCGTCATTGTTATCCATTACCGCACGTTTCGCGGTCGTCGCCTCATTCGTCCAGTCTTCGGGGCAACAGCCGAGGAACCCGTGATCGACGACAGCGCCGCAGTACATGCCGCCGACAGCTTTGTACAGCGCGAGATCCATATCAATATCGTACTCGCTGCCGGTTTCGGGATTCGTGAATGTCACTATAGTATCGGGCCATGCCGTCTGTCCGTCGCCGAGGTAGGCGTAGTCGCTTCTAACGTATTCAAGCTCGTCGTCTGATATCGTTGCGGGATATCCGAAGATCTCGCTGAGCGTAACTTCAAGTCCTCTGGTTCCGGGCTCCATGGTGCTCGGATCCTCGGGGCAGATCGTATCGCTCGTGCCGAACACAAGGTCGAGTTTGCCGTGCGCGACGCAATATAACTCGTCCAGCCGCTCCGAGATCGCCTCTTCCAGCGAACCCTCATACGGTTCCGACAAAGCCGTGACGGGAACTGCAATCAGCGTTGCAGCAAGCATCACGAGTGCCAGAAGCATTGACAAAATGCGCGAACCAAGAGCCGTCTTTCTGCCGTTTTGAAGATGATTGTTCATTTTCTTCCCTTTCCTGAGTTGATATATCAGAAAAATATCGCACATACCTTTGCGCGTTAATTCACAAATATGGAGACATAATTTATTAACACAATTATATATATTTTATCATATATAAATTTTAAAATCAACAAAAAAATCCAAGGATCTCAAATTGAGATCCCCGGAAAAATTTTAGACCACGTCAAAAGCGCATTACGATCATCTTCAAGCAAAAAAAGAGATTATTCCCACCTTTTATTCGGACTCACATTCAAAGACTCTGAAGCTTTTTTCAAGAAGAAGTTCCGCTGTCCGGGACCTTTCTGTCCGGTCCAGGAAGACGGCGAAGACGGACGGTCCGCTGCCGCAAAGGAGCGGGACGCCGCCGTTTTCTTTTATAATTCTTCGCGCTTCGGTCGCCTCGGGGTGAGTTCCGATAATGACGGTCTCAAACGAGTTGAAGAATTCTCCCGCCGCGCCGGCCGCATCGCCTTCTTTGAGACGGGCGATAAGACGATCGGGGGAGCGGTGTTCCCTCTCTCCCGCCCCGTCGAGCGCGCCGTACGCCTCTCGGGTCGAAACTCCCTCTCCGCCGTTGGCGATCAGAATATCAAAACGGCACTTCGAGGAAAAAGGTATGAGTTTTTCTCCTCTGCCCCGGGCGATACAGGCGCCTCCTCTGATGCAGAAAGGGACGTCCGAGCCGAGGTTCGCGCCTACGGTAATTATCTGTTCTTCGGTGAGCGGATAATCATACGCTTCGTTGAGGAGCAGAAGCGCCGCGGCGGCGTCCGAGGAGCCGCCCGCGAGTCCCGCGGCAACGGGAATATTTTTTTCTATTTCGAATCTTACCCCCCGCGGGGGTATCCCGGTCGCGGAGAAAAACGACTCCGCGGCAACATAGACGAGATTATCCTTTCCCGACAGTCCGGGATGATCGCAAACGACGGAAACACCTCCGTCCGCGCCCCCCGTAGTAAGCGATACGGTATCGGAAAGCGTCACGCTTTGCATTACGCTGACGATTTCATGAAAACCGTCTTCCCTTTTGTCACCGACATCAAGGAAGAGATTGATCTTCGCCTTCGCGGCTTTTTCGAGTTTCATATCACCTTATAAGCTTCAGGATCGGGTTCTTGACGGTATCGACGGCTCCGTGCGGACAGAGTTCCTGACAGCAGAAGCATCTGATACAGTTCTTCCTTCCGATCACGGCGAGCTTTTTCCCCTTCTTTTTCTTCATCGTAATCGTCTTCGCAGGGCAAACGTTCGCGCAGTTCGAGCATCCGAGGCATTTCCCGACGTTTATTTTCGGGCTCGGCTCGAAAAAGCGGCTGAACTTGCCCCCGAGGAGATTCGGCAGGGCGATCAGAAGTCTCATAGAGAACGAATTGGGCTTCTTTGAGTCCGGAAGAACGAGTTTGAATGCATCCGGAGCGTCGCCCGTTCTTACGACTTCGATTTTATCGGGATCGCGCTCTACGAGTCCTTTTTGAGCCGCGATATCAAGATATCTCGTCGTACCGCCGAGTCCGGCGAGCCGTTCCGCGACGACGTCGAGCGCGTAAGTTGACGCGGACGCCATCAGCATCCCGGTAAAGACGGGAGATCCATGAGTAGGCCCGTTGCCCTCCATCGAGAAAACAGCGTCGCAGACCGTGACGATCTCATGATCGCGGTAAAGCGCGAGATCGAGGTCGCAGAGCATCTCGGAGAAATCGTCGAGTTCGGGGTACGCCGCGTGCATTTCGAATTTCTGAAAGCCGGGGATGGCTCCGAAAAGGTTTTTAACGGCGCAGCTCAATCCGGTGAGAGAGTGCGTCTTGAGCTTCGGGATATTGACGATAACGTCCGCGTTTGAGACAGGCGTGAGGACTTCAAACGATTTGAGTTTCTTTCCCTCTGCGAATTTTACGGAAACGGACGTGAAGTCGCCGTTGAGGCGCGGACCGCCGTTTTCCGACAGTTCTTTCATTCCCGTGGCGTCGTAGATACGGGAGAGAAACGGCTCCGTGTACGAGCCGCCCGGACTCTCCGCGATCATCACGTCGGACGCCCCGCATTCGCGCACGTATCTTGTCACGGCGTCGACGACGGACGGATGGGAGGTGACGGCGGCGGACGGATCTTTAGCAGCTACGAGATTTGGTTTGAGAACGACTCTTTTTCCTTTGAAGGTTCCCTCGCACGTGCCGATCGATGTCAGGAGCCGCTTTACCGTCTCGTATACCTTCTCCCGGTCGTAGTCGTCGCACCCGGCGAGCGCGACGGGCGCTTTTTTTATTTTCTCGATATCCATAAGCGCCTCCGGGCGGTGATCATTCGGGTTTAAAGCTGTCTTTCAGGGAAACGATACGCAGGAACGTTCCCGGGTTCTTTGCATCGGGATAGTAGTAACCGAGGCGTACGAACTGGAACCGTTCGTCTTTTGCATCTTTTACGCCGCCCTCGACGAGAGCGTTTTCATAAACCGCGAGTGAATCGGGATTGAGAAAATCGTATATCTCTTTGCCCTCGGGTACGTCGCCGGTATTCTTGAGGGTGAAGAGCCGGTCGTAGTGGTTGATGCGGACGTGATCCGCGTTCTCGGAGGATAGCCAGTGTATCGTTCCCTTGACTTTTCTTCCGTCGGTCGGCATACCGTCGCGCGTTTCGAGATCGGCGCTGACGAGGATCTCTTCGACCTTTCCGTCGGGCGAGTACTTAACCTCGTCGCATTTCACGATATACGAGCCCATGAGGCGAACTTCCCCGCCGGGCTTCATACGGAAGAATTTCGGCGGCGGATCGTCCGAAAAGTCGTCTCTGTCGATAAAGAGCGTGCGGGTGAACGGGACTTTTCTCGTCCCGCGCTCAGGATCGCCCGGATGATTCGGCAGTTCGAAATATTCTTTTTTATCCTCGGGATAATTCGTGACCGTCACCTTGACGGGATCGAGGATCGCGACGCGGCGCGCGGCAGTGCGGTTCAGTTCTTCTCTTATGCAGTATTCGAGCAGTTCGATATCGACGAGACTGTACGTCTTGGCGATACCCGCACGGCGTACAAACTCAAAGATCGCCTCGGGCGTGTATCCTCTTCTGCGGAGCGCGCAGAGGGTGGGCATACGGGGGTCGTCCCAGCCGTCAACGAGACCGTTTTCGACGAGGTGGCGCAGATAGCGCTTACTCATAACGGTATACGTGACGTTGAGACGGGCGAACTCGTACTGGTGCGGCGGTCTCTCAAATCCGACGTTGTCGACGACCCAGTCGTAGAGAGGTCGGTGATTCTCAAATTCTATCGAGCAAAGCGAATGGGTTATCCCCTCTATCGCATCCTGAAGCGGGTGAGCGTAATCGTAAAGCGGGTAGATGCACCACTTGTCGCCCTGACGGTGATGACTGATGCGCGTGATCCTGTATATAGCGGGATCGCGCATATTCATGTTCGGCGACGCCATATCGATCTTAGCGCGGAGCGTCTTGCTGCCGTCCGGGAACTCGCCCGCTTTCATACGGCGGAACAGATCGAGGTTCTCCTCGGGCGTTCTGTCGCGGTACGGACTGTTCTTTCCGGGCTCGGTCAGCGTTCCCCTG
>JAFWTH010000078.1 GCA_017518975.1 Clostridia bacterium
AGGCGGCGTCCTCGGCGCGAAAATCTGCTCGTATAATCATCCGCTCCGGGTCGAAGAGCTTTGCCGGAGATGATTTTTGTCCCGGCAAGGCAGTGCCCGAAGCAGGCAGCGACTCCTACCTGCGAGGGTGATAACGAAGCAGGGGAACCGTTAAACTCCGGAAGTTTGCACGGCAGTGCAAACTTCATGCGAACAGCAGTATCGGGCAATGACACACGACTTTAGCTGTTCGCGCAAAACCGGGTTCGGATAGCCCCTGTTACCCTAACGTATCCGACCATCCTGCTTCCCGCGTAGATCCCGAACGGCTGACACTGATCCCGGTATACGTACGCCTGCGCGAGACTGCGGACAGGGTGAGAAACGAAGTCCTCCTGTCCGGGCGCCAACTTCAGATTGAGGTATCAATGAAATTATCCTCTGTTATCGGTCTGAGTTCCGTCATCGTACTCTCCGTAAAACGTCCTTGCCGCGGCGACTTTATTTGAGCGGCGGAAGGTCGTGGATGTCGTAGTTGTCGTAATAGATATCGAACGCGGTTTTTACGTCGCCGAAAAGTTCGATCAGCGCCCCCGCCTGGAACATGGCGGAGAGCGATCCCGTCGGCGCCTTCCACGCCGCGTTTGATACGACTTTCAGTTTCTCGTTCCCCGGAGCGTTCGCTCTGATTATCGCCTCCGCTTTGAAAAGGAGTTCTCCGGTCGCGATGTGGTAGTCGCTTGAAACAATGGCGAGTTCCTTTACAGACGGATAAAGCGACGTGAGAATATCATACGTGAATATCGCGTTCTGCGCGGTCGTTATGGAATTGTCCTCCACGATGACGCGCTTTTTTTCGACTCCGTGCTTCTCGAGCCACTTTGCCATCTCACCGGCTTCAGACGCGGATGCGTTTTCGGCGGCGGTTCCTCCGCCTGTACAGACCACGTAAGAATTCGGGTACTTCTCAGCGCTTTTGAGAGCGACTTTCAGCCGTTCGATAAGCTCGTCCTTCATCGATCCGTCGGGATTGAGCTGGAATCCCAGAACGACTATACACAGCTCGTCGGTGTCCGAAAGACCGTCCGGAAGAACGCCGTAATTGAGCTCGGCCCCGAGATCGGGAGACGTCCAGATCCCGACGATCTTTTCCCAGCGTTCTCCCGCGCCCTTGTCAAGAGACGAGAGCTCGTTCAGAAGCGTATCGATCCTGTCTTTCGCGTCTGCTCCGTACGTGCCGTAGTCGACGGCGATCTCTTCTACGATTTTCTGAACTTTCGTAGGACCGTTTCCGCTGCTTCCGCATCCGGTGAAGGAAAAAGACAGCGCGGCCGACAGGATCACTGCAAGCGCCTTGAACGGTATCCGTATTTTTTTCGTTTTCATTCGATCTCTCATTCTGATACTCCTTGCCGGTTTCTGTTTGCCGTTATGATTATAACACGGCAGACCCGAAAAGTCCATTGAAGAAAAAGGGTCCCGGAGACTTTCGCTCCGGGATCCCGACGTTAAATGGCCGTTATCCGTTGATCGCGGCAAGCGCCTCGATCTGTTCGGGATCGTACGATCCGTCTCTGCCGAGAGCGATGTCGTACGTCACGACGCCGCCTGCCATGTTGCAGAGCTTTGTGAAGCAGCGCAGGTATTCTCCGCTGTAACGCGAACCGTACGTCGCCCAGAACGTTCCGAGCGGTGCGAGCAGGTGCGCCTGCGCGCCGCCGATGAAACGCGACGTGGGTATCACGTTCACGTCGTTCATTTCGCCGCAGACGAAATCCTCGCGCCAGTAGTACTTGCGGTACTTGATATCTACGCCGTCGTTCATCGCGACGATCGCTTTCGGGTTGCCCTTTTTGATCGCGTCGTAGTAGAGAGCGAGCTGTTCGTCGTTGTAGCCGAACCACTCGCGGTAACAGCCGTCGATCCACCAGCCCTTTACTTTATCGCCGTACTTCACGCAGTACTCTTCAAGGACGGCAGCCCACTTTTCGGCGAATTCCATCGTCATCCCCCCGGGGATCATATCGTCGGTGAAACCGAACTTTTTCGAGATCTCGGGATGCTTGTGCGGACCGTCCCCGGTGTAATATAGATAAAGATCGATATCGTACTTTGAAAGAGCGTCGTAAAGGTCGGAGACGAGATCGCGCGTTGCGCACGCCTCTCCGGGTTTAGTCCCGGCGATGCGGTCGAACGTTTCGTTCGGAGCGATCATGTGTGCGGACCCCTGCATTACCGTGATAAACAGGTACCCGGCGCCGATCGAGTGAAGCGCATCCGCCATTTTCTCAACGTCGAGCGCCTTCACGCACTCGTCCCACGACGTCTCGCCGACGCCCTGATTGTTCGGGGTTCCCTCGCAATTCTGATCGTGGTTGAGGTAGTGGTTGAACACTCCCCATTTTTTTTCAAATAATCTGTCTGCAGGATGCATTGTATTTCCCCTTTCACGGTGTTTCCCTGGCGGGATTCTTAACTGTATAGAACGTGCTTCCGGTCTCGACTCCGACGGACTGAAGGTACGTCAGATATCTCGAAGTAAAAGGATAAAACGCCTTGCTCGACCCCAGCCTGTCCCTGATGTTGAACTTTCCCTTGACGGCGTACGTCTCGTCGGGATCGATGAAGTAAACGTTGTTCTTGAGTACCGTACCCGGCGCGTCTCCAAGCGCGATATCCATACTGTACGTTGCGTACTCGCGTGAGATGATATTCACGTTGTTTTCGTATCTCACGTTCTCGATGATCGTGGACGAGGCGCCGTATGACGTGTACAGGAACGCCGAGCGTCTGTCAGACCTGATATCGCAGAACCCGACTCCCGCGTTCATAACGTAGTTGTTCGTTATGATGATATTGCGGAGCTCCGAGACCCCGAACGACGGATCGCCGTGATTGAAGAACTCGAGAGGGAAGTCACATCGGTCGAATACGCATCCGTCTGTGTAGAAGTTTCTCATGATTCCCGCGCCGCCCTGAGTCGACACGGCCGCGTCGTAAACGTTGGCGAAATAGCAGTCCTTTACGACCACCCCGTCGCACGATCCCCAGTTCTGTATCGCGTTGCCGAATCTCGTCGGGATGCTGTTCTCGTTTTCGCCCTGATAACCTCCTCCGATCCACTCGAACGTGCAGTTCGTAACGTACACGTTCACCGCGTCGCCTGTGGCGAGTCCGCCCCAGCTCGAGTACTTCAGCGCGACGTTGTCCAGACGCGTCGGAAGGGTCGAGGCCCTGTAATCATCGGCGTATCCGACGAGGTCGCCCGTTCTTGAGATGTTGACCAGATCGAAATACTCGCCCGGGTTGCCCTTGTCAAAGTAAACGTAGAGTGCGCCTGCGTCAGCGTCGTCAAAATATTCGAGATTGTGGCAGAGACTGCCGGGTGAGGTGAACTCGATCCCGCCCGACTCGAACGTTTCTTCCCCGTTGCTCACCCATCCGTAATAGACCGTCTTGTAAGCGTAGGGATTGAGCTGTCTCTGCGGAAGCACGAAGATACCCCAAAGGACTTTACCGCCCTTCTCAAACGTGATATTGCCGGGCTGGAAATCGACCGGCTGATCGAGACGCCATACGTTTTTCCACTCAGTCGCCGTCCATTTGCCGGTTTTTTCGTTTCCGGTCAGAGTCAGTCGTTTCGTTATTACCGGTTTGTCGCCCTCGCCGTACGTCGAGTAGATGACTCCGGGGCGCATTTCAAGATAATCCCACCGTCCCGCGGACTCCGAGACGAAAACGCTCCCGCATTCCAGAAAAACTCCGTCGCCCTCCTTCAGATTCGAGGTGATGACGGCTCCGCCCGCGCGGACTTTGTAAAGGTTCATAAACGACTTCCAGGGCTTATCCTTTGATGTGCCGTCGTTCTTATCGTCTCCGTGTATCGAGGAGATATAGTAGCACGTACCCTTGACGTCCTTTTCGGTGTATGACGCGCGGCTTTCCTTGATCTTTGCGGCTTTCGCCTCCGCCTCCGCGAACGCCGCTTCAAGATCGGCGTCCGTCGCCGAAGTAATCCCGACGGGATCGCAAACCGTCCACTCGGCGAGCTGATCCCGGTATTTTTCGGGATCGAACGATTCCGCCTCCGCGCGCGTTTTGAACGCCGCGAAATATCTGAGGTTGAGAGGACCCGTCGCCGACAGCGTCAGCGCGTATCTTTCGTCGGCTGCGGTCGGCTTCGCGACTTCCGTTATATCGACGATGCCGTATTTCCACTCCTTGCCGTCGTCTCCTCTTGCTCCGTCGTTCTGAAGATCGATCGGGACGGTGATCCCTCCGGTCTTGATCTCAGACCAGACGCCGAACGAGACGTCCGCACCGTCCGCGGCGGCGTAACCGAACCGCAGATACGGGTATTCGTTAAGGTCGAGCGCAGCTCCGATCGCGTCAATCTCGAATGAATCGGCGGACGCGAGACCGTTCCTGTTTTTCTCGGCTCCGCGCCCCGTTTTGGGGTTGTTGTCTGTACTTACTCCGAGCACCATCGACGGATTTGAGGGATCTTCACAGAGGTAGGGTATCACCCCGTCCGTCGCCACTCCGAGACCGGAGTAGTTGCTCCACAGCGCCGTTCCGGCGTAGTAGAGATCCCACGCGCCCATCAGGACGAACCGACCGCCGTCCTTCGTATAGTCGATCACCGTCGGGTCGCCGAGTTCGAGATACTTTATCATCTTGTCAAGGCGCATCATGACGGTCGCCGCCTCGGCGCGGGTGAGCTTCCCGGACGGATTGAACGAACCGTCGCTGTTGCCCGCCACGATCCCGAGTACTCTCATATTGTCGACGTTTTCCTCAGCCCAGTTCGAGATCTTATTCTCGTCGGTGAAGAAAGACGCGGGGTCGTAACTGATCGTCGGCAGAATGCCCGTATACTTGACGTATCGGGAAATGAGCGCTGCCATCTCCTCGCGCGTCAGAAGGCCCTTCGGATTGAACTTCCGCCCCGGGTATCCGTTGACAATACCGTTTTCCGCAGCCCATCCGACGTATCCTGCGTACCACGATCCGGAGACCGGGTCGACGTCGACGAACGCGTCTGTGATCTTTTCCTCCACCCCGTCGAGCCGCCCGAGCATAGTTACGAACATTGCCCGCGTGACTGATTGACCGGGTCCGAACATGTCGGCGCTCAATCCGTTCATTATTCCGTTTTCCCAGACGTACTCGACCTGCTCATAGAACCATTGCCCGGTTTTTACGTCTTTGAACGGGAGTCCCTCGCCCGCCGCCGACGGCGCGAAGACGAATACCGCGAAGACCGTCGCCAGAGTCAGGATGATACAAAGCAGTTTTTTCATTTTCCCGTATCCTTTCGCAGGGAGGCGTCCTCTGACGTCTCCGTTTTTTCAGGGATGATCAATCGTGAATCAGGGACGGATTCTCTCCGCGCTCCGCGTAATAGCCCGTCATGAAGAAGAATCCCGAACCGTCGCGGGTATGGGTGGGTTCCGTGTCTTCGTAGTGGTAGAAGATTCCCTTTGGGTCTACGCCGAGAGAGGTGATCCACCTGAGACCCTCTTCGGTGTACGGGAAGTAGACCCTTGCTCTCTTCCACATCCCGTGGTTGATGTAGTTGATCGTTTCATAGGAGAAAATGATGTCCGCGCAGTTTCCGTCGACGACGTAGACGTTCCCGAGCGATTCCCATCCGCGAGGCTGTCTGTAGGTCGCCATATACGCGTAATAGACGCATCCGAGCGGATAAAGGAACACGTTGTTCTCGATCCTCGAGTTGACGAATTCACCGTACATGCTTCCGTTGACGCACGACCCGGTGATGAACGATTCACGCGACTGCTTCTGCGACATGCCCCAACCGCCGTATGCGAAGAGATTGTCCTTCAGCGTACAGTTTGTGATCTTCGAGAGCGATACGCCGCTCTCGTCGACGACGGTCAGATGGTTCCATATCTCGGCTCCGACGCCGACCGCCACGAACACGTTGCCGATATAGTTGACGTTTTTGATCTGATTCGGGTTGACGGGATCGGATCCGGTGCACTGGCTCGTCAGTCCGCCGTCCCCCACGTCGTGGATATAGTTGTTGATCATGTAAATCCCGTCCGACTTGCCGAAGCTTTCTATCCCGCTTTCGACCGACGAGAGGGCGCCGTGGACGAAACCGATCTCGCAGTTCGTGAAGGTCAGGTTGCTCTCGCCCGCCTCTACGCAGTAGGTCCCCGAG
>JAFWTH010000079.1 GCA_017518975.1 Clostridia bacterium
CTCTTCGACCCGGAGCGGATGATTATACGAGCAGATTTTCGCGCCGAGGACGCCGCCTTATAGACATAAGGCAAGGACGAGAAACGAAAATATGCCGTATAGGCGCCTCTCCGGGCGGGTTCGGGTAACTCCTGTTACCCTTGGCTTCTTATCTACGAAGTGTTCGACGACGTCCTTGTCCTTGTACTTTCCCGCACGGGTTCGCACTCCGAACTTTTCAGATAAGAAATCCCGGGATGAGAGAATTCTCATCCCGGGTTTTTTCTTAAATTTTCAAACTGCTTGCCACCCCAGGGTAACAGGGGCAGATTATCGACTCGGCAACGTCAATATTCCCTCTCTTCGGTTTTATGCTTTCGCCGCATAAGCCATAGCCGGAATTTTGATCTTTTCTCCGACGTTTTTATACATTCCGGCCTCCTTTTTTTACCGCTTTCCTTTAATATACTCATCTATCGCCGCGGCGGCGGTCTTGCCCGCGCCCATCGCGAGGATGACGGTCGCGGCTCCTGTCACGGCGTCGCCTCCGGCGAACACGCCGGGACGGCTCGTCGCGCCCTCCTCGCCGGTCTTTATGCCGCCCCAGCTCTCGCAGTCGAGACCGGGCGTCGTCGTTCTGATCAGCGGGTTCGGCGACGTGCCGATCGCCATTATCACACAGTCGACGTCGATCGTAAACTCAGATCCCTCGACGGTGACGGGGCGTCTTCTGCCCGACGCGTCGGGCTCGCCGAGCTCCATCCTCACGCACTCGATGCCGGAGACGAACATATTCTCGTCGCCGAGTATGCGGACGGGATTGGTGAGAAGACGGAAGACGATCCCCTCCTCCTTCGCGTGCTCGACCTCCTCCGCTCTGGCGGGAAGCTCCGCCTCAGAACGGCGGTAGACGATCGAGACCTCGTCCGCGCCGAGGCGCAGAGCGCAGCGCGCGGCGTCCATCGCGACGTTGCCGCCTCCGACGACGGCGACGCGCTTCGGCCTCATTACCGGGGTGTCCGCGCCCTCGCGGTACGCTTTCATCAGATTGATGCGCGTCAGGAATTCGTTGGCGGAGAACACTCCGTTGAGATTCTCTCCGGGGATGTTCATGAATCGCGGCAGACCGGCGCCCGTGCCGATGAAGACGGCGTCGAATCCCTCGTCGAACAGCTCGTCGACGGAGACCGTGCGCCCTATGACCGTGTTGCACTCGAATTTTACGCCGAGGTCGCAGAGACCCTCGATCTCCTCGGCGACGATCGCCTTCGGCAGACGGAATTCCGGGATGCCGTAGACGAGAACGCCGCCGGGCGTGTGGAGCGCCTCGAAGACGGTGACGTCATATCCGAGCCGCGCGAGATCGCCGGCGCACGCGAGTCCCGCGGGACCCGAGCCGACGACGGCGGCTTTTTTGCCGTTCTTTTCGGGAACGGCGGCGGGGGCGACCGCTCCCTCTTTTTTCTTCGCGCTGTGCCGGTCCGCGGCGAATCTCTCGAGCCGTCCGATGCCGACCGGCTCCGTCTTTATCCCGCGGACGCACTTCGCCTCGCACTGGCTCTCCTGCGGACAGACGCGGCCGCAGATAGCCGGAAGAGACGAAGTCTCGGATATCACGGCGTACGCGCCGTCGAAATCGCCCTCGGCGATCTTTTTGATGAATCCGGGTATGTTGACCCCGACGGGACAGCCCGCGACGCACGCGGGATTCTTACAGTTCAGACACCGCATCGCCTCGCCCTGCGCCATTTCGGCGGTGTAGCCGAGCGCGACCTCGTCGAAGTTGCGGGCGCGGACGGCGGGATCCTGCGAGGGCATTTTCGTTTTATCGGGTCTCATATCAGCCATTGGAAACACCTCCGAACAGTCTGCACGCTTCCTCTCTCGCACGTCCCTCGACGCCGCGGTAGACGGAGGAGCGTTTGATCGCCTCGTCGAAATCGACCTCGTGGCCGTCGAACTCGGGTCCGTCGACGCAGGCGAATTTCATTTTGCCGCCGACGGAGAGACGGCATCCGCCGCACATCCCCGTTCCGTCGATCATTATCAGGTTCATCGAGACGACCGTCCTGATCCCGAACTCCGCCGTGAGGCGGCATACGAATTTCATCATTATCAGCGGGCCGATCGTGATGACCTCGTCGTACTGCTCGCCGCTCTCGATCAGGGCGCGCAGAGCGTCGGTGACGAGTCCCTTTTCGCCGTACGACCCGTCGTCCGTCATCATCTTCATCACGGACGAGACGGACCTGAACTCGTCCTCGAGGATGACGAGATCGCGGCTCCTGAAGCCGACGACCGAGTGTACCTCGCATCCGTTTTCGTGAAGGGCGCGGGCGACCGGCAGCGCGATCGCGCATCCGACGCCGCCGCCGACCACGGCGACTTTCCGGAAGCCCTCTACCTCGGTCGGTCTGCCGAGCGGGCCGACGAAATCGTGAATGAAGTCGCCTTCTTTTTTTGCGTTCAGGCGGATCGTTGTCGCTCCGACGACCTGGAATATCACGGTAACGGCGCCCGTCTCTTTGTCGCATCCGGCGACGGTGAGCGGGATCCTCTCCCCGCCCTCGTCCGGGATCAGGATGACGAACTGGCCCGCTTTCGCCTTTGCGGCGACGCGCGGCGCCTCCACTTCAAGGAGCGTGACCGTCGGGTTCAGCTCCCGTCTTTTAAGTATCTTATACATAATGCCCTCCGTTTTATTTCTTTATCGCTGCGAAGACGATCCGTTCGGTCTCGTCCCCGACCGTACCGAGATCCCACGCCGAAGCCGTGAAGACCGGTTCAAGTCCCGCTTCTCTCAGGGCGTTCGCGACCGACCGCGGCGACCATCCGCGCTCGCGGGTGACGCCCTCGTCGCGCTCCCAGAGTCCCGACGCCGTCCCGGTTAAGACGGTGACGCGGAACTCGACGCCCGGTCCCGCCGGGAGATATTCGTTTTCCCAGACGGTGAACGAGTCCTCGTCCTCGAGGACGAAGGTGTTATCGCCGTAGATCTCCCTCATCTTATACGCGGTGTTGACGTCGAATACGAATATCCCGCCCGGGGACAGCGCCCCGGC
>JAFWTH010000080.1 GCA_017518975.1 Clostridia bacterium
CCGGAGCGCGCCGACCTCACCCCTTTCGCGGACGATGAAAAAACGTCCGCCTGGGCGAAAGAATCGCTCGAATGGGCTGTCGAAGCCGGTCTGATCAACGGAACGGACGGAAACCGCCTCGCGCCGGGCGGTCTCGCGACGCGCGAACAGTTCGCGGCGATCATCGAAAGATACGACGGCTCGTTCAAACTCGTTTACAACGAGCCTATCCTCCGCTCTCACTATACCGAAAAAGAATACCCGCTTGTGACGGACGCCGATATCTACGTTTCAACGGACGGCGACGACAACGCGGCGGGCGATTTTGACCATCCTCTCGCCACTTTCAGCCGTGCGGCGGAAAAGGCGCGCGAGATAAGGGCGGCGGGGACCTCCGGCGATATCGTGGTCGCCTTCAAAGCCGGCGACTACGGGCCGCTCTCCGTCACCCTCACCGCCGGGGATTCCGGCACCACGGAGCAGAAGACGGTCTTTTGCAAGTACGGCGACGGGGACGTGACGTTCGACAACGGCGTAGGTTTTGAGGCCGGGAATTTCGAGCCCGTTTCGGAAGCCGAGAAAGAGATGTTCAACGCGAAATATGCCGATCAGATCAAAAAAGCGGACCTCTCGGCGTTATACGATCTCGGTCTTTCCGAGAAAGACATTTACCTGTTTTACAGCGGAGGACTCTGCGACAAAGCGCGCTATCCCAACAAGTATTCCGACAACACCGACCAACTTCTTGCCATGGCTGAAACGGTCGACGAAACGCATCTTCTGATCACAATGAATATGATGCATGAGCGGCTGCTGAGATATGACGAAAAGTGCTTTGATACCATGGAGATCTGGGGCTACATAGTGCGCGGATACAGAAAAGACACGTTCAAAATCATAGGATATGATAAGGATTCGCGGCTTCTGGAGGTGGGCGAGAGCTCGACGACCGAATTCGGCGGACATCTCAGAGTGGACGAAGGTCTCTGGGCAGGAGTTGACGGAGAAGGCGTCGAAATGTGCTACATGAACGTGCCGTACGAGCTTGACTATAAAGGCGAATACTGGATCGATCCTGAGACGAAGACTCTGTACGTTTACGCTCCCGAGGGATCGTATTTCATCCCCGGACCGGGGACGATGATAACGATGGATCACGCGGACGACGTGTCTTTCCGCGGGCTGACGTTCAAAAACGCCGCCGGCGGGTTCATCAACGCGTCCATGTGCCACGGAGTGACGCTGGAGCTCTGCGAGTTCAACGGAACCTCCGCGAAGGAGGGGGTCCGGTTCGATAACAACTCGTACGAAAGACCCATGGGGCTCACAATAAGGGAGTGCGATTTCACGAACGCATACGGTCATTCCGTGTACGTATACGGCGGATGTGAAGCGAGAGACAGGTTCCTCAAGCGGACGGACGTGGTCTTCGACAACAACCGGGTCACCCGCTCGAATCTGGTCTACGACGAGGAATGCGCCGTATATATGCCCGATTGCTGCGGGCTCACCGTGACACACAACGACTTCGGATTTACCTCCCGCGGTTCGTTCGCCTTCGGCGGTTCGTACGACGTCCTGGTCGAGTACAACGAGTTTACAGACAACATGAAGAATTCCGACGACGGCGGCGCCCTTCGCTGCATCAGCTCCGCGGACGGATGGAATATTCACGTGAGGCACAATTTCTTCGGTCAGATCGACGCCGGAAAGGTCGGGGCGTACGGCTTTTACGTGGACGACAATTCCTGCGGACTGGAGATCAGCGAGAACCTGTTCTGGGACGCGGGGAATCCCATCATGATCCACCTCGGACGCGACAATCTGATCCGGGACAACGTCTTCATCAAGGGCGGAGCCGGTTTCAGCGTCTCTCAAAGACGTGATATCGAAGCCGCCGGTCCGGAGGGCGGTCAGGCGCCCGGTGAAGCGGGGAAAACCTGGACGATCTGGAGAAGGATATTCAATTACATCGATACGTATCCCGAATACAGAGCGGGGATCGAGCAGTGGTGCCCCGAGGTGCTGAATTATCACCTTGACTACGGTAAGATGGACGACCGGTATTTCGTCATGAATCCGGTGAATTTCTTAAAGGACAACGTTTATATCAACAATACCGGAAAAACGGACGTTATGGGAGAAAAATACACGAAGATCTACGTTTCCGTGGAGGGCAGCAGAGGTTACACGTTCGAAGAGAATCCCCTGTTCGTGAATCCGACCTCCGGCGACTACCGCATCCGCGAAGGCGCGGACTTCCCGAACGTCGAATTTGAGAAAATCGGAAGATACTGATCTCAGCACAAAAAGCGTTTTGCGGCGGTTGAGACTGCCGGAAAAAGGAAAACCGTAAACGCGGTTTTCCTTTTTTGCTTCTGCCCGGGAAGCGCTTATTGCCTCCCGGAACAAAAGGGTTTTCCCTTTGCTTTTCGGGATAAAACCCAACGCTGACCGGAGATTGTTCCTTTACTATGAAATAGGAATATGGTATACTGAAAAAAAGTCCATCGGAGGCCCGTTATGAAAAATGCGCTTTCTTTTCTGCTTGCAGTCGTTATGATAGCTGCAACGATTGCCGTCGCTCTTCCCGCATCAGCTGCCGCAGGTTTCCTCGACGTTGAAGACGGCCGATGGAGCGAGGCTTCGATCAAATACGCCGTCGATCGAGGCTATATGAACGGCGTCGGGAACGGAAAATTCGATCCCAAAGGGTCGCTCACCCGCGCCATGGTCGTCACCGTTCTGTGGCGCCGCGAGGGATCTCCCGCGCCGACCGCGCCGAGCGGCTTTTCCGACGTCGCCTCGGGCGCGTGGTACGCGGACTCAGTCGCGTGGGCGAAGGAAACGGGCGTCGTACAGGGGATGACGGAAACAACGTTCGCCCCGAACGCTTTCATCACCCGCGAGCAGCTCGCGACGATGCTGTTCAGATTCTCGTCGTCCGCTCCGGTATCCGTTCCCGAGAGAGCGGATCTCTCCCAGTTCGCCGACGATGAAAAAGTGAGCGACTGGGCGACCGAACCGCTCGGATGGGCGGTAGAAGCGGGCCTTCTGAAAGGCACCGACGGAAACAGACTTGACCCCGGCGGCTTCGCGACGCGCGAACAGTTCGCCGCGATAATCGAAAGATACGACAACACGTTTATCCTGAAATACAACCGTCCGGTCGTGAGGTCACACTATACGGAAAAGGAATACCCTCTCGTCGATGACGCGGACTTTTACGTATCGCCGGACGGCAGCGACGAAAACGACGGATCGTTCGAGCGTCCCTTCGCCACGTGGAACCGGGCGATCGAGGCCGTCAGAGGGGTCGGAAAGACGCCCGAAAAGGGCGGGATCACCGTGGCGTTCAAGGCGGGCGTATATCGGGGCGTCCACGTGGAGTTCACCCCGGAGGACGCGGGCACGCCGGAATGTCCCGTCGTTTACTGCAAGTACGGCGACGGCGACGTGATCTTCGACAACGGCGTCACCATTCCGGAGGAGGATTTCGTACCCGTCGGCGACGGTGAGAGATCCCTGTTCAGCGAAAAAGCGGTCGATAAAATCAAAAAAGTCGACCTGACGGAATACCTGACCGATATCCCGGCGTATGAGGATTTCTATCTTTACAGCGGCGACTGCCTCTGCTCCAATGCGAGATTCCCCAACAGGCATACTGACGGGACGGACCAGATGCTTTATGCGGCGGAATCCGATACCACTACCTCCCTTCACATCACCTCCCCTCTCCTGATACGCCGGTTTGCAGGATATCCCGCCGAGGTGTTCTCTGAAATGAGGATCTACGGAAATATCCTCCGCGGATACAGAAAAGACGGGTTCCGGGTAGCGGGCTACGATCCGGAAACCTGCGTGATGCAGATCGCAAATTATCAGAACCCTGAATTCGGAGGAATGAGACCCGACTGGAGAGGCGTCTCCGGGCAGGGCATCGAGATGTTCATACTGAACCTTCCTTACGATCTTGACGTCGACGGGGAATTCTGGGTCGACAGATCGACCGGAACGCTCTACGTTTACGATCCCTCCGGAGATTACAATATCCCTGGCGCGGCAGGTCCGATAGAGCTTCGCGGCGATCCCTATGACGTAGGGGACGGCCGCCCCATGGTCCCCGAATACGTGATGATCGACGCCCGGGACACCGGGTACGTCACCCTGCGCGGACTGAGCTTCAGCAACGTGATCGGCGGCTTCCTCTTCGGGTACAGGATCTCGGGATTTACCTTTGACAGATGCGCCTTCGCCCGTTCCACCGGCAGAAACCACGTTCTGATCGAGTATTCTCTCAACGGCGCGCCGATGGACCTCACCATCCGCGACAGCGAGTTCGACTTCTCCGTGGGGTGTGCCGTATATATCATGGACGTGGCGACGGGTCCCGAAAGATACACCAATATCAGCAACGTTCTGGTGGACAACTGCCTGTTCCGCCGCACCAATCTCGAATACGACGTGGAGGGAGCGCTTAATCTGTACAGGTGCACCGAGGGACTCGTATCGCATAACGACTTCGTGGAGTGCCACCGCTACGGCGTTATGGTCGACTACTCCTGCGACGTTGTGGTCGAATACAACAATTTCGATTCGTGCATGACCAACTCCGAGGACGGCGGCGTAATCCGCAGCGCCCTCGGTCTGGACGCCAATTCCGTGATCCGGTACAATCTGGTAAACGAAGTGCCGTCCGGGACCGTCGGCAGATTCGCGCAGTATTCCGACCTCGGCGACTGCGGAACGCTGGATTATCGCAACCTGTTCTATAACGGAGGATATATCGCCGTGGCGGGAGGAGGACGCGACAACAACGCGATCGAGAATTTCTTCGTCCGCGGCGGAGGCGTCAGTTATTCGTCGAATATTCCGTTTATACTGGAGGAAGGCGACGCGGCGAGGAACGATTGGCCCATGAGTATGTGGCTTAATTTCTGGCAGACCGTCAGGCATTACTGCGACACGGTTCCGGGTTACCGCGAGGCGCTGGAGGAGCGCAGACCGGGAGCCTCGTCCTTCACCTTTGATTTTCTCGATCCCGAGCGCGAGGACTTCGCCTTCGCGCCCGTCTCCCTCGCCCGCGGCAACGTTTTCTTCAACGATTCCGGGGAGGTCCGCATAGGCAGCCAGAGTCCCGAGTTCACCACGCTGGAGGACAACAGGGCCTTCGGCCTTGACGAAAACCCGTTCTTCGTGAACCCCACCGTCGGCGACTACCGCATCAAAGAGGGCGCCGACTGCCCGTACTTCCCATTTGAGAAGATAGGAAGATACTGATAAAAAGATAATCCCCGGTTTCGACCGGGGATTATGCTTTGAAAACGATCCTCATTATCGGCAGATGCGGGAAACGGGGGGCAGGCGAAGTTAATCCGATACGGCCTTAATCTTTTTTCTCTGTGTCGATAACGATCTCAGGCGTCATGCATCAAGATCGGTCAGTTTCAGTTTTTTCACCCTGCGAAGTGCGATCGCGTTGATCGCGACGGTAAACAGAGCGGTGATCCCCGCGGCGTAAAGCCACGCAGGTATGAAGACGCTGCGGTCGAACTGAGTGTATGAAAGCTCGACAGATCTGACGATATAGTAACCGATGCCGCATCCCGCTGCTATACCGAGAAGAATACCCGTCAGAGCGGTCAGGACGGTCTCGCGAAGAAGATACCCGACGAGTTCTCCGTATGAAAAACCGTTGATGCGCATAAGGATGAGCTCACGCTTTTTCTGCATGACGTATGTACTGGTCAGGCACGTCTGCACGACGCCCGCCATTATCGCCGCGATAGCGATCAGAAGACTGTCCACGGAATCGATCGATCCCATGGACGCCTCGAATACGGCACGATCGGCGTCCGATTCCGTCCACGATACAAGACCGTACTCTTCCTCAAGCATCGAAATAAGCGCTTCGGGGTCTGCACCGTTCAGCCGCACTAAAAACGCGTTAGGCGCGTATTCTACCGAAAACACATTTTCATAATACCGCCGGCTCATAACGACGGGCATACCAAGATAATTCCGAAAAACGCCCGCGACTTTCACCCTTGCGGTATCGGTAAGACCGATCATCATATCGAATTCGTCGCCGACCTCAAGACCTTCCGTCTCGGCAAGGCGCTGATAGATGAAAACGCCTTCGTCCGTTGCCGGAAGCTCCGCGCCGGTTTTCGCGTCGGTAAGCCGGAACATCGGCCGTAACCCGTCGATATCTCCTACAAGCAGTTTTACCGCTCCGTACCCGTCGGTCCTTACGGAAGCGGAAGTACTTAACAGACTTACTCTTTCCGCGCCCGCCTCATCGAGGATCTCCCCGAATCGCTCTTCTGCGAACGGTTCGTATTTCACCTCAGCGTCATAATTTATTATACCGGGATACTGCTTTTCGGGACAGTTATTGACTGCGTGCTTGAGTGTAAATCCGACTCCGATCATCGCGCAGCATCCGAGTATGCTCACGACGGTGACAAGAACCCGTTTCCAGTCGCTCCGGACGTTTCGCAGAATCAGGCGGGAGTACAGCCCGGCGCTATTGTCTTTCCCCTTCCCTTTGACCCCGTTCGGAACGGGAGGCTGCATCAGCGCGTTCGCGGACTCCCTCAAAAGAGTCCTGCACGCGATCAATACGGCGCCGGACGAAAGAATGATACCCGCGGCGAAGACGATCAGAGCCGAAACCGGGTCGAAAAGCGGCGCAGAAAGATCGAATATGAAATTATCCTTGTAGTTGTCGAGGACGATCCTCTCCAGCAGAAAGCGTCCGGCGAAACATCCCGCGACCGTTCCGAAAACGGCAGCAGACACGCCGAACAAAAGATATTTTCCGAGGATCTCGCGGTTAAAAAAGCCAAGCGCCTTAACAGTGCCTACCTGGCTTCTCTGTTCGCCGACCATCTTCCCGACCGTCGCCAGGATCGTAAGCGCGCCGATCGCGATAAACATCAGTCCGAAATTCGTCTGAAGTGTGCGCAGGGTATCTCCGCACGACCTGATCTGAGCGTAACCCGTGCTGCTTTCCTCTCCGAGGACGATCCAGCGGGACGGAGCCATTTTCTCGATATCCTCGCGGTATCCGTCAAGATCGGCTATACTTCTTTCAAGGTATCCGATCGTTTCCGTATCGTCCGGAGTTTCGCTCATCGCACGTTCCAGCTGCTGACGCAAATCCGCTTCCATGGCGTCGACACGTCCGTGCGCCGCTTTTTTCACTGCGGCGTCCGTCAGGGGAGTACGTTCCGGTGCGAGCTCCTCGATCTTTTTGACAAGCGAGGCGACCTCGGATCCGTGCGCGCCGGAGAAACGGTCGCCGCTCTCGCCGTCCAGAAGTATCTCCGCTTTCATACTCGCGCCTTGAAGGGTCTCGAGATCGAACGTTTCCTTCGGGACGACGATATAGCCCGTTTGGGCAAACGTCCGGCTGACGTGATCCGGATGCTTCACGATCCCGGTGATCAGAAATTCACTTTCGAGAACGTACTGTCCGGCGTCGTCTGTCATCGAAATATCGTCGATCACGTCGCCGATCCGGAACTGCATCTCCTCAGCTAAGCTTTGCTCAATCGCGCACTCGTTCGGAGCTTCGGGAAACCTCCCCTCTTCCAGCTGCGGGACGTTGACCCGCCCGGTGAGAGAGATCAGATAAGTGTTCGCCTTAAGACCTTCGCCATGATAAACGCATGCGCCTGCCTGCCACACAGGCTCCGCGCACTTTACTCCGTCCAGATTTCCGAGCAGACTGACGTCATCCTCGGAGATCAGCATAGAGGAGACGACCTCGACGCTGCGGAAACACATTGCATCGTACATCTCGGAACCGTTCCGGATAATCGCCCCGCCGGCGAAACCGATGCTGAGATAAATCGACGTTCCGAGAAGAGCTATTACGATCACGGACACAAAAGAGACCCACCTCTTTTTAATATTCCGTACCGCATCCTTGATCTGAGTCCGTTTCATGGCAAATCACCATACGAGTTCTTCCGCGTGAAGCGGATGAACGTTCTTCCTGATGCTTGCAATCCTGCCGCCGCGCAGCTTGACGACCCGGTCCGCCATCTTCGCGATCTCGGAGTTGTGCGTGACCATCAGCACCGTCGCGCCCTGATTTTTTACTATGTCTTCTATAACGGACAGGACCTCGATACTCGTCGAATGGTCCAGCGCCGCAGTCGGCTCGTCGGCAAGAATGAGTTTCGGACGCTTTGCTATGGCGCGCGCTATCGAGACGCGCTGCTGCTGTCCTCCGGACATCTGCCCCGGGAAGTTGTTCGCGCGATCGGTAAGTCTGACCTTTTCTATCGCTTCCTCCGGGGGCATCGGATCGTTCACTATCTCTGCGATGAACCGTACGTTCTCAATCGCGGTCAGATTGGGCATAAGATTGTAGGATTGGAATATAAAGCCGACGAATTCGCGCCGGTACCGCGTGAGGTCCGCCTCAGTTGGGTGCGACAGGTCTCTGCCTTCAACGGTAAGCGTGCCGTCCGTGAGGGAATCCATTCCGCCGACGATATTCATCATCGTCGATTTACCGCACCCGGACTCGCCGAGAACGACGACGAATTCGTTCTTGTAGATATCGAGATTGATCCCATTCAGGACACGGATCTTTCCGTCCCCCGACGGGTATTCCTTCGTGACGTTCCTGAGCGTCGCGAGGACTTCCTTCTCCTCGCCGGCATCGATGAAGAGTCCCTTTTCTTCGATCGTTATCGCCGCGAGCGCCGCCATACGCTCGCAAATCTTCAGTTCCTCGTCGTCGTAGAGAGTCCCGTCCTTTTTGTTGACGATCTCCACACAGCCGATCACGTCGTGAAGATTGTTCAGGGGAACGCAGATCATTGACTTCGTGCCAAGGCCGAAGTCATCGAACACGTATCCGTCGAAACGCGGATCGTTCGCGGCGTCCGAGACGATCACCGATTTCCCGGTCCCGGTCACGACGCCCTCGATCCCGACCCCATTTTCCACCGAAACGCCTGAAATATCCGCGGGTCCGATATGGAACATGGGGATGAGACAATCAGTTTTTTTATCAAGGATCCAGATCGCCCCGGCCTCGCTTTCAAGCGTGTTGACGATTATATCGAGACTTCCCGACAACGCCTCGTCGATCCGGTCGACCTCGAGCAGCTGTTCCATGATCTGCCATGTGGCTTTCATGAATCTTTTTTCTTGTATCACGTTTCCGTTTCTCCTTTAATGATAAGCGTTCAGGCGCGATGGGAATTCCCCCGCACCTGATATTCATTGAATATCAACTGAATGTATTTTACCACATACACCGTACCGGGTTCAACCGAAACGAAAAATATGGCAAAACAGTAAGGAAGGTATGTTTGATAACGGCGTCAGCAAACAAGCGCATAAACCGCTTGGTGAAAACGTTATAACTTTACCTCCGCCGAAGAGTATGGTATACTTATAAGCAAAGGATCATTTTACCGGAATTAACACGCATCAGGAGGTCCCTGCACATGAAAAAGACGCTTTCATTTCTGCTTGCAGCCGTTATAATAGCTGCAACGATTGCCGTCGCTCTTCCCGCATCGGCTGCCGCAGGTTTCCTCGACGTAGAAGACGGTCGCTGGAGTGCGTCGGCGATAAAATACGCCGTGCGGAACGGCTATATGAACGGCGTCGGGAACGGAAAATTCGATCCCAAAGGGTCGCTCACCCGCGCCATGGTCGCCACAGTCCTGTGGCGCCGCGAGGGATCTCCCGCGCCGACCGCGCCGAGCGGCTTTGTTGACGTCGCCTCGGGCGCGTGGTACGCGGACGCAGTCGCGTGGGCGAAGGAAACGGGCGTCGTACAGGGGATGACGGAAACAACGTTCGCGCCGAGCGCCCTCATCACGCGCGAACAGCTCGCGACGATGCTGTTCCGCTTCTCGTCGACCGCTCCGGTATCCGTACCGGAGAGAGCGGATCTTTCCCCTTTCGCGGACGATGAAAAGGTCAGCGACTGGGCCGGTGAACCGCTCGGGTGGGCGGTACAGGCGGACCTTATAAAAGGCACGGACGGTAACCGCCTCGCGCCGGACGGATACGCGACCCGCGAACAGTTCGCGGCGATCATCGAGAGGTACGACGGTTCGTTCAGGCTGAAATACAATACGCCCGTTATCCGCTCTCAATACACCGAAAAGGAATACCCTCTCGTCACGGACGCGGATATCTACGTCAGCACCGACGGCGACGACTCGAATCCCGGCACGTTCGACGCGCCTCTCGCTTCGTTCGCCGGAGCAGCCGCGAAAGTCCGCGAGATAAAGGCGGCGGGAACCGGCGGCGATATCGTCGTCGCTTTCAGGGCGGGCGATTACGGTCCGCCGGACGCCTATCTCTCCCCCGAAGACGGCGGCTCGCCGGATCAGCGGATAATATACTGCGCCTACGGCGACGGGCCCGTCAAGTTCACCGGCGGTCCGCGCGTCACGCTCGACGAATTCGTCCCGCTTGAAGAAGAGGATATGTATCTCTTCAAAGAAAAGAACGCGGGAAAGATCATGAAAGCGGACCTGAGCGGGAAGAACGCCGCAGACGGCGTCACCCGTGACTCGGAAACCTTCGCATACGGTTACGGACGACTTGACGCGGCGCGTTACCCGAACAAACTCTCCGGATCCTTTGACGATATCTACCTTGAAGGGGTCGCGGAGGGGGTCGCGAAAGGTCAGACCAGGATCGCCCACCTTACGAACAGATTCAAATCGTATCACACGGTCGAAGGGGCGAAAATGATCGGCTGTATCGGGAACGAATACTGGAAAAACGTTTTCCCGCTTACCGGATTCGACCCCGAAACGGGTATTATTCACTACGAGCCGCTGCGCTCGGAAGGTTTGAGCCCGTACGCGATCGGCGTATTCTTCCTCAACATCTCGGAAGAACTCGACACGAATAACGAATCCTACATCGATCCCGAAACGAAGACGCTGTACGTATACAATCCGCAGGAAGAGGAATACATAGTTTCCGCATCGGAGCACTTCGCCGTTCTTGACGGAGCAGGATACCTCACTTTTCGCGGGATCGACTTCGAGGGCTGCCTCGGCGACGGTTTCCTTATCAACGCGGACGGCGTCGAATTCGACAGATGCAAAATATTCGGCATAAGCGGAGAGTCGGGAATACGCGTCACAGGCGTCGACTTCAGGATGCAAGACTGCGAGTTTTCGTACACCGCGGGCAGAGGAATGTGGTTCGATTCCGGGCGCAGCGTGGACGACCTCGTTCCGACGGGACCGTACGTCGACAATTGCTTCATCCATCACACGGGTCAGCTTTGGCGGAATCTTGAGCACCCCGGTATCCGGATCAAACGCGCGGTCGGCGCGAAGGTCACGCATTGCGAAATAAGCGAATCTCCGTGCGCCGCGCTGACGTACGGTTACTGCGCCGAGGAAGGACCCGCCGCGGAACGCGCGATCGACTGTCTTTTCGAGTATAACGTGATACGCGACGCGGCGTACGATCTTTCCGACGTCGGAGCGATATACACGGGCCGCTCTTTCGTCAACCGCGACAACACGTTCAGGTATAACCTCGTTCTCCAGGAAAACCACCACTCAGGTTGTTTTGCAATGTATATGGACGACGGAGTGGCGGCGCAGAATATATACGGAAACGTTTTTTACAACTTTATGACGCTCATGCACTCGGGCGGTCAGTATATGAATATACACGACAACGTCTTCATATCAACGGGATCAGGTTCAGAGCATGAGTCATTCAGAGCGTGGGACAAGTACTATAACTTCCGCTTCGACGAAAACGCGGAAAACCCGACCGCCTGGAATTCAGGCAACTTCAGGATCCTCTACGGCACCCTTGCGCTTCGTCCCGGACCGGAAAGCGAATATTATGAGCTGTGGCGCAGCAGATGGCCCGAGCTTTATGAGATCATCGACGATTACGACGACGTTGAGAATCCTAACTGCCCGGCGACTCCGGGCTTCTGCTCGGTCTACAATAACTACTCTATCGGATGCACGGGAACGATCAATCCCGCCGTAATGAAATTTGCCGTCAGATGTGAGAACAATCCGAATCTGGCGTCCGACGGTAATCCGTGTTTCGTCAACCCGACGCTCGGCGATTATCGCATCCGCGACGGCGCCGACTGCCCGGATATACGTTTTGAAGAAATAGGCAGATATGGATAAAAAGATGATCCCCGGCTCACGCCGGGGATTATTGCTGTTTTTTTACCTTTTTACTGTTGAGTTATTTCCTGCTTCTGATACTCAACGAAACGGGTAGTTTTATCCAACGTCAGAGTTACGTTGTAATAATAATATTTGTCTTCCAAACCCCAGTCACCGTATACTATCATCATGGTGTCTGCAGTAAGAACGTATTCGCTGTCGTTTTCGGTAAATTCATAGCCATTGACTGAAGGATTTGAAAGAATAAGGGAAGGACGACTCTTATATTTAAACAAATACAGCAGCACTTTCTCTATCTGTTCTTTTGAATCCGTTAAGATGCGAAAAGAATCTTTATCTCCGTATACAACATTGTTGACGGTTATATCTGCAACGTTTTTCTTAATTGAAATTACGTTCTCCTCATATTTCCCTTCTCCGACTTCCCATTTCACATTGAGACCGTAAAGAATATCGGATTCATAAATAACACTGCAATCGGTGACTGTATTGTAATAACCCTCGTACCTCGTATCGGTAAAATGTCTCGTACAGACCCGTACCGCATCTTCTGCAGATTCTGAAGAAGCAATAAGTCTCCCGTATTCTTCTCCGTTTAAATTGAAGAGCGATTCGATATCAATCTTCTGACTTTCTTCGCTGTTATTACCGCGTTTGCCGGTATTTTCAGATCCAAGACTGACTAATCTCCTCAAAAGAGTTGCAACTTGAGCGCGGGTGGCGTTGCCCTTCGGATCGAGTTTTGATCCGCCTGTCCCTCTGATAAGATCGGCGCCGACCGCCCAGCTCATCGCGTCTTTCGCGTAACTCTCAATCTTCCCCGAGTCGACGAACGCGTCAAGAGACGCCCCGGCGTCGGTTCCGACCTTTTTGAAGTCAGCGTATCTTTTGAAGATCGCGGCAATCTGTTCTCTCGTCACGTTCCCGTCGGGGTCGAATCTACTTTCCGTAACTCCCTTGACGATCCCGTTTTCATACGCCCATCTGACCGCCGTTTTGTACCATGATTCCGTGAGATCTTCAAAAGTCGATCCCGACGCCTCCGGCTCGCCTTCAAGCCGCCATAGAACCGTGACGAGCATCGCGCGGCTCATAGGAGAAGCGGGTTCGAATTTCGTTCCCGAAACGCCCTTCATAAGACCCGCGTTCATGGCAAAATCGACATATCCGTAGAACCACGAATCGGATTTCACGTCGACGAACACGTCCGCCGCGTCTTTTGCCTCAAAGATTACCTTGACTCCCTCAAGTTTCATATTTTTGGCGCGGTTGGTGTCGTCAGAAAACCGTTCGTTTTTCCACTGTTCTTCGGTCCCGTCGAAAAAGATATATTTGAGTTTGACGCCATTGCTCTTTGCAAATTTGTATTCTGAATCCCGGGACAATTTGGCGGCGACAACGGAGCTGCCGACAAACGACCCGGAATCAATATATTTAACGCTGTTTCCAATTAAATACTTTAAACTTGAATTATTCACAAGTGAATAACTGTCAATGCTCCGCATACTCTCCGGCGCATCGTAAACTTCCAAATCCGACTGTGCCGGAAAGAGCATCAATATTGTAGCATTAAGGTAGTCTATATCTATGAGTTCGCCGTATTCACCTATTGAATAAAGTGAGTTGTCATCAGAGACAAGAATTGTCTTTAATGATTCACATCCGGTAATGAATTGTGAGTTAATACCCAAAGAATAGTGTGCATCATTATAATAGAGTGCAATTGGATTAGCCGGACATTTGCCGAGGTCTATTGTTTCAAGGTTTTTGCAGTTTACAAAACTTCGCGGACCAATAATCATAATAGTTTCCGGCAAAGAGACTTTCTTAAACGAGGCGTTCTCGAAAGCTCCCTCATTTATACGGAACACTTGATAACCGTCGACCTCCGATGGAATCGTCAGTTCAACGGCGTTTCCGTCATATCCGATTACAGCCGCATAATTTCCGTATTCATGATAACTGTAAAACCATTCGTGCTCAGTCAAGTATACCACGCCGGTTTCGTACTTTATACCGTTACGCTCAAGGGTTCCCGTTGGTTCAAACTTCCACGTTGGTCCGCCGCCCTCGGCAAACGCGGGGATACAAGCAATTATTAACAACGAAATAACGATAAAAACAGTTATGATTCTTCGAAATGAATAGATTACAGAGGATTTCAAAGTACTATTAAACATTTGTTAGTTCTCCTTCGGACTCACTTTTCAACTTGAATAAACCCACAGTGTGAAATTGTGGGAGTGTTTATAAATCTCGCCGCGTGTAGGAGTGAATTTAGTCATATCAAGTTTTTCTCCGCTGCCACCGATCCAAATATCATAATGGATGATTTCTTCAATACTTGTTTCTTTTGTATACCAAGTGGGCATTTTAATCAAAACGGCATTTTTGAAAAATGCTTCATAATATCTGATCATGTAATTATCATCCCCAGATTCATTATTTCTTCCCAGTGCCGCATAACTAGGATCGAGTTCGTCATCCCATTCTTTAGTAAAAGCCGCGGAATAGAGTCGTTTCATCATAAGTGAATAATCGAAAACGTTGATAGTTGATTCAGGATCAAACTTACCGTCTCCCACACCGTTTATGATACCTCGCTCATACGCCCATACAACGTATTGGTAATACCATTCCTTTGGAGAAATATCTGTAAAATTGTTTTTGTACTCCCGTATCGGTTTAACGTAAACATATACCTCCTCATGCAGATGATTGTGAAACTTGTAAAGATAGCAAACGAATTCTGCACGGCTGATCAACTCGTTGGGTCGAAAAGTCCCGTCGGGGTATCCGTCCCATCCCCACAAGGTTTCAATATTTTCAAAGTCTTTGCACTTCTGACTTCCGAACACCGTCGCCCCGCTTGCCAGCATCACAAGGACGAGTATGAACGATACCAAAGAAATTACTTTTTTCATGAGTTACCCCCTTTTTATTCTTTTTGTCTCTTGTAATTAAGAATCTCTTTTTTTGCGGTAATTATCTTATGATTTTCGTTCCTTTTTCCCTATTCTTCCTTCCTTATCGGCAGCAAAACATGAACCCCGAACATTCCGTTCTTTTCAAAGAAATTGCAAATTCCTTCATATTTTTCGGTGATCTCACGTATTATTTTCGTTCCAAGTCCGTGATCAGTCTTATCTTTTTTTGTCGAATCAAGGTGCGGGTTTGTTTCTAAAACAGATGAATCTATAGAATTTTTTATTATAATGCTTTGGTATTCGTCGACTGTTGAAAAATCGATCTCAAGCCTTTTTTCAGTAGAGTTTTCGAGCGCTTCAAGCGCGTTGTCGATAATATTCCCGATAAGAGAAACAAGATCGAGAGGATCAATACCGTCAACGTTTATTGAACTGTTGATAAGAAACAAATTCAGATCCTTATGATCGTTTAGTTTTGAATTGATAATAAAATCTATTGTAGGGTTTCCCGTAGCCAAACTGCCGGCAATTGATCCGATTCTGTTCTTCAACTCGGTCAACGCTTCCTCGGCGGTTTCACCTTCACCGTTATAAACAAGCGCCGAGATAGCGTCAATATGTTTGTTGACGTCGTGCTTTATTTTACATATTCTTTGATAATTATCATTCATTTCAGCATATAGCTTTTTTTCGTCCTCAACCTGCTGATGGTATAGCTTCAGTTCATATGTTTCATGAAGTGATTCCGACAATCTCTTAAACAGAATGTAAGAGAAAATGTTTATCACGCAGATTCCGATGATGGTACCGATCACAAGTATTTTCACCCGGTCAAGATCGTAAAGCATGCCGATTTTAATCAGGACGTACAACTCATATATCGAAATCACCGGAAGAAAAACGTAAATGAGAAAATCGAATATTGAAAACTTGGTTTTTTTGCTTCCGATCCTTATGATAATAACAGAAACGGAAAACAATAGGATTTTGCATAAAGCCATTCCGACGTAACGCTGCGTGGCTCCGCGTGATAACACCTCCGAGATTTCAACTCTGAAGATCAGACTTGTGACAAATATAAAAAACGAGTTGATTATTATCAAAATCACTTCGAACAGCACAGGGTAAAGAATCTTCTGCATCCACGGCGTGTTCTTAAGAGTAAAGGCGTAACCCAGCATTATCAAAAGATTGATGATTGAGGTAAGTACCGAAAAGGTATTTACAAAAGTCAACAAAGTTGTGGAAACGAAATGCGCGGCAATACCGACGAAAAACCAAACGGAAAGCTTTGCTTTTGCCATTCGCTTGATAAAAAAGAAAGCAAGTACGGCGTCAAACAGATTCGCTGATATTTCGTATGCGATATCCATCAATAAGTATCCTTTCTTATGAAATCGGAAAAGGCCGATTCTGTCATTTTCTGATATCTCTGCGAGATAGGAAAAGTCTTTCCGTCTTTCATGATCACGTCGTTTCGATAGATTCTTGAAATATAACGAACATTCACAAGAATACCTGAATTGACCCTTACGATCCCATGGTATTTCAAAAAAGGCTCCTGCTCGGTAACGGAAGATCTCAATCTGATCTCTTCTCCGTCATATGAAAGAATCAGATAGTTGCCTCTTTTTACCACATATCCGATTTTACTGACGATGATTACTTTGTTTTCGCCCTCAATCTTTACGATAATCTTTTTTGATGAAGAAATGATCTCATCAAGCGCTGACTCAACCGCTTCGCTCAAATCGTCGTCAAGATGCGATTTCCTGACAAATCTGAAAGGTCGGAACTTCATAGTATAAAAAACCATATTTTCGTAACCCGATGCAAATATGATCAACGTTTCAGGAGAGTGATAGTAGAACTGTTCGGCGACTTTTATTCCGTCATACTCAGGCATCATAATATCAAGAAGCAGGATATCGATGTTTGAGTTTTTTCCGTTGGTTAACAATTCCTTTGCGTCAGTCGTAACGGAAATGTCAATATCAACATTGAGGAACCTTTCCTGCGTCAGTACAGAACGGACCTTACTATTGATCTCTTTTGCAACTGACAGTTCATCGTCACATATAACAATCTTTATCATTCTGCGCTCTCCCCTCACCAGGATATAAAGTGCGGAAAAAGATTTCAGCAAGTACGATTTGATTATATCATAAAGAAAACAATGCCGTAAACAGAAAACTCACCGAAAAAAGCCCAAAATACACCACTTTCAACTTTCTTTCGTTTTCGTGGAGTATTATAAAAACAATAAAACATATTAAGAAGAAATGGGAATTTTGTCAACACCTAAGAGACACGTAATAAAATTCTGACAATAGGCGGTAGTTTAAACAAATAATATTGCTTTTCTTAATTAAAGAACTTATAATTTTAAAAAAGGAGTTACCAAGAATGAAAAGAATAATTTCCGCAATTCTGTGTCTTGTCATACTTATTCCCTGCTTTGTGTTCGCCGCGAACGCGTCAACTAATCCATACGTGTTCTACGACGTGCCGGTCGAATCATGGGTCTATCCTTACGTCGGGAGCGGACTCATCTGGGAATGGGATGCGTCTTTCCTTGAGACCCACTACTTCTACCCGGATCGTGTTGTGACCCGCGGGGAAATGCTCGTCTGGTTCTATGAAGGAGCAAAGGGCTACAAGCGTGCGTTCCCGAAGTATGAATACATAGACACGTCGACACAAACCGGATGTCCGTTCTCTGACGTCGATATCAACACGCCTCTCGGTCAAGCGGTCACGTGGGCGTATAAAGCGGGGCTCATAAAAGGGGTGACTGAGGATCTGTTCTGTCCCGACGATCCCGTCACCAGAGAAATGGCGTGCGTGATCTATCACAGATATTCCGAATATCTGCAAATAGAACTCACTGAAAAACGTGATTTTAGTCCTTCCGATCTCAAAGATGTTTCCGTATGGGCGAAGGAAGGCGTGAAGTTCTGCATTGAAGCCGGTTTTGTCAGAGGATTCCCCGACGGGACCTCTAAACCGGGGCAGGTTCTGACAAGGGCGCAGCTCGCGGTGATTGAAGACCGTCACAATTATTACGTTAACGTAATAGTAGATGAAAATGGAATCAGTGTCAGCCCGATATCGATACTGTCCTCACACACCGGGAGGAACACCGGTTTACAGAACAATAATGTGATATGGCTGTGAAACCACATAGGAGATGGTTTATTATGCGAAAATGTATTTCAACGATTTTGCTTTTGTGTTTGTTAATCGTTTGTATCCCGTTTGCGGCGCATGCAGAGACCGAAACGGGTAAATGCGGCGATAATCTCACGTATTCGTTCAATACGGATACCGGAGAACTTACGATCTCGGGAACGGGACCGATGTTCGACTACGGCGAAGGATGGATGGACGAGATTAGTCCGTGGGCAAAGAGGGACGACGTGACGTCCGTTAAGATCGAATCGGGCGTGACGTCGGTCGGAAGCCACGCTTTCATGGGTTGTAAAAACCTGAAAACGGTTTCTCTCCCCTCTACGGTCGAGACGATCGGGTACGGCGCTTTCGTAGAAAACGAGTCGCTTGAGTCGATCGAGATCCCGGAAGGCGTGAAGACGCTCGGCGAATATTTGTTCTTCAGATGCGCGGGCTTGAATCGAGTTGTCCTTCCGTCGACGCTTTCGGCTTTTGACCCCGATATTTTTGCGGACTGCCCTGCGATCGAAACGATAACTGTCCGGGAAGGAAACGAAATTATTCGATCAGTCGACGACGTTTTATTCTCAAGCGATATGAGAAGCCTGCTCAGATATCCCTCCGGGAAAGCCGCCGACGAGTTCCGGATACCGGATACGACGGTCGAGATCGAAGAGTGTGCGTTTGAATACGCGAAGATAAAAAAGATCGTTTTCCCCGACGGACTTGAAGTTATCGGAGACTCCGCGTTTGCGGGAAGCGCCCTCGAGGAACTCGTTTTCCCCGGTAACATCGAAACCGTTCCGTTCGGTACTTTCGGTTCGTGCGCGTCGCTGAATAAAGTCGTTTTGAACGAGGGAGTGACAGAAATCGACTGGGACGCGTTTACCGGATGCACGTCTCTCTCCGAAATATCGCTGCCCGAGACGCTTGAGACGATCGGAAGCGGCGCGTTCTTCGGCTGTACTTCGCTTGTGAGCATAGATCTGCCGGAACAGCTGAAAAGCATCGAAGAACACGCTTTCCGCAATACGGGTATCTTATCCATATCTATTCCCGCAAGGGTGACGGAAATCGGAGGATTTACGTTTCTTGACTGCCCCTCGCTAAAATCGGTGAACGCGCCCGGCGTTACAAAAGTAGGCAATGGGGCGTTCAAGAACTGCGCCTCTCTCGAGGAGGTCACGCTCGGCGTTCCGCTCGAATCGATCGACAAAGGGGCATTTGAGGGATGCGTGAAACTCGACGGCGTCGGATGGGAACCGGAACCGCCGGACAAACCGGAGGATCCCGTATTCTCCGATGTGCCTACAAACGCTTACTTTTCGGAAGCGGTAAAATGGGCGGCGGAAAACAAGGTCACCGAGGGAACGGGAAACGGTAAGTTTTCACCATACGACGGATGTACGCGCGGTCAGGTCGTCACTTTCCTGTGGCGTGCGGCGGGTTGTCCTGAACCGGAAACGAAAAATAACCCATTCTGTGACGTCAAAGAAGACAACTTTTTCTATAAAGCTGTTCTCTGGGCGATCGACGGGAAGGTCACGATGGGTACGGGGGAGAACACGTTCTCGCCTGACGAAACGTGCACACGAGCGCAGATCGTGACGTTCCTGTTCAGATATATAGGCTCCGCGGAACCCGTAAAGCGCGATAATCCATTCCGCGACGTCAATGAAAGCGAATACTACTACGGCGCCGTCATGTGGGCGGTCGAAAACGAAATCACCCTCGGCACGGATGCGACGCATTTCAGCCCGTCCGACACATGCACGAGAGGACAAGTTGTTACGTTCCTGTACCGTGCTGTGAAATAATAATCAAAGCCTCTACTCAACTATGGCAGATTCAACCGCACAAAAAACATCAAAAATCCCCGGCTCACGCCGGGGATTTGCTTTGAAAACGAGCCTCATTAACAGAAATCTCAGCAATTTTTTCATATGCTTGACTAACTGTCATATAACTGCTATACTGTCAATAAGACAATATCACGACTCGGGAGCGCAGATCATTTAATAATGCGAAGATCGATTTGACGGTATTTTTTCCAAAGCATCAAGGAGAAGAACAAAATGAAACGTACAAGCAAACTCGTATCCCTGTTTCTGGCGGCGGTGATAATCTGTTCGCTGCTGCCCGCGACGGTTTTCGCCGCATCCTGACTCACCGAGGAGGACCCCATCCCGATCCGGGCAGGAGAGCTCGTCACAGTCCCGCTGTACTCGTCCTCCGGCGCCTGGGAGGGCGGAAAGTATTTTATCTTCACCGCCGAGAAAGAGGGCGAATACACTTTTCTCGACTACACCGGCAACAGTCCTGACGAGGAAAGGTGCATCTCCGGAAAAAGCACGTATCTCTATCCCGGGGACTCCCGCGTCTTTTTCACAAGCTGGGGCTGGACACAGGTCGTCGAAGAAGGCAGGATGTATTACGGAGCGTCCCAAAAATCGTGGCAGTACGTTAAGTGGGACTTCGTCCCCGAGGAAGAGACCCTCTACGTTCTTCCCGGCAAGGGCGACGGCGAGATGTCCCCGTTCAACCAGGACCGTTATTATTGCCCCTGGTACAGCGTCGAGGAACGGATCAAGCACGTCGTCGTCGAGGAGGGCGTCGTTTCGGTCTGCGACCACGCTTTTGCTTCCGCCGGCTCCTCCTTTGACGGCGAACATGATGCGTACGTAAACCTGATGGACGTGCACTTTCCCTCCACCCTCCGGCGCATCGGAAAGAACGCGTTCATGAAGTGCCCGTCGCTGGCAATGGTCAAGTTCCCGGCGTCGCTGGAGTACATCGGCGACGAGGCGTTCTTCTACTGCCCGCATCTGACGACCGTCACCTTTGAGGGGCCTACATCCCTCTCCTGGGGCACGTTCGAAGGATGTACCGAACTGGATGAGGTCAACGTCAACGACCCCAACATGACGGACTTCGGTCTGTTCCCTTTCTTTAACTCTCCGTGGATCCGGAAACTGGCGGCGGAGAACAAGGGCGCCGCCGTGGTCAACAACGTGCTTATAGGCGCATACCGGGCATACGACAAGGAGGAGGGAGACGGCGTCCTCGTCATACCGGACGGAGTCAAAAAGATCGCCAAAGGCGCGCTGAACGGCACGGTCAGGGGCGGCTCCTACGGCGGAGACGAGGGCTCGCAGCACGACTGGTACCTCGTTGAGGTGGTCATCCCCGACAGCGTGACGGATATCGCGTACGACTCGTTCCTGGGCGGTCCGTTCTCGGGCTGCTATAACCTTGAGCGCGTCACCATCGGAGACGGCGTCACCGTGATCCCGCCGCACTGTTTTGGAGACTGCTTCGAGCTGCGCAGCGTGAAATTCGGCAAAAACATCCGACAGATCTGCGATTACGCCTTCTATGACACCTGGTTGCCCGGGGACCTCCAGATCCCCGACAGCGTGATCAGCATCGGCAAACAGGCTTTTTATAACGACGAATTCCACCTGAGCGCGTCCTGGATTCCCGAGGATTTCGGCATTTTTGAAAAGGAGTACCGACCCAAGGATTTCACGGATCGGTATATCACCATAGGCCCGGGCGTGAAGGAGATCGGGGACAAGGCCTTCTGGGGCTGGACGGTCGTGGTCGACGGCGATTCGCAGATGCAGGGCGGAACGGCCACCATCCGGGGCTACGACAGCACCGCCGCCCAACAGTGGGCGGAGAAAAACGACTTTCTCTTCAAGTCCCTGGGCAAGGCCCCGGCGGGTTCTCAGCGCCTTTTCAAAGACGTCCCGACGGGTGAGTATTATTCCGATCCCGTCACCTGGGCGGTCGGAAGAGGAATAACGAACGGCACTTCCGCCACCTCGTTTTCGCCGAAAGACACCTGCACCCGGGGGCAGATCGTCACCTTCCTGTGGCGCGCCGCGGGGCGGCCGATGCCCGACGCCTACATCAATCCGTTTACCGACGTGAAGCCCACCGATTACTACTATTACGCCGTACTCTGGGCGGTACACAAAGATATCACCAGAGGCACTTCCGACACCACATTCGATCCGGACGCGCCCTGCACCCGGGGACAGTGCGTGACTTTCCTCTGGAGAGCGATGGACGGGGGTTATTCAAGCGGTTCCCCGCAGTTCACCGACGTTCCGGACGGAGAATACTACACCGACGCGGTCACGTGGGCTGTCAGCCGCGGGATCACGAAGGGCACCGGCAACAACCGGTTCAGCCCCAAAAAGAGCTGTTCCCGCGCGGAGATCGTGACGTTCCTTAACAGAGCTTATAACTGATCTGTCTTAATACCGCGAATCAAGCGTTCCGGCTGTATTGCAGGGATCGCGGTACTGCAAATTAAAAAGATCCCCGGCTCACGCCGGGGATCTTGCTTTGAAAACGCGCTCATTATCGGCAGATGAGGTAAATGAGCGGAAAGGGTGCGGGAGAGACGAACACGAGATTGACACGGGGACCTGTCTGTGATAAACTTTTTATATGGTGTGTCATTCGGATGCGATATGACGAACCGCCGCGTCCGGCGACAGCTGTGAATATGAGGCTGCTCGACGGACGTTTTTTCATAATCCGAATTACAGAAAAATCACCACACGTTCAAAACGGAGTGTCAGATAAATGGAAAAAGAAGAACTAATCAGTTGTATAGAAGATACGCTCGCCATACTCGACGCAGAGGAAGCGCCCGAATCGCATAAGTTTCTCTCCGCCCTCATATGCGGCGACCTTGACGAGACCGATCCGTTCGTTGTTGCCAATACCCTTTTGACTTCCGATGAACCAGAGCCGCTTCCGGCCGTTCTTCGCGACCTTATAGAAGAATTATTCACCGTCGCGTTTGATTCCGGCAACGCCGACGCGATGAACGATCTCGGCGCTCAGTACTACGACGGCAGCCGCGGATTCGATCAGGATTTCGCCAAAGCGGTCAATTGCTACAAGCTCGCGGCGGAAAAAGGCAGCCGACAGGCGCAGGAAAACCTCGGATATTGCTATTATTACGGCAGAAATATGCCCGTCGACTACGAGAAGGCGTTCCACTATTTCGCGCTCGGAGCGTTCGACGGCCATCTCATTTCTCTTTATAAGATCGGCGACATGTATCTCAACGGATACTACGTTGCAAAGAACCCCGTAGAAGCTTTTCACATCTATAACAGATGTATCGAAACGATGACGGACGAGGCGGCGCCGACCGTCGCCGGCCCCGTATTCCTTCGCCTCGGCAACTGTTTTCTGAACGGCGTAGGCGTTGATGAAAACGCGAAGAACGCTCTGATATGCTATCAGAACGCGGAACGGTATCTTTACGATATGGTCGCCGGCGGCAACGCGATGTACAAAAAGAGCCTGCTGGCTGCGATCGACGGTCAGACGAAGGCGAGAGAACGACTCGCCGCATCACTGCCGAAGCAAAACTGGAAAGTTGACTAATTGAATACTCCTAAAGAGCAAAAAAAAAAACCATAACCGATTCATCCTGATCCCCGGCTCACGAAGCTAGGGATCCTTCTTTTTTGCCCCACTTTTCGAACTTTTTTCATAATAATTTGACATTTTCGTCAAAAGTAATTTTACGATTACTTTCAATTCTTCCCTTTTTCGTCAGCATGTGATATAATAAAATGAATTATTATAATTATCTCACAATAGGGGTATGATATGGATCTTTCAAGCCCACAAAAAGTTAAGCTTCTCGCCATTATGGATTACCTCCGGACGGAGACCGACGAGAACAACCCGGTATCCCGTCAGGAACTCTGCGCGAAACTGAACGAGATGGGTATTTCGAGCAACGTCCGTACCCTCTCGCTCGACATAGAAACGCTGATCGACGCCGGATATGAGATAATGACCTACATGAAGGATCATAAACGGTACTATTACGTTGAAGACAGAGCGTTCAGCGTGCCGGAGCTCAAGATCCTGATCGACGCCGTTCAGGCGGCGACGTTCGTCACCGACAGGAAGGCAGACGAGCTCGTCGACAAGATCTCCGCTCTCGGCGGCAGGCACCGCGCGTCGATCCTGAAGGACAATATCGTGCACTTCAACACGAGAAAGCACAGCAACGAGGCGATCTATTACAACGTCGACTCGATCGAAACGGCGATCAGGAAGAATAAGAAGATCACTTTCAGATATTTCGATGTAAACGAAAACGGCGAACGGGTCTACCGCAAGGAAGGTGAAGAATACATGTCAGACCCCGTCGCGCTCGTCTTCGACGACGACAACTATTATCTCATCTGCTACACGGAAAAATATGAGGCGACGACGAACTACCGAGTCGACCGGATGGATAGCGTTACCGTGACAAAAACTGCGGTTTGTCCCGAGACGAAGAAGCTGCGCCGTACCGTCGGCAAATATACCGAGTCGGTCTTCAAAATGTACGGCGGCGAGACGACGGAAGTCACGCTCCGGTTTGACCGGTCGCTCATCGGACCGGTACTCGACAAATTCGGGGAAGGCGTCCCGATGACGGCGGACGTCGACACGTGCTCCGCGACCGTCGACGTGCAGGTCAGCCCGACGTTCTTCGGTTGGCTGGCGCAGTTCGGCGGGAAAATGAAGATTGCGGAGCCGGAGAGTGTGATCGAGCAGTATAAAGGGCACATTTCAGAGATTCAGACAGGGGTGTGAATTCGGATGGATATTGAGTCACATGACATTGACTGGCCTTCACTTCCTGAGGAAGAAAGGAAGCAACAATTATTTCTGAAGCAGAAGGATACGTTCGATAAGTTCCTTGAGCGAAATGCGATTTCACAGGAGCAGTATGATAAAAGTCTTAACGATATGATATGGAAAATGGGCGAACAATAAAGCGATTACAAGAACAGTAATAGTGCGAGGTGGCTAATGGAATCGATTGAGCAAATTGCAGATTTTAAGCAGTTTTTTGTTGACAATAAGGATGCACAAAAAGTGTCCTTAGATGACGCAGCAAAAGAGAGGGCTGAGTTTCTCAGAGAGTATCCTTTGACGAGAATGGAGTCTCTATCGGTCGATGAGTACTGCTTAGGAACGGAACAATCAAAAGAAAGCTTTTGCTATTTGATTGAGTTCGGTAAGTACAAGCATACAGGTTTCGGCATCGGTGGGGGGAGCGCAAAGAAGTATGGCGTGTACTACAACAAAAGCGAACAATGCTATAAGCACGGCTCTGTACCCATCGAAAATATTGGTACTTTTTGGCCGCAGTTTCGTGGTGAGCTTTTGCGGTTTTTAACCGAATCCGGCAAAGCAGACCACCCGCTGAGCTTAGAAGAATTCCCGCTATTGCAGGGTATGGCAATGGTTCTCACAAAAATGCTGTGCTTATATTTCCCGGAAAAATACTTCACGATTGGATCCTACTCTGCGCTGAAGGATCTCATGGATAGGTTCGACTACGAATATGACGATGATATGAGATGCCATCAGTTGAACTTTCTCTTCAACAAAAACATTCGTGCGGATGTTCCGGAATTGAAAGACGCCAATGATATCGGAAGAATGGCGTGGCTCTATATAAAGGGAAAGCCATCAAGTCGGAAGAAAGCCAAAGAATCCGTCTTAGGTGACGAAGACAGCAAAGCAACCCACTATTGGATATACTCTCCCGGCGACGGTGCTTCCATCTGGGATGAGTGTTATAATGGCGGGATTATGGCGATCGGCTGGGATAGAATTGGTGATCTGACTGCCTATGATAGCAAGGATGCTATGAAGCAAGCAATGAAGGATCAAATTAATGCCGAGTATTCATGGAAAAACGCTGCTCACGCCACTTGGCAATTTGTCAACGAAATGAAACCCGGTGACATTGTATTCGCCAAGAAAGGAATGCATCTTGTAATTGGCCGCGGCGTAATAGAGTCAGACTATGTTTTTGACCCCACCCGCAATCATTATAAAAACATCCGAAAAGTAAGATGGACCCATAAGGGCGAATGGCCGCACCCCGGTCAGGCCGTTATGAAAGCACTTACGGATATTACAGCATACACAGATTATGTTGAAAAGCTGAACTCGTTGTTTGAGAGCGAAACGAACGATGAAGAGGAAGACCCTGTCGTCGAGTACACCTCGTACAATTTTGAGAACTTTCTTGAAGAGGTTTTCATGGATGAGGACAGCTACGAAACACTGGTAGCGCTTGTCCGAAATAAGAAAAATGTAATCCTGCAGGGCGCTCCAGGCGTTGGCAAGACATTTGCCGCAAAGCGACTGGCATACTCCATGATGGGAGTGAAGGATTCAAACCGCGTCATGATGGTGCAGTTTCACCAGAGTTACTCTTATGAAGACTTCATCATGGGTTTCCGACCGTCTGAAAATGGTTTTGAGCTCAAACGTGGTGCGTTCTACAATTTTTGCAAGCAAGCGGAAATCGACAGCGAAAATGAATATTTCTTCATCATCGACGAGATCAACCGTGGTAATCTGAGCAAGATTTTCGGTGAGTTGTTTATGCTAATCGAAAGCGATAAACGAGGCGTCGAGTTGCATCTACTGTACTCGGACGAAAAGTTCTCTGTCCCCGGCAACGTCTATATCATTGGTATGATGAACACAGCAGACCGCAGTTTGGCGATGCTGGATTACGCACTACGCAGGCGTTTTGCCTTCTTCGAGATGAAGCCCGGTTTTGATACAGGCGGCTTCAGAGAATATCGGATGGGGCTTGCAAGCGAGAAATTCGATCGTCTCATCAACTGTGTCGAGAATCTGAACGCTGCGATTGCTGCGGACGATTCCCTTGGAGAGGGCTTCTGCATCGGCCACAGCTATTTCTGCAATCTAAAAAAAGCCACCGATCAGGCACTATCCGGTATTGTGGAGTATGAGTTGATCCCTCTCCTGAAGGAGTACTGGTTTGACGAACCCGTAAAGGTCAAAGACTGGATCAGCAATTTAAGGAGTGCCATAAAGTGATACCAATCCGGAATATCTACTATATGCTCTCGTATGCATTTCAGGTTCTGAGGGAGCAGGGCTACAAGAACATCGAGACGGAACAATTTGATAACGTGTCAGAACTGTGCGCGGCCATCCTGTCAAAAGGCGTCTCCTTGCAGCTTAAGCGCGGCCTTGGGCGGGAGTACATAGAGAACACGGAGCCGTTATCGTCACTGCGTGGACGGATCGAGATTTCAGAGTCGATCAAAACACGCAGCATGCTGAAGAGGCAGCTCGTATGTTCGTATGATGATTTTTCGGAAAACTCTTATATGAACCGGATCATCAAAACGACAATGGAACTGCTTCTGCACGCGGATATTGCTAAAGCCCGGAAGAAAGAGTTAAGGAAACTGCTGGTGTTCTTCGGCAACGTAGAAACGCTGGACATTCACAATGTCAATTGGAAGATTAAATTCAACCGGAATAACCAGACATACCGTTTGTTAATTGCCATCTGCTTTCTGGTCGTCAAGGGGTTACTGCAAACGAACACTGATGGAACAACCCGTCTTATGGATTTCTTGGATGAGCAGCGTATGTGCCGCCTGTATGAGAAGTTCATTCTCGAATACTATCGTAAAGAGTTTCCGCAACTCTCTGTCAGCGCATCGCAGATCCCGTGGGCTTTGGATGATGGTATTGGGACGATGCTGCCGGTAATGCAGAGCGACATCATGCTCACCAGAGGCAGCGAGGTGCTTATCATTGATGCCAAGTATTACACGCATACCACGCAGACTCAATACGATGTCCACACGCTCCATTCCGGAAATCTGTATCAGATCTTTACCTATGTCAAAAACAAGGATACGGAGTTCGGGGGCCAGCCCCACAAGGTTTCCGGCATGCTCCTTTATGCGGCAACAGATGAAGCAATCCAGCCAGACAACAGCTACCAAATGAGCGGCAACAAGATCAGCGTGAAGGCGCTTGATTTGAATAGAGATTTCTCGGATATTGCCTCACAGTTGAATGCAATAGTTAACGAGCACTTTGCATCATGACAGGAGAATGCTATGCAAATAATAAGACAGTTTGGATGGGTTTATTATGTCGGTGAAAAGGCAGATCAGTTGGATGATCACAAATGCGGTAAATGGATGTATTATTTCGGAGACGTAGAGTTTGCCGAAAAAATCTGCAAAGCAGCAGTCGAGAACAATGTTGTAACAGAATCAAAACATAGCGATGCTCCAGAAGGTGTATGCTGTTTCTATTCAAATGGTGATGATATTGAAGCCAACAAAAAAACGATACAGTTTTTCTTGGACAATAACCTGATTAGAAAAACCAAGACAGGAAGACTGTACAACATTTCTTTCAAGTTTGATGATCAAACACGTGCAGGAGAGTATGGTGAGCTGTTCCAGTCGGATATTAAACTGGATCGCTTCCTAGACCTCGCCACTGGAAAGTGGAAAGTATAAAAAGAAACAAGACTATTATTACGAATACGGCCTCGCAGGAAGAAAAGATAAAATTACTGTTTCTGAAACAGAAGAAGACACTGGATTTGTTTCTCGAGAGGGTCCATTTCTCAGGCTCAGTACGGCAAAAGCTTTTTCGATATGAAGGAAAAGATGAGGATAGGATTAATCTTCATCAGGTCTCATAGTAACTTGCTGATCAATCGGTAATTGAAGATATAAAGAATTTACAATATGGGAGTTATCAACATGGCAAACTTTGACGCGAAGTATGAAATCTGGAAAAACAGCCTACTTGATCTCGGAAAGCGGAATAAGCTACTGAACTATAAAGAGACTAAGAGTTCGACGATTAAAATCACATACCCCAATCTTTCTGACCTCTACGATTCTTTTGTTAAGGAAGAGAATGAACTTGTTTTCCCGAGATATATCGCTGATCCCTCTTCCGAAGACGATGCAGAAGAGACCGCTTTCCAAATTGAAGATGCGACAGAAAAAGGTGACTTTGGTGGATATGGGTCACCTCTTCGTACTAGTCGTAATGTGAAAGACCTTCAGCGAGTCTTGAGGAATCTCCGAAACAAGGCAAAGGTTGCCGTAGAAGAGCAAGGCATCAATATCCTTTATTTGAGTTTTGGCTTTTTGAAATATACCGAAATTGAGCACTCAAAAACCGCATTCCTTGCCCCGCTTGTTCTTGTCCCAGTAACTCTAACCATTGAATCCATTACTTCTCCATATGTTTTAAAGCTACATGAAGATGAAATAGTGGTTAATCCTACATTAGCATACTTGTTAGACCGTGAATATGCGTTAAAACTACCGTCGTTCGACAGCAACGGAGATATTTCTGCTTTCCTGGATGAGGTTGAAGAATTAGTAAAAGACAATCACTGGACTGTTGTTCGTAATGTCGGGTTAAGTTTGCTTTCGTTCCTGAAAATCAATATGTATGTTGATCTTGAAACACATAAAGAGACCATTTCAGCTAATCCCGTAGTCAGAGCGCTAGCTGGAGATGGGTCGGCACTGGAAAAGATACCGGATGACATAAGTGATTACGATTTTGATAAAAGCGAGAAACCCACAGAAGTATTCCAAATAGTAGACGCGGATGCTAGTCAAAAAGAAGCGATACTATACGCAAAAAAAGGTATTAGTTTTGTTCTTCAAGGTCCTCCTGGAACCGGAAAAAGCCAAACCATCACCAATATCATCGCAGAATGTCTTGCAAGTGGAAAAAAAGTCCTTTTCGTTTCAGAAAAGATGGCTGCCCTTGAAGTCGTGCATCACAGGATTTCTCTTGCAGGACTAGATGATTTCTGCCTCGTACTACACAGCCAAAAAACAAGTAAAAGAAATGTCCTAGATCAACTGGAAAGAGTGCTGAAGCTGGCAGATAAAAAAGCCACCTTGAGTGACACCGCCTTTCAGAAATTAAGTACTCTTGATTATGACAAGAAACAACTGAACAGTTACGCGGAACAAATATATGCTGTTGTATCACCCCTTGAGAAAAGCATTTACGAAGTAAACGGTATTCTTGCCAATCTGGACCCTTATGAAGATGTAATTTTTGGATTACCAAATGTTCGCAAAACTGATCGAAATAAACTTATTAAATACCTACAATTTCTTGAATTATATAGTAATACGATCGGAAAAATGTCTGATGACTTTAGATCAAATCCATGGAGAGGCTCAAATCTCAGCGCCGTCACAAATGAGTTCCGCCGCGATACAACATCAAAGCTATCCTTGCTTTTGCCAACACTGGAACGAAAACGCAAACGTGTTGACGAGATATATGACGCTCTTTTTTCAGAGTCTATTCCGTCCCTAAACGGTATTCGAAATGTCATAGCGTCTCTTGAAGGTTTAGAAAACGCCGTTGAAATACCCAACGAATGGGTAACTGGGGACCTTATCCCTCTTGACGAGGAGATAGGAAGCTGTGTCGAGCAGCAAACCAAGATCAACGAAATAATTGATCAGATTATGCAGTATGCAGAAACCCTTTCAACACACAGTGTAATCAATCCTGTAAATAAGCAGGATTTGTTTGACGTTGACAAAGTCATCAATCATAGAGAAGCTGTGTCAAAGATCATTTCCGACCAAGATCCATTCTTCAGATGGTCAGAGAGTACATATTCTGAAATTATTAGTCTATTTACCGAAGCGAAGGAAAAAGCTGAAAGAATCAATTCGCTTAAAGCTGAATTATCAGAACAATTTGAAGACAGTATCTATGACATAGATTATGAAGGCATTCTTTCGCGTTTTAAAACTGAATACACCAACCTCTTTAAGGTATTTAAGGGCACGTATAAAGCTGACAAAAAAACCTTCCTGGGCTGCCATAAGGTAATTGGTCATAAGGTATCTGACAGTGAGATATTAGGAACTATTGATAAGCTCAAAGAAATTGATTCCCTTAGAAAATGGTTCTCGGATAGCACAGTTGTGTTAAACGAATTCTTTGCTGATACAATAAATGACGAATCAAGTGATTACGGCCGCGTAGAGCTGGACCTCAAACTGTTTTCGTTGTTGACACAGCTCGGCAATAACTTTGTCGTTCTCGAGGAGAAGCTTGTGTCATTCAATGCAAATGAAAGCGCACTGCAAGACCATTACCAGTTCTTATACAACGGTATATTCACAGACTGGACTTCCGTATCAACTGCATGGAAGTGGGCTAAGAAATTCCGCGAGAGTATTATTACAAATGAACCGAGCCAATCCTTTGTAAAACAGGTTTGTTCTTCTGAAGAATATGCTGCATCATGTGTTGACTTAAGGCACGAGCTTACTGAAATCGACTTTACAATTAGAAAAGAGATCGAATGGTTCACAAACTTGTTTAATGACCCAGAAGTGTTCAACGAATTGAACCTTAGGGAATTATATGATCGACTTGACGGTTGCATGACCGGGATGGCATTACTTGAGGAGTGGATTGATTTCAGGACTGCAAGAGAAAACTGTTGTGCTGAAGGTCTTGGTGAAGCTGTATCTGCAATCGAAAACGATAATATTCCGACCGCAAATATCATCCCCGTTTTCAAAAAACGCTTTTTCAGCCTTTGGTTGGATTCTGTACTTCCTGAATACCCTGCTGTTCAAAATTTCAGAAGAAAGACGCAGGAAAAAACAATACAAGAATTTGCATCTCTGGACAAATCCCAATTCAGTATTGCTAGAGACAGGATAAAAAGCAAACTCATCAATGACCTTCCTTCTATGGATCATTTTTCAAGCGGGCAAGATGAGATCAGTATTCTGAAGCGTGAACTGGCCAAGACAAGACGTATCATGCCTATACGGAAACTATTCAGAGAGATTCCGAACCTGCTCCTGACCTTGAAACCATGTCTGATGATGTCTCCGCTTTCTGTCAGTTTGTTTCTTGAGGCTGATTCATACAAATTCGATACGGTTATTTTCGACGAGGCTTCGCAGGTTTATACTGAAAATGCAATCGGGGCGATATCCAGAGGCAAGCAGGTTATCATTGCCGGAGATAGCAAACAGCTGCCTCCGACCAGTTTCTTCCAGGCTGCATCGACAGAAGGATATTACGATGATTATGATGACGATGATGAGGAAGATATTCCTGTATATGATTCGATTCTCGAAGAAGCAAATATGCTTCCTGAAAGAACCCTTCGTTGGCATTATCGTAGCCGCCATGAGAACTTAATTGCATTCTCCAATGCAAAAATATACAAGAATCGGCTTGTTACGTTCCCCTCCAACATTGAAGGCGACCAAGATAACGGAGTTGAATACGTTTACGTTCCTGAGGGATACTATGACCGAGGCGGAAGAAAAGGTAACGTCGTCGAAGCCCGCAAAGTCGCACAAATGGTCTTTGACCATTTCAAGACGCATCCGGAGCGTTCACTGGGTGTGATCGCTTTCGGTGAAGTTCAACAATATGCTATCGAGAACGTTCTACGCGAAATGCGTCTTGCAGATCAAAGCTTCGAGAGCTTTTTCGACGAATCAAAAAATGAAGCATTCTTTGTCAAGAGCCTCGAAAACGTACAGGGTGATGAACGAGATACTATTATTTTCAGTATAGGTTATGCCAAAGATGCCGCCGGTGTCTTTAGAAATCAATTCGGACCACTTGGCAAAACAGGCGGCGAGCGACGCTTAAATGTTGCAATCACCAGAGCAAAATACAACGTCAAACTGGTCGGATCTATTCTTCCCTCAGACATCAACGAGGAAGCGGTTACAACAGAGGGCCCAAAGCTTCTCAAAGCATATATCGACTATGCTCTCAATGGGCCAGATATACTTGCAAGAGAACTTACATATGAAGATTCTGCGGTGTTTGACTCTCCTTTCGAGGAGGCTGTCTTTAATTTCCTTGACAGAAAGGGTTACAAACTGGTAACACAGGTCGGTTGCTCCGGTTACAGAATTGACATAGGCGTTAAACATCCTAAACTGAACGGCGTATTTGTGCTTGGAATAGAATGTGACGGAGCTGCGTACCACTCTGCTAGAACTGCACGTGAACGCGATCGTCTGCGTCAAGATGTACTCGAAAGCATGGGGTGGACAATCTATCGTATCTGGTCAACGGATTGGATCAAAGACCCTGTATCTGAAGGACAATTACTTATTGAAGCCATTGACAGAGCCATTGCTGATTATGGGATCAAGCAGAAGTTCACTCCCTCAAAAGAAACAGACGACACAGATGATTATGTCAGCGTGGATAACGAGGTCAAAACACGTGAGCAGATTGAGAACCCATACGGTTTTGAAAAATACGTTCGTACCAATTTCAACGATATTCCGCGAGACCGATACGGTTACGTGAAAATTGAGGATTGTATCCGAAAACTTGTTGTCAATGAGTTTCCTATTCACTACGAATACCTCTGTCAGCGCCTAGCCTACTTGTATGGAAACGAAAAAGCGACAGTCAAGATCCGCCGTGAAGTCGACTATGGTCTTCGCAAATTGTACGGAATCGTTGTAAAAAAAGGAGATTTCCTATATCCTGATAGTAATATGCCTATCATTGTACGGATACCAAACTACAGAAAAAGCCAACATATAAGTTCCGATGAATTTGCTGCAGCTATGATCAAGATACTCGGAACTTACGTCGGAGCGAACAGAAAAACGCTTTGTATGGAAACCTCCCGTGTATATGGATTCAAAAGCACCGGTACAACCCTTGCTGTTTCGCTTAATGAAGCTGTTGACTTGTTAATAAAGCGAGGCATCGTAGAGGAAACAGATGGGAAGCTCACGCTTAAAGAATGAACAGAGGAAGTTTGACCCCAAATGGATGAGCGCTATTAACAACAGCAATTACCAATGAAGAGTTTGGCCATAATAATCTTTGAACATGAGGTGTTTAAAAATGAACCTGAACCCAGATGAAAAAGAATTCTTTGTGAACTCCCATATAGAGAAAGAACGTGTCCTTTCGTCGATTCCTGTTAACTCTTATAGTAATGGTATTATCGTTTTTAATCATGAGGTGGGCGAAATAATAATACCACGAACTCAACTATGTTTATCAGACGACTTGGATCCCAAAATTTTACTTCACCGAAACGTATTCTTTATTCCTGATTTTTATCATAAATCACAGGATAAAATATTTGGCTCTATTTTTCACGCCGTAGAAATCAGATCTAAACAACTCGCACCCACCAGCCTACCTCTCCTTCATGTCAATGACCATTTGGTAGGGGTTGTCGAATACATATATGAACAAGGGGTCTTTGTTAACCTCGGAGGACCAGTTGGGCATATTCCTGATGAGAGATTACTGACTAAAGACATTGTTCCAGGTAGTTTCATTGAAGTAAACATTGCTCGTATTGATTATCCCAAAGAACAAATCTCGTTGACTGAAATTCAGACAGATGATTATGGGAATACGATATATGGAGGAATCGACTATACTGATGATTATCTGGACATATAGTTTTAATCTTGGCTTTTTCATTTTTAAAAAAAGGTAGAACTAACTTAACCGCATTTTCACAAAAACCCGTAAAACCATATTCACACCATAAACAGTGTGAATGTGGTTTTTGTATTTAAGTAACGAAATCATTACTCAACCACATGGTTCAGGTTTAATCTCCGCAGAAAAAGGAAACGCAGGCTTTTGCCTGCGTTTCCTTTTTCTGAGTGACTGGACTTGAACCAGCGGCCTCTACCACCCCAAGGTAGCGCGCTACCAACTGCGCCACACCCAGATCTTTATGCGGGGGTCGGTTTCCCCGCGAATAAATATTGTATCACAATTCGGTTTTCGTGTCAACCCTCATTTTTGCGGTTTTTTACTACTTTCATGCGGGAGAACTCTTCCCTCTCGCGTTCCTCGAGGACCGACGTGATCTCCGCGACGGTGCGCTCCGTCTCTGGGATGATGACGTTTTTGAGCGCCTCGGCGCGTTTGACCGTGACGCGGACCGCCTCTCTGAGGCGGGCGACGCTGTTTTCGATCCTCGCGCTCTCCGCGGCGAGGTGCTTTACCTTGACGAAATCGACGTACGCCTCGTCGAAGAACGAGTCCGTCACCTGCGGGACGTACGGGGGCATCGACGGGATCTCACCGTCGTATTCGACGGACGGGATCTCGACACCCATGAGCGATCTGAAACGGATCCTCAAGCTGTCGTCGACGGGAATGGATCTGATGATCTCGACGCGCTGACCTCCCGCGACGTGCGCCCTCTGCAGCGACGCGTATGCGGCGGCGAAGATATCGCGCGTCTTCTTTCTGAGTTCCTCCGCCTCTTTCTCGTATTTGAGCAGCTCGCGCAGAAGGATATTTCTCTTTTTGTCGAGAAGCTCGTACCCGGAACGGGCGAGAGAGAGTTTTTTCTTTTCTGCCAAAAGGTTGCCCTTCGTCGGCGCTATATTTGCCATCGGGCCGTACGCCTCCGTTCCTGCGAATTACCCTTGCGGGGTCCGTTCTCACCTCATCCGTCGCCTTTCGGCGACACCTTGTCTACCCTGCGGGGTTCGGTTGCAGACAGAATAAAGAAAAGTGTACTTCATTGTTACCGTCTGTCTGCCGAAGATTGACGCCCTGCGTCAATCTTTCCGCGATCTGCGGTTGTTGCAAAAGCGGCTCTGACCGATTACGGATACTTTCGAAAGTTTGCGCTCCTGCGCAAACTTCAAGCGAACATCGGTGACTGCAAAATACAGTGTCCTTATATGTTCGCAGTCATTCACTCCCGCGTCCCGCGCTTCGCTACCCTCAAGGGGAAGGCCCTTACCCGCGATAATATTTATCAAGTATCTTGTCCTCGATCCTCGACAGCGATTCTCGCGGCAAGATCGAGACGACGTCCCAGAGGATATCGAGCGATTCCTCGATGCTGCGTCTCTCGTCAGTTCCCTGCGTGAGGAAACGCCGCTCGAACTGACGCCCGAACTCGAGGTATTTCTTGTCCTGGTCGGAAAGCTCCTCCTCGCCGATGACCGACGCGAGCGATTTCGCCTCGGCGACCTTGGCGCAACATGCAAATGCTTGTGCAGAGATCGCGGCGTGATCCTCTCTCGTGTAGCCCTCGCCTATCCCGTCCTTCATTAGTCGCGACAGGCTCATCAGAGCGGAACAAGGCGGGTAGACGCCCGCCGTCTCGAGCGCGCGGTCGAGTACGATCTGTCCCTCGGTGATATACGCGGTGAGGTCGGGGATCGGATGTGTGATATCGTCACCCGGCATCGTCAAAATAGGCAATTGTGTAACAGAGCCCGCGCTTCCCTTCACGATCCCTGCGCGCTCGTAAAGCGAGGCGAGGTCGGAGTAAAGATATCCGGGGAAGCCCTTTCGTCCCGGGATCTCTCCCTTGAGCGAGGAGATCTCGCGGAGCGCCTCGGCGTAGGACGTCATATCCGTCATGATGACGAGGACGTGCATATTCTCCTCGTAAGCGAGGTATTCCGCGGCTGTAAGCGCGCAGCGCGGCGTCAGTATCCTCTCGACGATCGGGTCGGACGAGAGGTTGAGGAACGTTACCGTCCTGCCGACGACGCCCGCCTCCTCGAAGCTGCGGCGGAAATAGTCCGCGACGTCGCGCTTTATGCCCATCGCGGCGAAGACGATGCAGAATCCGGCTCCGTCGTCGTCCTTGATCCTCGCCTGACGGGCGATCTGGACGGCGAGTTCGTTATGGCTCATGCCCGAGCCGGAGAAGATGGGCAGCTTCTGCCCTCTTATGAGCGTCATCAGCACGTCGATGGAGGAAATGCCTGTGACGATGCAGTTCTGAGGATAAGTTCGCGAGACCGGGTTGATCGGCTCGCCGTTTATGTCTCTCACGCCGTCCGCGGGGATCGCTCCGAGTCCGTCGACGGGAGTTCCCGCCCCATTCATCGTGCGTCCGAGCAGAGACCGGGAGAGAGGAAGGGACGCGGGGAGTCCCGTGAACGACGTTTTCGTCCGTTCGGGAGCCATTCCGCCCGTTCCCTCGAATACTTCGATGACCGTCCTCTCCTCATCGAGCGCGGTCACTCTGCCGTGCCGTTCGCCGCCAGACCCGTCCCGGATCGATACGACCTCGTCGTAGGCGGCTCCGGGGATCCTTTTGAGGATAAGAAGAGGTCCCGCTATGCTCTTCGCGCCTTTATAATATACGACCATATCTCACCTCTCAGCTCTCCGCCTTCGCGATCGCCGTATTTATCCTCTTTCTGATCGCGTCGCAGACGGTGAAGTCGTCGTTCGGAATCTCGTATTTCATTCGGGAGACGTCCTCGAATATCCCTGTCGCCGCTATGCGGGAAACCGGGACCGCGTCCGCGACGAGGCGCGACGCCGAGTCGTAGAGGAAGAGGATCAGCTCCATCATCTTCATCTGTTTTTCAAGCGGGACGAACGTGTCGGTCGCGTGATACGCGTTCTGTTGCAAAAATCCGTTCCTGATCACGCCCGCCGTCAGCAGGATGAGCTTTTGATCGTCGGGAAGCACGTCGTCACCTATGAGTTTCACGATCTCCTCGAGCGACCTCTCGCGTGCGAGAAGCGACGCGATCCTCTTCGAGTACGCGGTAAATCCGGCGCCGACGTTGGCGGCGAACCAGTCCTCGAGGTCGCGTCCGTATTCGGAATAGCTGTCGGTCCAGTTGATCGCGGGATAGTGGCGCGCCCACGCGAGCGATTTGTCGAGCGCCCAGGAGCATCTGACAAAGCGCTTCGTGTTCTGCGTGACCGGCTCGGAGAAGTCGGAGCCCTGCGGTGAGACCGCCCCGATCAGCGTGACGGAGCCGACGTCGCCCGACAACGTTTCCGCTCTGCCCGCCCTCTCGTAGAATTCCGCGAGGCGCGACGGCAGATAGGCGGGATAACCCTCCTCGGCGGGCATCTCCTCGATACGTCCCGAGATCTCGCGCAGCGCCTCCGCCCAGCGCGAGGTCGAGTCCGCCATGACCGCGACGTCGTAGCCCATATCGCGGTAGTACTCCGCGAGCGTGATACCCGTGTAGACGGACGCCTCTCTCGCGGCGACCGGCATATTCGAAGTGTTCGCGATAAGGCACGTCCTCTCCGTCATCGGTCTGCCCGTTCTCGGGTCGATAAGCTCCGAGAACTCCGAGAGCACCTGCGTCATCTCGTTTCCGCGCTCTCCGCATCCGACGTAGATGATGACGTCCGCGTCGCACCACTTGGCGAGCTGATGCTGCGTCATCGTCTTGCCGGTCCCGAAGCCGCCTGGGATCGCCGCCGTGCCGCCCTTCGCGACCGGGAAAAGCGAGTCGATGACGCGCTGACCGGTGACGAGCGGCTCCGACGGGGGCAGATACTTCACGACGGGTCTTCTCTTTCTTATCGGCCACTTCTGCGCGGGCTTGAGCTGTACTCTCTCCCCGCTCTGCGTCACAACGACGGCGAGCGCGTCGGCGACGGTGTAGTCTCCGTCGGGCACGGCCGATTCGATCCTGCCCGACACCCCGGGCGGGACCATGCATTTATGGAGCAGCGACGGCGTTTCGGGTACGGTCGCAAAAACGGAGCCGCCCGTCACTTCGTCGCCCGGTTTTACGGTTATCGTATAGGGACGCTTCACCGTCTCGTCGAGCGACGGGACGGAGCATCCGCGTCCGATGAATTTGCCCTCTTTCTCCTCGAGAGCGCGAAGAGGTCTGCCGATACCGTCGAAAATGTTGTCGAGGATACCGGGTCCGAGCGTGAGCGAAACGGGAGTCCCCTCGCCGACGATCTCCTCGCCGAGAGTGAGTCCGCTGGTAGGCTCGTAGACCTGGACGGTCGCACCGTCCTCGCTCGTCGCGATGATCTCGCCGAGAAGTCCCTCGCGTCCGACTCTCACCGTTTCCGAAACGAAAAATCCGGCTGAGGACGAGGTGACGACCGGTCCGTTTATCGCTTTTATTATCGCACGATCCGTCATTTTTCCGCCTCCCCGCGCATCGCCTTCTCAAATTCGCGCGAAACGGTTTCTCTCATCGAGCCGATCGCCGAGCCGAAGGAGAGATCGCACGTCATACCGCGGCTGTCGCAGATCAGACCGCCGACGGCGACCGAGTCCGATACCCTGACGGGTATCCCTCCCGCCGCCTCCGACAAGGCGTCCGCGAGCCGCTCGTCCTGTTCTCTGATCAGGATGACGCGGTCTTCCTCGCCCTCGGTCATCTTCGCTGTCCGCGCCGCCGCGTTTTTCATATACTCTTCATAGCCGGGCGTCGCGGTGAACCAGACGAGTTTGTTCTCAGCCCTGCCGAGGATCCGCGTGACCGCCGCCTCGCGCTCCTTCGCGACTTCCGCGGAAAGCGCCGATTCCGCCTCCGAGACGCGCGCCGCCTCCCTCAGCTCAGCCCTTTTGATCTCGCGGGCGGCGGCCGCCTCCGCTTCCGCCCTCGCTTCCTCGCGGGCGGCTGAGATCCGCTCTTCCGCGCGGCGTATGCCCTCTTCTTTTATTCTGTCCGCTTCGACGTCTCCGGCGTACGAGATCGCCGCAAGAAACGCCTCGGTCTTCTTTTTCTCGGTCATCTTATCCTCCCACGCCGTGGCGATCCGGGATACCTACGATAAGGCACTCCGGGTCCCGGGTCCGGATCTTTTCGATCTCGTCCTCGATAAGGGCGCAGATCTTTTCCGTCACGAGCACTATCCCGATACCGGGATCGTCCGAGGCGCCGCGCAAAGCGCCGATCGCCTCTTCCCTGCCCGAGACGACGACTCCCTCGACTCCCGCGAGGCGCATGCCCGTGGCGGAATCGGTGTTGTCGCTGATGAGAAAGTATTTCATACCTTTGAAAGGATGAGGATCGAAACGAGAAGCCCGTAAAGCGCGATACCTTCTCCGAGCGCGACGAAGATAAGCGCTTTACCGAACGCCTTCGGATCCTCGGACGTCGCGCCGATCGCGGCGGGAGCGCCCGCGGCGACCGCTATGCCGCCGCCGATGCCGGAAAGACCGGTGACGAGCGCCGCGGCGATATACGCCATACCCGCGGCGAACCCGCTCTGTTCCGCGGCTCCTGTCGCCTCCGCCGAGGCGGGGACGTCTCCCTCAGCCGATACGGCGAGGGCGAGAGAGCAGACGAGGATACCGGCGAGAAGAGCCGCCGCCATGTGAGCGAAAGTCGCTCTTTTCGTCGATCCGCCGCGTCTTACGAATCTGCGGCAGAGATAAGACGATAGCGCCACCGTTGCGGCGGGGATCGCGATAAGGATGATGGTAAAAGGATTCATTTTTCTTTCCTCCTCAGGTTGTTGGGATTTACGTATCGGTGGGCGGTTTTCGCCCTGCCCGCGGAATCCACCGTTATGACCGTTCCGCCGTTGCATCTCTCGTCCCAGTCCCATCCGGGACCCGCTTTGAGCGAGAAGACGAACCGCACGCCCCGGTACGGAACGGAGAAATTCGTCGAGTGGTTGTGACCCGCTATGAGCGTTTTCGTGTGGTCCTTCTCAAGAACGGCGTCGAAGAATCCGTTGTCCTCGGGATAAGAGGATATATCGCGCATAACGCCGAAGGAATCCTCGTACCCCTCCGCCCAGCACCCGGTCTGAGCGCCTTCCGCGGGATCGACGGAATACGGGTCGACGCCCGGCTTGATCGCCGCGGCGATCGCCTCGTTGTAAGTATAGCACGGGATGTGCATTATCACCGTCGATTCGGGGACTCCGAGCCCTTTCAGCTCCCCGACCGTCTCGACGTACCATTTTATCTGCCCGGGGGTGTAGTCGGCGTACTCTCTGACCGTCTCCCCGTTTTCGTTCACCCGCGGCTTCATATCGTGGGTGTCGGTCATGAACAGCGCGTGGACCGGGCGGTCCCCCTCGCCGATAAGGACGACGTAGTTGCCGATACCGAGCTCGCGCGGTCCCGTCTCGAACGTGAATCCGGGACGGCGCGCCATGACTTCGACGGCGGCGAGGATGTCCGCCTCGCCGTTCATCTCGTCGTGATTGCCGAAGACCGGCGCCCACGGAACGCCCGTCGAGGCGAAAAGATCCGCGAGTTTGCCGTACGAGTCGAGGTGACCCGCCTGCGCGAGGTCGCCGCTGACCGTGATGAGGTCGGGGCGGACGGCGGAGACGAGTTCGTCGACCGTCGCGGCGAGGACGTCGCTCTTTCCGTTTTCCCAGTCTTCGTTCGAAAGCTGGGGATCGGAGAGATTGAGGATCTTAAAATCGCGCTCCGGCGATTTTTGCAATGATATCATTTGTCCCGCCTCCCTCCTCGGACTGGAGTGAACGGCACTCCTCCGCCCTCGTAGAACCGGCTGAACATCTCGTAGAATTCAAGGCGAAGCACCTGGATCCCGACGAGAAGTCCCTCGATCGCGGCGACGACGATATTGCCGATAACGACGATCAGCCACCAGCCGAAGCCGGAGGTCATCCCGGCGAGCGTGAAGACGACCGTCATCATGCCCGCGTGGACGAGGACGAACGCGCCGACGCGAAGGAACGACATAGTGTTCGTGACGTATGAGAGAACGGACTCGAAAAGTTCGAAAAAGCTCTGCGCGAGATATCCGCCCCACTCCGTCTTCTCACCGCTCCGCGTCACGAGCGCGGTCAGCGGCTCCCTCAGATAGATGAGGACGAGCGGCAGAACGATGAGGAAAATTATATAAGGAACGGAGAACGGCGAGGAACCGAGCATGATCGAGGAGACGAGACCCCACACGACCGCGCCGTAGAAGACGAGACCGGGAAGGCCGTTCGGTCCGAACAGAAGCGAACCCCAGTCGCGGCGGCGCGCCGCCACGAAGCAGTTCAGGATCATTGCCAGCACGACGAGCGCGACTCCGATCCCGACGGCGGCATAGATTATCGTTCCCGCGGTCGCCGGAGCCATGACCTCGATCGGCTTTTCCTCAAGCCCGAACAGGGCGTGATACAGCGGATCGAGCACGTGCTCGAATCCGAAGACCGAGCCGTAGACAAGACCGAAGAAAGCGGAACTGACGCCGCACCTTATGAGGATGCGCCCGAGCTCCATCTTCTTGATCCGCCACATCAGATATCCGACGACGGACACGAGCAGTCCCTGCCCGAGATCGCCGAACATGATGCCGAACAGAAGGATATACGTTATCGCGACGAACGGCGTCGGGTCGATCTCCCCGTACGACGGCGTCCCGAACATATTGACGAAGAATTCAAACGGACGGAACACGCGCGGGTTTTTCAGGATGACCGGCACGTTCTCCGCTCCGCTGTCGGGTTCGGCGACCGCCGCCTCGACGCCCGCCTTCGCGAGCGCCTTCACGATCCCGTCCCCCTCGCTCTTCGGGACCCACCCCGAAAGAACGAATCCGTCCGCTCCGACCACCGCGCAGCGCGTTATCTCGCCGAGCAGACGCGCGTCGGAGAGAGTCCTGATAACTTTCCCGATCCGGTCGCCCTCGGCGGCGAAAAGCTCAGCCCTCGCCGTTTCGTTGTCGGTGACGACACCGCCGAGCGATCCGATCCTCTCGCGGACGGACGCAAGCGCATCGCGCACCGACGTTATCTCCGCGGGCAGGCTGACCGGCTCGAATCCGAGGCCCGAGAGAAAAGCCCAAACGGCGTCTTCCCTGCCTTTCGGGAAGAGGACAGTGACCCACGTCGAGCCGGACGACTCGGAACACTTCACGACCTGTATCTTCTCGCTCTCCCTGAGTGACGGGATCGTCTCGTACGACGCCGTCGGGAGGACGCCCGTCGCAAAAGACGTGAACTCCATCCGCGAGAGGCGCGCCACGTCGAGATCTGCGTCGGCAAAGTGAGAAAGCGTCTCCTCGCTCTCCCGCAGTCCGGCGATCATTTTCTCCGTCGCGGACGCCCTGTCGTTCAGAGCGCGCAGACGGCGCGTATAGGTCGCGGCCTCTGCCAGAACGTCGTCGATCCCCTCGTCCGGGATCCTCTCCCCCTCGGGGTCGGCGAATCCCTCCGGGATCAGCGAAAGCAGTTCGTTCTCCGCCGCCGCGATACGGTCGTCCCGGCGCGCTTCGGATCCGGAGCGCAGAGCAGGCGTCTCGGGCGAGAAACAGCCCGAGAAAAGAAGGACGCGCGCCGCCTCGTCAAGAGATGAAACGGGTCCCGAGACCCTCAGTGAACTCACTTTTTTGACCGCCACGCGGCGTCACCCCCTTTCATCCGTTATGAGCATTTCTCTTATCGCCCCGGGGGAAATACCGTAGCGTTTCCCCTCGATTATCTTGATGATATTGTCGCATTCGACGGCGACGACGTTGTAGTACGACGCCGTGACCGCCGCTGACGACGAGGAATATCTTATCAGCCGGCAGCTCTCGGAAAAGATTCTCCGCGCGGGCGCCTCGTCGACCGTCCGGCACCGGTCGAGGATCAGAAGGAGTTTCTTCATCTCACGGTCACTCCGCGCCGCCGTGAGGACTCCCTCGGCGCCGTCGGCGTCGGCGATCGCCTCGGCGGTCGCCGTCCTCATTCCTCCGCCCGGTATCATCGCCGCAAGAACGTCGTCCCGCGACGGCGTGAAGAATTTTTTGAGCCGGTAAGCCGCCGCGACGTTTTCAAGGTCGATGCGGTCTTTCAGCATCCCGGCGATCTCCGGGCACGCCGAGCCCGCCTTTTCGTCCTCGAAAAGGGCGACCGCTCCGGTGTAGAATTCAGCGCGCAGAGCCGCTTCCGCGCGGATGAAGTCGACGGGCCCCGCTCCCTCGGGGAAGCCGTCGAGTATCTTCCGGTAACGGGAAGAGCCCACCGCCTCCGCGATCTCGCCGACCGTCCTCGCCGAGAGGACGTCTTCGACGCTGAACGAGAGGTGACGGTCGATGTATTCCGAACCCGAAAAGCTCCCCTTGTCGGGCGGGTCGGCGACCCCGGGCGTTATCGCGTACAGAGCCCGGAGGATCGTCTCGACCTCCACCGTCGATATGATATAGTCGGCAAGTCTTCCGCCGACGGTTATCTCGAATTTGAGAAGACGCTCGAACTCCGAAAATCTCGCCCGCCGCACGGCGTCCTCGAGCGCGCGGCGGTGAACGTCGCCGTCCCCGAGCGAACGCATCGCTTCCGAATACGACGGGGAGGCGGCGAGATACCGTGCGACCGATGAGACGGAGTCCTGTTCCGTCATTTCGTCCCAGTCGCGCGCGGTCAGCCGTTTCCCGTACATCGAGCGGATCTTGGCGACGATCGCGCCCGACGCGCCGCTCAAAGCGCGCCCTCCGTGACCGTCCGGACGATCGCGGCGGCGATCGCGTCGCCGTGTTCCTCCTCGGTCCGCCTTATGGCGCGGATCTTCTCCTCGGCCGCTTCCCGGGCCGATCCGATCGCGGCGTCCGTCGCGTCGCCGCTTTCCCGGGACACGTCGGCGATCCGCGCAAGGACGGCTTCGCGCTCGGCGTCCGCGGCTTCGAGACATTCTCCGGCGCGGGCTTCGGCGACGGACGCCGCATATTCGCGCGCGAGTCTCACATGTTCCCTCGCCCTCTCGTCTACCGTCGCTATCCTCTCCAGAGCGGGATCCAATCCGATCACTTCCTTGTATATTATTTATTGAAACTATTTTACTCCGTAAAGGTGAAAGTGTCAATATTCCTCTATTGAAAGAAACGGGCTTTTGTGGTACAATATTTCGCGGGGAAAATCAAAAGACCCGCTTCGGTCGAAGCGAGTCTTACGACGCTTTTTCAGTTCACCCCGCAGGTTCCGGGTCTGACTCTTCCCCCAACGCGACGGCTTCTTCTGCCGCGGCTGCTTCCTCTGCCGCCGCCGCCTCCGCTCTCGCGACCTCCTCGTCGTACGCGCGAAGGACCGACGCCTCGAGTTCGGCGCGGAAATCGGCGTTGATCGGGTGGGCGATATCGCGGTACGTGCCGTCAGGATTCTTCCTCGAGGGCATTACGATAAAGTGCCTTTCCCTCACGTTTATCACCTTTATGTCGTGCAGCGCAAGCTGCGAATCAAATGTCACGGAAACGATCGCCTTCATGGGACCGTCGTAAAAAAGCTTTCTTACTTTCACGTCTGTGATCTGCATGGTTATTCTCCCGTCGTTTATGTGTGTACAATAGCACAACCTTATATTACATTCATTTTATGAATAAATATAGTGTGATTTATGTATTTTTTCTGAATTTTATGTATTCTCTACTGTATATACGTGCCTTTTAGTGGTACAATATAAAAAATTTGATAATTGCCGCAAAAAAAGCCGAAAGGAAGTTGTTTCGACATGGCTCTTGACAATACGCACTTCGGATATGAAAAAATAAATGAAGCTATCGGCTCCTCGCCGAAGAAGATATTTTTCGCGGGGGTGGGCGGAGTCTCCATGAGCTCGCTCGCCAAAGTCTGCGTTCTCCGCGGTCACGACGTGACGGGTTACGACCGGAATGAAAGCGACCTGACGAAGAAGATCGCGGAGGAAGGCGTGAAGGTCGTTCACGAATCCCTTCCGGAGTACGCCGACGAGGCGGATATCGTCGTCTATACCGTCGCGATGAGCGCGGACGATCCCGTCATAAAGCGCGCGGGCGAACTCGGAAAGCCGCTGATATCCCGCGCGGACTTTCTCGGCTACGTCATGAGGGACTATCCCGTCAGGGTCGGGGTCTCCGGGATGCACGGAAAAAGCACGACGACCGCGATCACGGCGTCCGTGTTCGAGGCGGCGGGCCGCGAGCCCACCGTGTTCGGCGGAGCGCGTATGAAAAAGACGGGAGAGTGCAATATCATAGGCGGAGGCGAGTGCTTCGTCTTCGAGGCGTGCGAGTATATGGGCTCGTTCCTCGATTTCTACCCCACCCTTCCCGTCGTTCTGAACATCGATATGGACCATCCCGACTATTTCAAGTCGATGGATATGATAATCGACCACTTCGCCGCGTTCATGAAAAAATCGGACCTCGCGGTCGTGAACGGCGACGACATCGAGGTCGCCGAAGCGGTGAAACGCTCCGGCGTCCGCGCGATCACGTTCGGCAGATCCTCCACAAACGATTATTCGATCCGTAACGCAAAGATCATGCCGGGATCCTCATCTTTCGATATCACGTACCGCGGTGAGTTCCTGACTCACGCGGATATGAACGTTCCGGGAGACCACGTCGCCTTCGACGCTCTCGCCGCCGCTGCGGCGGCTCACACCTCGGGCGTCTCGCCCGAGGCGATAGGACGCGGGCTTTCCTCGTACGCGGGGATAATGAGAAGGATGGAGTTCGTCGGGAAAACGCCGTCGGGCGCCGACGTATACGACGACTACGCGCATCATCCGACCGAGCTGAACGCGACGCTGAAGACGGCGGGACGAATGGGATACGACAAGCTGTTCGTCGTCTTTCAGCCGCACACCTTCTCACGGACGAAGGAGCTGTTCGACGAATTCGCGTACGTTCTCGCGGGATCGCTCGCGGAGAAGACGATCCTCGCGCCGATCTACCCCGCGCGGGAGGCGAACGACTACGGCGTGACCTCCGCGGGGCTCGCCGCCGCCGTCAAGAACAGGGGCGCCGACGCGGTGAGCGCGGAGTCGCTTGAAGACGCCGCCTGTATGATATTGAAGTCGGCGGGTCCCGGCGACTGCGTTCTCGTTGCGGGCGCGGGCGACATAGACAGACTGCCCCGGATGCTGACGGAGACGAAATGAAAGAGCGGCGCTGTGTGATAATCTCGGGCGGCGACGAGGAGAAGATCGGCGACGTCCGGGGCGCGTTCGTCATCGGATGCGACAGAGGATGCCTTTACGCCGAAAGGCAGGGTATCCGTCCCGATCTCTGCGTCGGGGATTTCGACTCGTACGGCGGCCCTCTGCCCGATGGCGCCCCCGTCGTCCGCCTCCCTCAGGAGAAAGACGACACGGACACGATGTACGCGATGCGTTACGCGGTCGAAAACGGATTTGACCGCGCGGATATCACGTGCGCGTTCGGCGGGCGGCTCGACCACACGCTCGCGAATCTCGAAACGGCGGTCTTCGGCGCAAAAGCGGGTCTCATCGTCACCTTGTCGGGGAACGGAGAGCGCGCGGCCGCCTTCGGCCCCTCGGCGGGCGTCGTCCGGATACCGCGCCGCGAGGGATATTCCCTCTCGGTCTTCGCCGGGTGCGGCGAGGCGCGCGGCGTCACGATCAAAGGGACGAAATATGAAATTGAAAACGGCGCCCTGTCCGCCTCGTTCCCTCTCGGAGCGAGCAACGAATGGGCGCGGGACGAGGCGTCCGTCTCCGTCTCGGAGGGGACTCTGCTCGTGATAACGTCAAGGAAAACGGATGGATAAAATGACACTCAAAAAAAAGATCAAAGGCGCTATTTTCGACTTCGACGGAACGCTGTTCGACTCGATGCACATCTGGGCGACGGTGAGTTCCGACTACATACGCTCGAAGGGTATCGAGCCGGAGCCGGATATCGACGAGAAATATAAAAAATTCACGCTCGACGAGGCGGTCGGATACTTCCGCCGGGAATACGGTCTCAACGTCTCCCCGGAGGAGATAAAGACCGGCTTTTATGAGGTCGTGGAACCGAAATACTTCCGCGAGGTCGTCCCGAAGCCGGGGATACCGGAGCTTCTGCGTTCGATGAAGGAGGCGGGAATACCCGCTGCGGTCGCCACGGTGACGGACGCGTATCTCATCGAGGCGGCGCTCAGACGGTGCGGTCTTCTCGACCTTCTGACGGGCGTTTTCTCGTGTCAGACGCTCGGACTCTCGAAGGAGGACCCGAGGATCTTCGACACGGCGCGGGCGTCGCTCGGAACGGAAAGGGCGGACACCGCCGTCGTCGAGGACTCGTTCTTCGCCGCCACGACGGCCCACGCCGCGGGATATATCGTCGTGGGCGTGTGGGACAGATTCGAAAAACCGACCGCCGAGCTTGAAAAGCTCGCCGACGCGTACGTCAAAGACACGCGGGAGCTCGCAAGGGTGATTTTGAATCAAATTTAATACATCGCCTCAGAAACAGCCGTTCGCGTGTCACCTCATCAGGCAGCTGCGCTGCCAGCTTGTCGACCCTGCGGGGTTCGGTCAGGCGCGGCTCTGACAGCCCACCGGGCTGTCATTCACTACCGCGCCGTGCGCTTCGCTACCCTCAAGGGGAAGCCTGAGAACAACGCTCGCTCTGCAACTTTTTTCTATAAAACACGTCTGTCGGATATTAAGCATACGCATCCTAAAGCCTTCCCCTTGAGGGGAAGGTGGGTCCGAAGGACCCGGATGAGGTGAAAGAAAGAAAGAAAGAAAGGAATAAGAACAAATGAAAAAACTCTTGTGCGCGGTCCTCGCCGTACTGATGCTGGCCGGGACACTCGTGATCGCAGCGTCCGCCGCGAGCGCGGATTTCAAGGACGTGCCGAAGACCAGATGGAGTTACCAGTCCATCAAGTACGCGACCGACAAGGGCTACCTCAACGGCGTGGGAAACGGCCTTTTCGATCCCACGGGAACGACGACCCGCGCGATGGTCGTGACCGTTCTGTGGCGGCTTGAAGGATCGCCCGAAACGGCGTACAGCCCCGTCTTCGGCGACGTACCCGACGGGCAGTGGTACTCCGTTCCCGTGATCTGGGCGAAGAGCGCCGGCGTCGTCAACGGCGTGTCCGACACGAGGTTCGACCCGACGGGCAAGATCACCCGCGAACAGCTCGCGACGATGTTCTTCCGCTATGCGGACGGAAAGCACGTCTACGTCGGAGACCGCGACGATCTGTCCGCGTTTTCGGACAGGAACAGAGTTTCCGCGTGGGCGAAGGAAGCCGTCGAATGGGCTGTCGCCGCGGGTCTCATCTCCGGGATGACGAAAACGACGCTCGTCCCGGGCGACAAGGCGACGAGAGAACAGTTCGCGGCGATCCTCCAGAGATTCTGCGAAAAATGCAAGATAACGTACGCGGAACCCGTGCTTATCAGCCACTATACCGAGAAACCGTATCCGCTCGTCGAGGACGCCGATATCTACGTCTCGACGACGGGCGACGACGGCGCGGCGGGAACGAAATCCGCGCCCGTCAGGACGTTCGCGCGCGCCGTCGAGCTTGCGCGTGAGAAGAAAGCCGAAAAGACGGGCTCCGTAGTCGTCGCGTTCTTTGCGGGCGAGTACGGCGATCCCGCGGTGAAGATGACCGCCGAGGACAGCGGAACGAAGGACGCGCCCGTGATTTACTGCGCGTACGGGGACGGCGACGTCGTCTTCTCCGGCGGCGCGATATTCGACGAGAGCGAATTCTCCGATCTCGACGGATCGGAAAGGACGATGTTCATCGATCGCTTCGCCGACAAGATCAAAAAAGCCGATATGTCGGTGAAATATCCGGATTACGAGGTCACCGACGTGATGTTCGGAGATTCGGGCGCGATGACCGTCGCGCGCTATCCGAACAAATACGAGGACGGCTCCGACAATCTCGTCTCGCAGTCGGAATACGTATCGAGCGATAATTCGATCAGGATCGTAAGTTCCCTGCTCACCCGCAGGATCCCGAACTATCACACGACCGACGGTCTTTATCTCTACGGCTTCCTCACGACGGGCTGGTACAAAGACCTGATCGAGACGGACAGCTGTACTCTGAAGGAAGACGGCTACGACTTCGGCATCCCGCATCCCGAAAAAGCGAGGATGGGATCGCTCCGGTACGGCGAGATCGATATGCTTGAAGAATACAGCAACGTGGCGTTCGTGAACGTGTCCGAGGAGCTCGACGCCGTCGGCGAGTATTTCGTCGATCCGTCGACGAAGACGCTCTACGTCTACGACCCGGCGGGTTCCTACTGCTTCCCGAAGAGCGGGATCGCCGTCAACATGGATCACACGGACTATATCACGTTCCGCGGGCTGACCTTCACCGCGTATAAGGAGTCGATGATAAAGGGCGATATGTGCCACGGCGTTACGATCGACCGCTGTACGGTCACGAAGTGCGCGGGCGATTTTGCGATCAATATCGACGGATGCGCGAAGGGACGCGACCTCGACTGCGCGATCACGAATTCGTATTTCTCGATCTTCGCGTGCCGCCCGATCCGCGTCGTCGGCGACTGCCTCGGCTCTCACATGTTCGACCGGAACGGCAACGTCGAGATCTACAACAACTTCTTCTCGTACTCGCACCTCACCAAGGACGACGGCTGCGCCGTCCAGCTCCTCTACTGCTCCGGGGCGCACGTCCACCACAACGAGTTCGAGGATATCGGGCGCGGCGCGATCGACTACGGCGGATGCCACGACTTCCTCGCGGAGTACAACTCCTTCAAGAGATGTATGTACAACTCCCAGGACGGCGGCGTGTTCTACGCGTGGAACCGTCTTGACGACTGGGGCAACGTGATAAGATACAACGTCTTATATCCGACCGCGTGGTACGGCGCCTACATCGACGACATCGAGGCGGGTACGACGCTCTACGGCAACATCCTCTACGACGCCGTCGTCGTCATTCACGACGGAAGAAGCAACTCGGTAAAGAACAACGTGCTCATCGATTCGGGCGTCTCCGTCACGGACGAGCTGCGCGAAACCGCCGAGGAGGCGAAAGAGTCCGGCGATATCGAATCGATCAAGGATCACAAGTATTACAAGCAGTGGGAATCGTTCTTCAACGAACTCCGCAAATACCCCGATAAAGAAGCGAAATTCCGCGAAAAATATCCGGAGGTCTTCGATCTGTCGCTCGACCTCGCCGATATCGACGACCCGGCGTTCGTCCTCAACCCGACCAACGAGGTCACCGGGAACTTCGTCTTCGTGAAACCGGGCAAGAAGATGAGATTCGAATTTGAAGACGCGGCCGCGCCGTTCGTCATCGACGAGAACAATACGTTCTACACGATGAACGAGAACCCGATCTTCGTCAATCCGTCGGCGGGCGACTACCGCATACGTCCGGATGCCGGACCCATCGACATACCCTTCGAGCTGATGGGGAGAGAGTAAGCGTCGGCGCAGCCGACGCAGTTATGATCGCCTTCGGCGAACTATGAGTTATGATTGCCTGCGGCAAGTCTGCTTGCCTTGCAAGCAGGATAAAGTTTTCTTGAAATGGGACCCATACCCATTTCACCGGGCTTTGCCCGGACGAAAACTTTACGTCGGTTGAAATGAGGCGTATTTCATCGGGCGATCATATCATAACTTTTCGCGAAGCGAAAATCATAACTCGCGCGTAAAACGCGCGATCATAACTCTAAACTCTGCAAATCGAAGAACCGTTCCCCGATAACGCAGGGGACGTCGGCGAAGCCGCAGCAGTTATGATCGCCTTCGGCAAGTGCGGAGCGATC
>JAFWTH010000081.1 GCA_017518975.1 Clostridia bacterium
CTGACACAGCCGCGTAAGAGTGGAAACTCTTACCGCTTTTGCCTTTCCGGTCTTGAGGATCGACATGTTTGCGGGAGTAATACCCACCGAATCTGCGAGGTCGCCCAGTTTCATTTTTCTTTTCGCGAGCATTACGTCGATATTGAAAACTATCCTTCCCATACCGCCCTCCTAAATCGTGAGATCGTTCTCGTTCTTGATGTCGGCCGCATTCGCGACGAGGTGGGAGAGAACGGCTGCGGCGACGGCAAGAGTGAATCCGAGAAGGGTGACAAGTAATGAAAGAAGAAAGATTCCGGGATGACTCATACTCAGGAACAAAAGAATGACGTTGCCGATAAAAAAGTAGGTCGAAGCTGCGACAACGTCGATCATGATCCATTTGAGATAGCGCGAGTTTTTCTGGGAGAACGATTTGTCTTTCCCGATATTCACAGCGATCAAATAACAAAGAGTCAGAGCAAAATAGACCGGTATTGCGGTTAACGTTATAAACAGAAGCCAAGGCAGAAATCTGTTCGAAAACTCGGGATATTCGGATAATTTAGAGACTCCGTAAGATGGAATGATCACGGCGTAAACGCAAAGGCCGATAAACGCAAGTGCAATAACGGCAACTTTAAGCCAAATTGAGAGTGATTTCGGGTTCATTTAAGTAATCCTCCTTTAAGTGTTGAACTGATTATAACACATAAAGGATCGGAAGTCAATAACTAATTATCGAAAAACAATAAATTTTTTATACTGTTTTTATACTTACTTCTCCCGAGTCAAGCCACTCTTCGCCCCCGTCCGTATATCTGACGAGCAGGCGCAGATCGTCTCCGACCTCAACGGCGACCGCGTCGAGTTCTTCACTCTGTTTCAGAACCGTTATCTTTTTTCCGGGAAGATACGATCTTTTTTTATATTCGTTTATGAAGTCCGCTTCCGGAAGACGAAGGTATTCTTCCATAAAGTTATCGTAAACGGCGGCGATAAAGCGCCCTTTGACGTCCCACCCGTTCCGCGAGTCTCTGAAAACAGTTCCTGCTGTCCCCGTAAGCATTCCGAAACCGGATTCGGGGGGGAACAGGTTGACGCCTATCCCGACGACCGCTTTGGAAATCGTTCCGCTTTCGATGTTGAGAGACCCTTCCGTAAGGATCCCGCAGACTTTCCTTCCGCCGCAAAACACGTCGTTCACCCATTTTATTTCGGCGGTCTTTTCGCTCATCGACTCTATCGATCTGCATACGGCGACCGCCGCGCACGTCGTGATCAATTTAGCGTCCGTAGCGGCAAAAGTGGGGTAGAGAAGAATGCTCATATAGACGCCGGTTCCCCTTGGTGAAAAAAACGATTTTCCGGTCCTTCCTTTGCCGGCAGTTTGTTCCTCTGCTGTCAGAAGAAGCCCTTCGGGAGCTCCTTCCTGAGCGAGTTTTTTTACTTCCTCATTGGTTGATGTGACTGTATTGAGAGTAATAATCTCGGGCGGCGCGTTTTTTGAATGCTTTTCGATACAACAGGCGGGACATCTAAGATTATCGCGTGAGAAACGATATCCCTTTTTAGGACTCGATTCGATCAGAAATCCGTCGCGTCTGAGCTGTGCAGCCGTTTTGCTTACGGAGTTTCTGCTTATTCCGAGTTCTTCACCTATCGATTCACCGGATACGAAATTGTTGTACTCTGTAACGAGTTTTTTAAGCATAAAGTCTTTAATTTGCATAAATTAAATCTCCGATGATCTGTAATGTAATAAGTATTTTTCCGAAATCGGTTTGATCCGGCGTCCTACAAGTATTGCAATTATGATTTTTACGATGTCCGGGATAATGAACGGGAGGATTGCTGTTTTAAGTGCCGAGGGGACCGTTATGCCGTTCCCGGCGTTATTTGACATTATAATAAACCAGATCGTCCCGAAAACGTAACATATTAAGAGACCGGACGCCATTGAGAGAAAACTCATCACCGGGTTTTTGGGGCAGATGCGGAGCAGCACGCCCGTGACAAGCACCGCGGGAAGAAAACCGATCAGATATCCTCCGGTCGCTCCGGCGATGACCCCGATTCCACCTTGAAAATTCGCGAAGACGGGAAGTCCTGAAATGCCGAGGAGAAGAAAAACGAGAACGGACAGAAAACCCTTCTCGACTCCAAGTACGTATACCGATAAAAAAACAGCGAACGTCTGCATCGTGAACGGGATCGGAACAGTCGGGACCTGAAGCCAGGAACAAACGGCTGTCAGTGCGGCAAATTGCGCAATGAGGGTGATTTCCTTGATAGGAAATTTTTTCTTTCTCATAAAAACTCTTTTCTTGTTTGTTACCAGAGATTATTTTAACACAAAAAAAAGAAATGTCAACCGAAAATGATATTTCGGTTGACAAATAAATCAGGTTGCCGTTTATGCACGGTATCCGCATGGGCTTTTGTAGAATTCCTCAAGATCAATTGCAAATCTGCCGTTTACCTTCCTGAATCCGAGAGATAATGCAAGATCCTCGGAAATCTCTTCCGACAAATACACGGTCTTTACCGAGCATCGATACATGAAATTCATAACCGTCCGGGCGGTAATGATCAGAGCTTCCGTATCGTGAACTCCTTTTGCGTAATCGAGTGATACGATCTCGTCCTTTCCGCCTTTGAGAGTGAATCGGCAGAGAACGAGCGGGATCGGCGATTTATCGTTCTGATCCTTCGCTTCCACGGCAAGGAACGTCAGAACGTCGGGATCGGAGGGTCTTCCGAAAAAGCGGCATGACCTCTCCGCATCGTTCGGGTCTGTAAGCGGTCTTACAATAAGCATAAAGTCAAAGCCCTTTCAGATAATTGATTTCATCTTCATTCAGATAACGCCATTTTCCGGGCGCCAGCGATCCGTCGGAGATTTCTCCGATCCGGACTCTTGTTAGTCTTTTTATCTTCAGTCCTGCGCGTTCGCAGAGGCGTCTTATCTGTCTGTTTCTTCCCTCACGTATCGTGAATTCAAGCGTTGTTTCTCCTGCTTTTTTGACATATGCGGGAGAAGTCGGTCTTCCGTCGATTTCAATTGGTGACGAAAGGGACGAGATATCTTCTTCCGTGACCTCGCGCGTTACCTCGGCGACGTATGATTTATCCAGGTTATGCGAGGGATGAATGATCCGGTTTGTGATATTTCCGTCGTCGGTGAGAATAATGAGACCGTCCGAGTACATATCGAGTCTTCCGGCAGGGTACATACGTTTACCGCGTATCTTTACAATATCGCAGACCGTTTTTCTTCCTCTTTCGTCTTTCGCCGTACTGAGGACACCGACAGGTTTGTTTAACAGCACGTACGTTTTTTGAGAGACAGGCAATTTAAGTTTTTTTCCGTTGATCATGACTTCGTCTGATCCCGGGATGATCTTCTGACCTATTGTGGCGCGAACTCCGTTGACGGTTACTTTACCCGATTCAACGAGCGCTTCGGCGGCGCGTCTTGACGCAGTCCCGCAGTCTGCAATATATTTCTGTATTCTGATTTCTTCCATATATCAGTTCGCTTTTCCGAGTAATTCAAGTATTTTTTCAAAAAAAGATTGCTTATCTCTTTTTTCTGCGACGTCGCTTCCTGCGTAAAGCGGTGCCGATCCGACGGTTTTGCCATGAACGCTGAATACGACTTTCCCGATGGCGTCGCCACGTCTTACCGGGGCGGGAACAAATCTCGGAGCCTCAACGGTGAGCTTTGTTTTTTCTTTGTTCTTCAAAACGACGAGAAGAGTGTCGTCACAGGAGCAGCGGACCTTGCTTTTCTCGCCGCCTATGACCGGAATATCGACAGATATCGAACCCGGTTCCGTGAGTTTGCGCCTTTTGTAAAGGGACTGCCCGTATTCGTGCAGCGATCTGTGATCGGACCAGTCGTTCGGGTCGTTCAAAGTGACGGCGACGGTGAGAACGCCGTCGCGCTTTACCGCGGACACGAGGCATCTCCCGGATCTCTTCGTAAACCCTGTTTTTACTCCTATTGCCCCGTCGAGAGAGTTAAGCAGTCTGTTGTGGTTAACGAGTTTGCGCGGGGTACCGCATAAGAACGCATCAGTCTCACGAGTCGATACGATTCTTTCAAACTCCTCGTTTGCAAGCGCGATGCACGTCAATTTTGCAAGGTCGTACGAGGTAGTGAAGTGATCTTTGTCGTCAAGACCGTGCGGATTGGTAAAATGAGTATTTTCAAGACCGAGTTCCTGCGCTTTTTTGTTCATCAGCTCTGAAAAACGTTCGACGTCACCGCCTATTCGATATGCGATCGCGGCAGCGGCGTCGTTTGCGCTCTCAAGCATAAGAGCAAAGAGCAGGTCTCTCAGCGTTACGGTCTCGCCCTCTTTCAGATAAACCGAAGACCCTTCGACGCCGACGACGTCGGCGGGAATGGAAAACTTTTCGTCAAGATCTCCGTTTTCCAGTGCGATGAGGGAGGTCATTATCTTCGTTGTGCTCGCCATCGGAAGTTTTTTTTCGGCATTAAGTTTAAAGATGATCTCGTTCGTATCTGCTTCGATCAAAACCGCGCTTTCTGCTGAAACGCGCGGTTCCGGAGGTGATCTGTCCGCTCCGGCAGATAAAACGTAAAACGGGAAAAGCGACAGGATAATGAAGACCGCCGCCAATTTGACTTTCATAGTTTCCGTGACCTCGCTTTTTTTATAATCAGTCACGGTTTATGGTTTATCGAACGACACCCGAAAATACTTCTGTCCGTGCGGCGAATATACGGTTATTTTGTATTATCTTTGTTTTTTTTCTTGAAGATACCTTTTATCTTTTCGATGATCTCGGGCGAACGGTCGAAAAGATTTACTATCTGCGACGCCGCGTCAGACGGCGCGGGGGAAGAGATATTGAGAACCTCGGCTTTCCCGTCGCCGCTGATGACTATAAACGCTACGGGAGAAACGGAAATACCTGTCCCGCCGCCTCCTCCGAAGTTTGCAGGAACGCTTTTGCCCTGATCCTTTTCGTTTTTCTTTTTGTTGTAATCAAGGCCGCCTGATACATATCCCACGGAAATCTTCGAAACCGGAATGATCGTCGATCCGGAATCAGTGACGATGGGATCGCCGACTATCGTGTTTGTGTCGAGGATCGTTTTGATGTTGGAGAGGGACGTGTCGATCATTTCTCTCAGTTTGTTGTTGTCTTCCATTTTCTTTCCCTTTCTGAATTCAGCCTTTCCTTATCTTCTTAACAAGGACCGAAAAAACGATCCTTAAAACGTTGATCACCTTTATACCGACTGTTACGTCGGCGGAAAACCCGAACTTATTTCCGACAAAATCCGGGGAGACGTCGACGGCGCCGTCTTTCACCGATAAATCCGTTTTCGTGTCGAGAAATTCGAGCAGGTATGCCGCGCTCTGAGAGATTGCGCCGTATCTCAGAGCGACGTCGGACGCTTCGTCTGCTCCGACGCTGATTTTCAGATCGTCGATCGTGATTCTGAGCTTTTTCGAATATTTTCCGGCGGTTTCGACGACGACGGAAAGAAGATTCTTTACCTCGTCGAATTTTTCGGAAAAGGTTTTTTTCTTTTCAGTTTTCTTTTCTTTTTCTTCAGGCTCTTTTTTTCGTTCTTTTTTTGCTTCTCGCTTTGTTTTCTTTTTCTCTTCACGCTTCAGCTTTCTGAGATACTTCTTCTGCGAAAAGGAGGAGACAGGCGGCGCTTTCTTTTTCTTTTTCGGCAGGATGCGGAACATAATCAACCCGATGCCCGCCGTAAGCGTGACCTCATCGCCCGATTTTATCTCCGCTTTTGCCGTCGAAAACAGGAGAAGCAGAATCAGGAAAAGAACGCATCCCAATATAATCCAACCGACCATTATTCTTCCTTTTCTATGTTTTCTTCAGCCGTTATGTCTGCGCTCGTCTCGCTTTCCGTTTCGGGTGCTGCCTCTTCTCTCGGCACGTCGGGAAGATCGTCCAGTGACGAGAGCCCGAATACCCTGAGAAAATCGTCGGTCGTTCTGTAGATATGCGGATGGCCGGGAACGTCGAGCTTTCCGCAAGACTCAATAAGATTTTTCTCGACGAGGGAAGAGACGGTATAACTCGAATCGACGCCTCTTACCGTGTCGACAAAAGCGCGGGTTACGGGTTGGTTGTATGCAACGATCGCAAGAACTTCGAGTGATGAAGGCGACAAATTTCCGCCGCGTCTGATCCCGAGCGCGTATCTGACGGGAAGACCGTATTCTTCCTTCGTGCAAAGCTGGCACGAATCAGGGTAAGTGACAAGCATCACACCCCGTTCCGGTATTCCGTCGGAGTTGTAATCGTTTGCATAGTCCGCGACGATTTTTCTGACGTTTCCCGTCGTCGTTCCGAGCGTGTCCGCAAGCTTCGAGTACTCCATCGGATGTCCTGCGGCGAAAAGGATCGCCTCTATGATCCTGCGGCAGCGCGGCACGTCGCCTGAAAG
>JAFWTH010000082.1 GCA_017518975.1 Clostridia bacterium
ACTCCATTCGAGGATTACGTAGCTTCCGTCGTAATTGATCACGAAATCGGTTCCGGCCTGCGGGATGTAAGCGTTGGAGTTACCTCTCTGATCCGCTCCGTAGTAACCTACCTGATAAGCGCCCGTGTCGGTGCGCTTTGCAACTGCGAAATAGAAGTTGCAGACCGAGTGTTTGTCTCTGGCCTGCTTGAGGTCGGATGAAATCGTGAAAGCGGTGTTCTTGCAGAACCAGTCTTCCGGATAATCGCCGGTCTCAACGTCGATGACCTGATGGATATCCTGCGGCTGAGTTCTGACGGCTACGTTGATCTGGCCGTCGCTCCAGGAGAAAAAGTACTCCATGGTCGCGAGCATGGCAAGCGCGGGATCAAGGTCCGGCGCAGACCAGTAAACGGAATGAAGGAACGTGGTGTCTTCGTTAACGTCAATGTCTGCTTTCTCGTACTCGCCGGAGCTGATAACGCCGTCCTTCTTAACGAGTGCGGGATCGGAGACCTTCTTGACGATTGCGGTCGTTCCGTCCGGAGTGTGTCCCTCCGGGTTGATCGACTCGGCAAGCGCGGTGACCGCGAGAGCCGCCATCATGACTACCGCAAGGATGAGTGCAAGGGTCTTTTTCATTTTTTTCACCTCAGTGTGATGTGTATTTTCCCCGGCGCGAGCCGAAGCCCGCGCCGCTTTTGGGTGTCTTATATTATCTCATAAAGAAGGAATAATGTCAATAGATTATGACGCATTCGTCATATCTTCCATATTTTTATCAATCATTTTGTGCAATATGACGTGGCGTCTCGCGTTGTTCGGACACTTCGAGCGTCGGGTGACCGTAGAGGCCCCAGTCGAAGAACTTGTATTCTTCGGCTCCCGCCTCTCTTCCCCGCTCGAAAGGGCTCCAGTCGTAAGGGATGTATTCCGAATAATTGAGGTGAGGACCGAGGAGATTCTGGAAGCTTCCGCATATCCTCAGGACGACGCTGTTTTCGCCCTCTCTCAGGTATTTCGCAACGTCAGCCGATCTTCTGCCGTTTATCCCGAACGCTCCGGCGTACTCGCCGTTGACCGTGATCGACGCGCCTGTCGCGCTGTATGCGGGAGCGGAAAACACCGCTTTCCCCGGAACGTTTTCAAGGTCGAACGAGAACTCGTAAAGGACCGCTCCGGGATAGTGGCTCATTCCCTGCTTCGTCCACGGACCGTACTCGGGAGTGCGCCCGGGATTGAGGATGAATCTGCCGTCCTCGACGCCGACCGAGAAATCTCCCTCGAGGAAGACCGCCTCGACCTCGCACAGCACGTCGAACCGTTCCGCGCGAAGCGTCAGCACGTTCTCGCCCGACTCTATCGCCTCGGTGATATCGGAGACGCCGAACTCGGGGCCGAGAAGCCACTTTTCTCCGCTCCGCGGGATCTCCCTGCCGTTGACCGAAAGACGCATCACGTCGGGACGCTCGTAAGCCGCTCTTATCGGGAGGCCGACCGTTTCAGGCGCGACCTCGAACTTATAATTCAACTCGAACGCCGTGTCCTCTCCGAACGTTCCGTTCAAATCGAGGAATTCGGTCCCGCGCTGCATCGACTGCCAGATATTCCTTTTCCCAAGCATTTTATCGAAAAGCGTATCGCACGTCTCGATGAAGTACCTCGGCGGGAACGTCTCGCCGCCGACCGTAAGAGACGGATGGTCGAGCGTAAAGGCGTTGTCTCTCTCGGGGATCGCAGAAACGAAGGTCAGCGGGACGTCCCTGTCCGCGGCGATCTTTTCCGGAGCGGGCAGCGGTTCACCGTCCGTGACGAACAGAGCGCTCTCGCACCGTTCGAGCGTCAGCGGGAACGAAACGTATCCGTTCTTCTCTTCTTCGACCTCGACGCCCTCGACTCCGCCCGTTGCCATATTCCATCTGGCGACCGTCTTCGCTTTGAGGGATACCCGGGTCGAATAATCTCCCATCGCGTGATTGACGATGAAGAACGTCTCGCCCCCGTCGTCAAGCCGGCGGCACGTCGACGCGACGCCGGGAAGCGGATCGTAATACGCGTGCTTTTCAAATCTTTCCGAAAGCGCGTCGAGCACCGCTTCCGGCGATCCGAGGGAAGTCCACGCGGAACGTATTTCGGCAGTTGCCGAAGTTCCTGTCTCCCCGTCGATATACCCGCCCGCGTCTCCGTCCGCGCCGTCTCCTGTCGAGAGGACGGAACCTCCCGCTCTCATAAACTCCGAGAGCAGACGCGCGGTAGAGGAAAGCATATTCTTCATATTCTTTGACACGACGACCGTTTCGTACTCCATCGCACCGACCTTGAGGCGTCCTCCCGCGACCGACGCGTTGTCGCGGATGGAAAACTCGTCGCCGAGGTCGAAGTCCCATCCCTCGACGCACATACCCTCGAACAACTCGAGGAAATCGGACATATCGGGATTGATGCCGCCCGGATCGGTCCTGTGGTCTATGATCCCCTCCGCCTCCTCGCCCGGGACGAGATACGACGTCGTCGACGGGTTGAGGTAAAGGATCCTCTGCTCCATCTTCCCGCGGGTAAGCATAAACGAACCGCGCGCGAGATAATCGTTGTAGTCAGCCCACTCGCGCCACCACGGCTGGTGACTGTCGAAGGACTGCGGGCAGTCTCTCTTGCGAAGCCCCATATAAGAGAAGAGCGAGAGGTGAGGAACGAGGAAATTGATGCCGTTGACGAGCAGATAGTCGCCCATCCGCTTGTAGTCGTCGACGGTCGACTGATATCCGCCCGCGCCGTACGCTTCGCAAAGCGTCCGCTCTTTTGAGAACTGGTTCGCCGCGGAGCGGATCTCGATCATCTCGAGCTTGTCGAATTCGGTGGGATAGTCTCTCAAGTGGTCGCAGAGAAGAAGGTCGAGCCCCGGCCACTGCCTGTACTCGTATGTGTTCTGCTCGGACGGCAGGATCCTGCCTCCGTGCGCCTGAGGCCACTGGTGCTCTATATCGTGACCCGTCCACGCGATACGGTGCTCTTCGCACCAGTCGGCGACGGGACGGACGAAGTTCTCGATCCAGAGGGTATGAAGCGTGAGATAGTAGTCGTGTCGGAGCTTTTCCGCGGGGGCGGGCAGACGGTAAACGCCGTCCGCGAACGACACGTTGCGGAATACCGCGGGGATGCAGTCCTTCAGTTCGAAACCGCTGATCTCGCGATACTTCGCGATGACCTGAGGGTTGTACGGAACGGTATTCGTCCCCTCGCTGTGGATATTCGCCTCGTCGGAAAAAACCGCGGGGATCGCGCCTCCGAAGTCTGCGCCGAACCGCTTATAATACTCCTCGTACGTGACCTTGAGGAACGTGTCGGTCGTTTTGCGGTTCGTCAAATCGACGTACGGATATCCTCCGCATCCGCCCGAATACGGGCTGAGGCGGTAAATCACCATCACGCGCTTCGCGCGGCTGCCCCACTCCTCGGGCGCAACGTCGGTCAGATCCTCGCCGAGGACGAAATCCTTCTCGCACTGAGCCGCGAAAAGGAGTTCGCCGCCGAACGACGGATCCGAGGCGTCGACGAATCTCGTCTTCGCGATATCGCCGATCAGCTCCTTACCGCCCACCTCGACCGTCAGACCGCCGGCGAAGCCGGAGGGCCAGCAGTTCTCGTCGTACATATAAAGGAAAGCACCGTGTTTTTTCGACTCGTCGAGCGCAGCCGCCCACGCGCGGAAGAAATCGTCCGAGAGATATTCCGTGACAAGGCCCTGCCTTGCGTGCGCGAACGCTCCGCCGAAGCCGTGCTCCGCGAAGTCCGCGACCTGCCGTCTCACCTCGCACTCGTCCATGATCGAATTCCACGACCAGAACGGCGCGGGACGGAACTCGGGTCCGGGAGAGACAAAGGTCTCTTTCATGCTTTGTCGGGGAACTGTACTGTCGTCCATTTTGTTATCCTTTCTTTATCGGGTTTTTATTTTATTATTATCGCTGCAGTTCGTTCAAAAACTCCCTCAGTCACCTTCGGTGACAGCTGTCTTGCCTGCGGGTTCGGCTCCGCGAGCCGAACCGGAAGGAGTAGGCAACTCTGTTTATGACGGTAGGGACGGCACCCTGCCGTCCGTACGTCAGATCCTGCGCCCGCAGGCGCATTTTGATCAAATCGCGGCGGAGCCGCGTTATAAGGTGCGGATGCCTGCGAGGCATCCCTACGGGTCTCGAAATAAAAACTCCGTTATCCCGCAGAGATCGATCCCGGTATTGCCTGAAACAAATCAGTTGTCCGGAGGGCAGAGATCGGGGCTCCACTCATCAATATTGATCGCGCCTATCGTGATCAATTCCACTTCATCCCATCTGTCTTTAACGGACCGTCCGCCAAAGACCGGCGCTTCAAACATTTCCGCCGCGGTTTTGAAATTACAGCCGCCCTCGACGTCGCAGTATCCGAGCCAGTACGGCGATTCTTTCTGCGGCTGAAATCCCATGAAACGCTCGATACCTTCCGGATCGCTTCTGAAACGGAAAGAGGTGTCGTTGATGTTGGCGCGCTTTTCGTCAAACAGTTTATACAGTGTTTCGTATTCCATAACTACCTCCGGAATCATTCTGAATATTCGATGTTTAACGTAAGACGCTGATTTCTTGATCGCTCCTCACGTTAAAGTGTGCGGCTCATTTTGCATCGGATTCTTCGACTACGCTCACTTTGTTCGCTCCGCTCAGAATGACACATCATAATAATCAGTGTCATCCTGAGCGAAGGTCGAAGACCGAAGTCGAAGGATCTATTAAAACCTGAACGATACCCCTATTCGTTTCATTCATCGTCGACCGACTTCAGCCTGCTGAGGTCGTACGGCGTGTTCTGATATACGAAATAGTTGAGCCAGTTCGAGAAGAGCAGATGCGCGTGCGCCCGCCATCTGTTGACCGGCTCACAGGTCGGATCGTCGTTCGGGTAATAGTGTGACGGAACGTGCGGATCCATCCCACGCACGAGGTCGCGGCGGTACTCCTCGCCGAGCGTCCCCGTATCGTATTCGCTGTGTCCCATCACGTAGAAGAGGCGTCTCTTTTTGGAGGCGACGATATATACGCCCGCCTCCGGAGAAGACGAAAGGATCTCAAGCTTGCCGGTCGCCTCGATATCCTCCGCTCTCACCTCGGTGTGGCGGGAATGAGGCGCGTAAAACTCCCCGTCGAAGCCCCTCATCAGCGGGTGCGACGGCATCAGATTCACGTGGCGGAACACCCCGGACATTTTCTCGGGAAGCGGATATTTCGGAACTTTGTAGTGGTGGTAAAGACCCGCCTGCGCCGCCCAGCAGATGTGGAACGTCGAGAATACGGACGACTTCGACCAGGTCATGATCTCGCACAGCTCGTCCCAGTAGTCGACTTCCTCGAAATCGAGATTTTCGACCGGGGCGCCGGTGATGATCATACCGTCGAAACGGTCTTCCCTCACCTCGGAAAAAGTCCTGTAGAACGTCTCCATATGCTTCTCGGAGGTGTTGTGCGCCTTATGGGAACTCGTTTTCAGCAGAGTCAGCTCGATCTGCAGAGGCGTGTTGGACAGAAGACGGATTATCTGAGTCTCCGTCGTTATTTTCGTGGGCATCAGATTGAGAACGCAGAGACGGAGCGGACGGATGTCCTGAGAGACGGCTCGCCGCTCGTCCATCACGAATATGTTTTCTTTCTGGAGCGCGTCCCACGCGGGCAGCTCCTGTGGTATCTTGATAGGCAACTTTTAAAACTCCTTTGCCGTTATTTTCCTACGCAGAAGCGGGAGAAGATCTCGGATAAGACCGCCTCGGAAACGCCTCTGCCGTCCGTCATCGCGACACGGCTCTCCGCCTCCTCGCACAGAGCGCACGCGGCGTCCGCCGGTCCGCCGGAGGACAGTATCTCCCCGGCTCGTCCGAGCAGCTCCGCGGCGACCCGGAGATCGGCGCGTCGGCGCGCGTCCCAGATCACAGGGTCGCGCGTCAGATCGACGGTCCCTCCGTCGAACAGCGACGACACGGCGGACTCAAGCTCGCCCGTATCCCCGTCTTTTGCGGAGACGTGAACGACGGCGTCGAACAATTCCCCGGCAAGCTCCGCGTCTTCCCCCGTCATCCCGGCGGGCAGGTCTTTTTTGTTTATCACCGCGATCTTCGCCGTTTCGGGGAACGACGGGATCATCTTTTTCTCATCTTCCGAAAGAGAGCGGCTCCCGTCGAAGACGGCGAGGATGAGCTCCGAGTTTTCCGCCTCTTTTTTTGCGCGTTCGACTCCGATCGACTCGACCGTCTCGGAGGAGTCGCGCAGCCCCGCCGTATCGGAGAGAAGGAGCGTAACGCCGCCGAAAGAGACGGTACGTCTCAGCACGTCCCGCGTCGTTCCGGCTATTTCCGTGACTATCGCGTCGTCCTCTCCGGTGAGTGCGTTGAAAAGCGAACTCTTGCCCACGTTCGGCGCGCCGCAGATCACGGTGCGCACTCCGCCGACCACCGCCGATCCCCTTCTGTACGTCGCGAGGATCGCGTCTATATCCGCTCTCGCTCCGCGGACCGCGGCGAGGATCTCTCCCTCGGGATCGATATTATCGTCCTCGACGAGCTCGTCAGGGAAGTCGATGACCGCGCAGAGCGACGCCAGAGCAGACGACAGCTTACCGGATACGGACGATATCCGGCGGCTCAGGACTCCGTTCGCCGCCGCGCCCGCGAGTTTCATCCTTTCGGGCGTGTCGGCGGAGATCAGAAGTCCCGTCGCCTCCGCCTCGGAAAGGGTCATTTTCCCGTTTATGAACGCCCTGCGCGTGAACTCTCCCGGTCCCGCCTGAACAGCGCCCGCTTCGAGGACCGTCTCAAGGACCGCCGCCGTCACCGCGACTCCGCCGTGACAGGAGATCTCCGCGACGTCCTCGCCCGTGAACGAGTGAGGACCCTTGAAAAAAGTTGCGACGACGCGGTCGACGACGGCTCCGTCCGGCCTTCTCAGCGTTCCGTAGACCGCCTCCCTCGCCGGACGGTCGAAAACCGACCCGCCGCCCGCGGGAATGAAGACGGACCCGAGCACTTCGCGCGTCCCGTCGCCCGTTATCCTTATGACCGCCACTCCGCCCGTCCCCCGCGGGGTGCTGACGGCGGCGATCGTTTCTCCTATGCTCATATTTATCTCCGTAAGGGACGAATCCCGTTTTACTCCGATTATATTCTATCATATTTCAGAATAAAAAGAAATATATACTCTTAAATATTCTTGTGAAAACGGGCGCGCGGTATTGACAAAACCTCCTCTTTGGAAGATAATATAAGTTGAGGAAGAATGTGTCGCGGAAGGAGGTTCGGCGATGGATAAGATCAGGTTCACGAAAATGCACGGGATCGGAAACGACTACGCGTATATCGACTGTATGAACGGCGTCGAACCGGACGGCGGAGCGCTCGCAGCCGCAATGAGTCCGCGGCGGTTTTCCGTCGGCTCCGACGGCGTCATCATGATATGCCGCTCCTCCGTCGCGGACGCGAAAATGAGGATGTTCAACGCGGACGGCAGCGAGGGGAAAATGTGCGGCAACGGCATCCGCTGCGTCGGCAAATTCCTGTACGACAAGGGATACGCCCGGAAAGAGACCGTCACCGTCGAGACCCTCAGCGGCATCAAGACGCTTACCCTGAGGGTGAAGGACGGAAAAGTCTCCTCGGCGTCGGTCGATATGGGACGCGCCGTCACGGACCCGCGTCTGATCCCCGCTATGCTCGGAAAAGACGCCGCGATCGAGGAACCCCTCGCCGTTCTCGGACGGGAATACCGCGTCACCGCAGTTTCGATGGGAAATCCTCACGCCGTGATCTTCACGGAGAACGTCGACTCGCTCGATCTTGAAAAGACCGGTCCGTCATTTGAAAATCACCCCGCGTTCCCCGACCGGGTGAACACGGAATTCGCCGAATTCGTCTCCCCGGACACGATAAAAATGAGAGTGTGGGAGAGAGGAAGCGGCGAGACTTTCGCCTGCGGCACCGGCGCCTGCGCGACCGCGGTCGCCGCGGTCCTCACGAAGAGGGCGCCCGCCGGCGTTCCGCTGACGATCCGGCTGCGCGGAGGCGACCTCACCGTCACCGTCGCGGACGACCTCGCCGTCACGATGGCGGGTCCCGCCGTGACCGTATACGACGGCGAATTTTATCTCTGATCCCGGAAAGTGTGTTAGAATTGGAACTTAAAATAAAAACGAACGAAAATTTCAGCCGCCTCTCGGAAAGTTATCTTTTCTCCGAGATCGCGAAAAGAGTGAATGCCAGGGCGAAGGCCGATCCGTCCGCCCGGATAATCCGTCTCGGCATCGGCGACGTCACCCTCCCGCTCGCGCCCGCGGTCACGGAGGCGATGGAGAGAGCCGTCCGCGAGATGGGCGTCAAGGAGACGTTCCGCGGCTACGCGCCTGAATACGGATACGATTTTCTGAGAGAGGCGATCAGCGGTCATTACGCCCGTTCCGGACTCCGGATCCCCGCCTCGGAGATCTACGCCTCCGACGGCGCGAAATGCGACTGCGGCAATATCGTCGATATCTTCGGCGACAACGAAATACTGATACCCGATCCGGTCTATCCGGTCTACCTCGACAGCAACGTTATGGCGGGCAGACGCGCGACGCTTCTGCCGACGTCGGAGGAAACGGGCTTTCTGCCGACGCCCGACGGCATCGAGGGCGAGGGCTATATCATCTATCTCTGCTCCCCGGGCAACCCGACGGGAGCGGCGTTCACGAAAGATGAACTCTCGGAGTGGGTCGCGTTCGCGCGGCGTACCGGGTCGCTGATCATATTCGACTCGGCTTACGAGGCGTTCGTGACCGGAGACGTGCCGCGCTCTGTATTCGAGATAGACGGCGCCTCGGAATGCGCCGTCGAGATCTGTTCTCTCTCCAAGTCCGCCGGCTTTACGGGGACGAGATGCGGATGGTGCGTGATCCCGCATTCCGTAACCGCGGGCGGCGTTCCGCTTTACAAACTGTGGGAAAGACGCCAGGCGACCAAGTTCAACGGCATACCCTACGTCGTCCAGCGAGGCGCGGAAGCGGCGCTTCTCCCCGAGGGAAGAAGACAGTCGCTCGAAAACGTCGCGTACTATCAGAAAAACGCCGCCGTGATCTGCGAGGCGCTCAGGCGGCGCGGCGTGTTCTTCACGGGAGGCGTCAATTCCCCTTACGTATGGATGAAGTGCCCGCGCGGGATGACCTCGTGGGAATTCTTCGATCTTCTCCTCGACCGCGCCGCCGTCGTCGGCACTCCCGGCGCCGGGTTCGGCAAATGCGGAGAGGGATATTTCAGACTGACCGCGTTCGGCTCCGCGGAGGCGACCGCGGAAGCGGTCGGGCGGCTTGAAAAACTTCTTTAAGGAGGCGATAGCGATGGCTCAGAAAAACGTGACGGGTCTTTTCAGGTATGAAAAATATACGGGTCAGGACGGGTTTGAACTTCCCTACAGACTATATCTCCCCGCCGACTACGACTGCGGCGTTATGTACCCGCTCCTCGTCATTCTTCACGGCGCGGGCGAGAGAGGGTCGGACAACGAAGAACAGATAAGCTGCAACTTCAATCCGATATGGGAGGACCCGAAAAGCCCCGCGAAAAAAAGCATTATCCTCGCGCCGCAGTGCGCTCAGGACAGGCAGTGGGTGAACGTCCCGTTCGACAACGGGAATTACTCGATCAACGAGGTCCCCGAATCGCGCGAACTCGAAGCGGTCATGGAAATCATCAAGTCGATCGACCGCGAATACAACGTCGACCGCGGAAGGATCTATATCACCGGTATCTCCATGGGCGGATACGGTACGTGGGATATGATAATGCGCCATCCCTCCGTTTTCGCCGCCGCAATGCCTGTCTGCGGGGCGGGCGACCCCGGCGAGGCCAAGCAGCTCGCCGCGATCCCCATCCGCACGTTCCACGGCGCGCTCGACACCTGCGTTCCTCCCGAGGGAACGCGCGAGATGTACCGGGCGATCAAGGTGATCGGAGGCGCAAAGATCAAATACGTGGAATATCCCGACACGGGTCACGACGCGTGGACTCCGACGTACAAAGATCCCGATAATATCAGATGGTTCTTTTCCAAGAGACGCGAAACGAGAGTCCGCGGTTCCTCGGACAAAGCGAAGAAAGCCGGGATCGTCGGGGTCGTTCTCGGGGTCGTCGGCGCGGTCGTTTTCTCCGTCGCGAAAAACAGAAGACGGAAGAACAAGGAAAAAAAAGAAGACTGACACCTATCCGGCGGACGCCGGGTAACAATAAAAATCATAATACTGAAAAGGAGTAAAATTATGGCAAAATTCTGTAAGAAATGCGGAGCGCAGCTCGCCGACGAGGCGGTCTTCTGCCCGAAGTGCGGCACCGCGCAGAATCCCGTCGCGCCGCAGACCCAGGATCAGGTCCCGCCTCAGGCGCAGCCTCAGCCGGCGCCTCAGGCACAGCCGGCGCCTCAGGCACAGCCCCAGCCGAAACCTCAGAGGACCGGAACTCCGCTGTTTTCCGCCGCGGACATCGGATTCAAGAAAGAGGATTTCAAATTCAATCCGATCAAGGAAACGATCACGGGTAATCTCTCAAGATACTCGATATTCGCTCTGTTCGTCACGATCTCGTTCTTCTTCTTCAGTCTTCTTAACGTCGTGCGCGTAAGAGGCGTCGGAAGGACCGCCACGCTTCAGTCGGCGGCCGTTGAACTGGCGCCCGTTTCAAACGTTTTCCGCACCATATTCATGGTTCTGTTCATTTTCTCGATCATCTGGTTTATGTTCAGGATGTTCCTGAAGCGCGTCAGCTGGTTCGATCACCTCGTTCTCGGCGCCGGTTCATGCCTGTATCTGTTCATGACGATAATCGCCATGATCGTCGTCGGAGCGAGAGCGGGCGGAATGGCAGGTCTTTCGTTCGCAGGAGTCCTGACTATCATCCTCGGCATCACGGCGATCGCCGCGGGGATCCTCCCCATGATCTTCAAGATCATCAGAAAGAAATGATCTCACAAAAAATAAAGTCCCGTGCCTGACGCACGGGACTTTTTCGTATGACGGATCATTTTTCGTTTTTGGCGACCACGTTGACGTAGTTGTACGGGATCTCGATGCCGGCGGCGATCAGCGCTTCCCTGACGCGCGTGTTGATATCGTCGACGACGAGCTCTGTCGGGTTCCCTCGCTTGTAGTAGACCGCGACGGACATGATAAGCGCGCTCTCGGCGAACTCGCGGAAAAGTACGGGAGCGTAGCACCAGTTCCCCTGCGGGTCCTTGCAGCCCGGATAGGAAAAATGACTCTCCTCCACGGCGCGGAATATCGTCTTTTTCACCTTATCCATATCGCTGCCGTAACCGACGGAAAACCGCAGCTCGACGGCGCGGTCGGTGCGCTGGTAACTGTAATTGGACAGGCGCATCGAGTTGATCTTGCTGTTCGGTATCACAGCGCGGAACGAGTGTATCGTCCGGATAACGACGTGACGGAGCGTTATGTTCTCGACGATCCCCGCCGTCCCGTCTTCAAGGACGATCCTGTCCCCGATATCGAACGGTCTGTGAAGGGAGACCATCAGTCCGGCGAGGATGTCCTTTATCACGTCCTGCGCGGCGAACGCGAGGACCGCGGAAATGATCGCCGTTCCGCCGAGCAGCGACTGCCATACCGCGCCCGCGCCGCTGAACGACGATATTATCACGATAACGAGAGCGATCACCACCGCGCTCACCGCGACGTTTTCAAAAAACGCGAGGTGGACGCCTTTTTTCTTCTTCCCTATCTGTTTGAAAACGAACCGGATCAGTTTGCAGGATCCGAAGATGAGCGCCCCTGCGACGATCGCGACTCCGATCCACGAAAACACGTTCCACGGAGCTTCAAGACCGTTTATCAGGTTTGTAAGCCACCTCATCTGAATTCACTCTCCAGTTCAAGTTCGTGGTTTTTCTTCATTTCGGCGGCGCGGCGCACGAACCCATCAAGCGGCACGTCCCTCACGCTGCTCTGCGATCCGCGGACATTGACGGAAACCGTTCCGTTCTGCGCCTCCGCGTCGCCGAGCACGAGAACGTAAGGAGCCCTCTGTTCCTTGTGGTGACGGATCTTGTTCTTCATATTCTGGTCTGTGTAGTCGACGTCGGTGCGGATGCCGGCGTCCTCGAGCGCCGCGACGACGCGGCGGGCGTAATCGTTGTGATCCGGTCTGATCGGAACGACGCCGACCTCGACGGGCGCGAGCCAGAACGGGAACTGACCCTTGAAGTGCTCGGTGATGATGCCGATGAATCTCTCCATCGATCCGAAGATCGCCCTGTGGATCATCACGGGACGCTTCATCGAGCCGTCCTCGGCGACGTATTTGAGATCGAAATTGAGCGGGAGCTGGAAGTCGAGCTGGATCGTGCCCATCTGCCACTGTCTGCCGAGGCAGTCTCTCATACCGAGGTCGATCTTCGGTCCGTAGAACGCGCCGTCGCCCTCGTTGATCTCGAATCCGTCCGCTCCGAACTTGTGGGTGAGGATCGTCTTGAGCGACTCCTCCGCCTTGTTCCAGAGGTCGAGGTCGCCCATGTAGTCGTCAGGCCTCGTCGAAAGCTCGGCGGTATAGGTGAGTCCGAACGTTCCGTATATCGTTTTCGCGATATCCATGATGTCGGAGATCTCCGCCTCGATGCCGCTCTCCTCAACGAAGATGTGGGCGTCGTCCTGATGGAACTGCTGAACGCGGAACAGACCGTTGAGCTCGCCCGACTTTTCTTTTCTGTGGATGACGTCGGTCTGCGAATATCTGATCGGAAGCTCGCGGTAGGAACGCTGACGGCTGCGGAACACGTTGATCGCGTTCGGGCAGTTCATCGGCTTCATCGCGTAGGTCGTATTTTCGTCGGACGGAATGACGAACATGCCGTCCTGATAGTGATCCCAGTGACCGCTCGTGACCCAGAGCTGTTTTTCGGACAGGACGGGACCCGAGATCTCCTGATAATCGTGCTTGCGGTGCTCGCCGCGCCAATATTCGAGAAGCGCGTTGTAGAGCGTCCAGCCGCGGGGCAGGAAGTAAGGCATACCCGGCGCCGTCTCGTGGAACATGAACAGCTCCATCTCGCGCCCGAGCTTCTTGTGATCCCTCTGCTTCGCCTCCTCGATGCGGTCGAGGTGCTCCTTCAGCTCGTCCTTCGTCGGGAAGGATACGCCGTAAACACGGCAGAGCATCTTGTTGTTCGCGTCGCCGCGCCAGTAAGCGCCCGTCGCGGAGGTGAGCTTGAACGCCTTGATCGCTCCGGTCGAGAAGAGATGCGGTCCCGCGCAGAGGTCGGTGAAGTCGCCCTGACGGTAGAAGGAGATCTCCTCGCCCTCCGGCAGATCGCGGATAAGTTCGACCTTGTAGGGCTCTTCCCTCTCCTCCATGAACGCGATCGCCTCATCGCGCGGGAGCGTGAACCGCTCGAGGCGGATATTCTCCTTTACGATCTTCTTCATCTCGCCCTCGATCTTTTCGAGATCTTCCGGACGGAACGGTTCCTTCACGTCAAAGTCGTAGTAGAAGCCCTGCTCGATCGCGGGTCCGATCGCGAGCTTGACCTCGGGGAACAGACGCTTGACCGCCTGCGCGAGGACGTGCGACGTCGTGTGCCAGAACGCGTGACGGCCCTCGGCGTCGGCGAACGTGAGGAGTTTCACGTCCGCGTCCGCGTCGAGGACGTGCGTCAGCTCGACGGTTTTCCCGCCGACCGACGCGGCGAGAACGCCGAGCATCGGCAGCTCCGCCCCGCGCGCCGCGTCGTAAACGGACAGCGGCGCATCCGCTTCAAAAATTTTCTCACCGAAGTTGATCCTGAACATAATATTCCTCCGTAAAATCATAAGCACCCCGGACAGATCGTTTCTGTCCGGGGTGCGAATAAACTTTTCCGCACGGTTCCACCCGAGCTTTTACTTCATTTGTATTCCGTTTCCGCAAAGCGGGGAGGCGGTACCGGGAAGGCGTGCGCCGGAGCGGTCTCAGCCGGGGTGTTTTCCTCTCCCCCGCCGCTCGTTCTCTGTTCGCGCCGTGACTTTACGGCTTGTTCTCCGACTAGCATTATATCACCGCAAACCGCGGTTGTCAACAGCGACTTTGGGACAAACCGGTCGTTTTATTAGTTGTCATCCTGAGCGACGGTCGAAGACCGGAGTCGAAGGATCTCTTTTCAGATTCTTCGACTTCGTTCGCTCCGCTCACTTCGCTCAGAATGACATATTAAGCCAAAAATTACAGTGCCCACTTTTCCGGCTCAACCCCGTCAATTGAAACAACCGACAGATTTCCGTTTTCGGATATGATTTGAAGTTCCGAATCAAAAGAAGCGGGATCGGAGAAAGCCTTGTCTTCGATATAGTATTCTTTATCAAAGAAACCGCCGTGTCCCGTCTTCTGATCTGCGCTTGCTCCGAGTTTGATCACTTTGCCTTTTGAAAGGGCTCTTATATCTATGATATCGTTTTCCGTTGCGAGTTCAACGATCTTTGTGACCGACACGTCTTTTGTCTTCCCGGAAAATACGCCGTTCTCCTCTTTTGCGTTTTTTCTTCTCTCGTGAAGTACGATTATTTCCGCAAAAGACAGATAAACGCAAAGGACGGACAGGCAAACGATAAGGACGGTAATGATCCCCGCTGCCGTATTCAATCCGCTGTTGGCGATATGAACGGAGCATCTGACGACGATCGACCCTGCGATCAGTATGATAAAGGCGATAATTTTTATTATCGGATATGAATAGGAATCAGTATCTTTCTTTACTTTGAAAACACTCATAAATACTCTCTCAGCCCTTCGCCGCCGCGAGTACGCGGTCGGGGAACGCCGAGCGGATCCCGTCGGGATCCGAGAGAACGCTCTCGCTCCATGAGAAGACGGAGCCGCCCTCGTTCGGGAAATAAAGGGACGGATCCTTCAGATCTGTCTCGTATCTTTCGTTCCACTCGGGGAAATTCTCGGTCATAAACCGGTCGGCGATCGCATACGCTTCGCATCCCTTCGTCCATCCGACGGCGGAGATCTGAACTCCTCCGCCCTCTCTGCCCGTTCTGCTCTCCGTAACGGTAGAATGCGCTATCACGACGGAACCGTCGGAGCAGACGCCTATTATCATGAACACGTGACCCCTGATGCTGACGATATCGCCGGGTCTGTAGTTTTCGAGCGTCGGGACCGGGGTACCCTCCGTGACGGTCCCGAGTCCGCGCTCCGCGAGCGACCTTGCGAACGAGGTCGACGAGGTAACGTAACCCTCTCCGCCGTTTTCCGTATTCAGCACGTTGTAGACGCACCAGCCGAGATACCCGGAGCAGTCGAGCCCCGCGTTCCAGTATTCGTTGAATCCGCCGTTCGGGAAATAACTCGCCGTCGGGTCGGCGGCGTCGTACTCGTAATCCGCGTTGTTTATATCAAACTGCCACGCCCAGTCGGAGAAAAGACCGATCGACGTCGCTGCGGTCGAGCTGCCGTCGTCCTGCCAGTTCCACCCGCCTCCGTAGACGTAGAGCGTTCTTCCGACGGGACCGAGAGCGGTTTTTATAAGATTTTTGACCGTTCTGACGCCGGGCTCCCCGGCGATCGGCGGAGAGTAGACGTAAGGGTTCTCCGTCACATCGCGCGCCGCCGTTATCACGCCGTCCTCGACGGTCAGCTCAAAATCGGAGCCGCGTTTCAGGGCGTTCTGAACGGTATAGTTTTCGTCCGGCGCGACGGGGTAGGCGATCTCTTCGCCCGCCACCTCGAAGACGTATCTGAAATTCGGGATATTCTCTTTTACCGTCTCCGGCGCGCCGTAGTTCTCAACACCGAGATAGAAGCCGCGGACCATTTCCGCTCCCTCTACGCCCGAGGACTCGCTCTCACTCTGACCCGCGGTTTCGCTCGCGGGCGCCGCCGGCTCAGTCGTGCGGCCGACGCCGCCGTTTTCGTGCGCGTTACATGAAAAGAGGAACATTGAAGCGGTCACCCCTGCGAGAATCTTGAGTATCTTTGTCACGGCTTTTTCAATCCTTTCCGTATGAGTCTATATCGAGCCCCGCGATCAGCCGCTCGAGGTCGGAGGAGAGTTTTTCCGCCCAGTCGATATTGATGTAGAAATCGCCCTTCCCGTTCACGGTGAAAAGCGCCTCGCGGGTCGTGGCGCGGTAAAATCCGTATTCGAGCTCCTTGCCGTCCGCGGTGTTGAAAGTGATGCGGAATATCGCCTTCGATCCGTCGGCGGCGAGCGCGGCGCGCTCGTCCTCAGAAAGCGAGGAGTCGCCCTTGAGCTTTGAGCCGATCACGGTTTTGTAGAACTGGCGGAAGTTGTAGATATTCGCGTTGTCGAACGACACGACGTCCGAGGAGACGTCGAGAGTCGCGCTGCCGTTCGCGTCGACCCCGTGCGTCAGCTTGAAGGTGATATCGCGATCCGCCGTCCTCACGCGGAGCGAGGAAACGGTCGAAATATTGATCTGGAGCGGATAGTCCGCGACCCATCTGAAAAGACCCGCCCTGAGCCAGCTCACCGACTCCGCGTCGAACCTTCCGATCAGCATATATTCGAACAGATCTGAGATGCCGTAAACGTACCCGTCCTCCTGAACGTCGGAAAAGAACAGATCGTGGTCCTTCCCCTCGAGCGAGAAATGGACGGTATACGGCGCGTCCTTGAGCCCGAATCTCTCGTAGTCCTCTTTGCTCTTTACGACGCACGCCGTCTCGTCTCCCGCGAGAGAGACGAATCCGCCCGTTACGCTGATGAAAAACGAGTCGTTTGCGCGGTATCCCTGAGGATAAGCGAGCTTCGCCTCGACGATGGCGTCGGGGTTGAGTTTCTCCTCCGGCTCGCACGCCGTCACGGATACGAACGGATCGGAACCGTGGAAGATCGTGAAATCCTCTATGTTGAAGTAATTCTCCTGCGTGACTCCAGCCGTCATGGCGGCTGTCACGTATTTTTCGCACGGCAGAAGGATCGAATTCCCGATCGAGGAGCCGAGCGTGTATACGGCTCTTCTGCCCTCGAACGAACAGTAGTACCCGTCTCCGGATATCATCCTGTCGCCCACGTTGACGCGGAATTCTTTACCCGCCGTGTCGGTGAGCACCCACCACGCCTTCGGGTCGTCGAGCCCGTACTCCGCGAGCTGTTCATCCGTCGCGCTGTCGACGATGCGTTCCCTGACGAGAACGTATCCCGACGTTACGACCGCGGACGCCACGGTCTCGTCGATCAGCGGGGCTCCCGGCAGCTCGGCGAGATAAAAAGTATCGTCCGGCTTTCTGACGAGCGTGTATTCGCCCGAATCGTTATGGATCAGGATCGACGCTATCTTCTGCCGGTCGCGCCTCGGGAACATCAGGATAGACGTCTCCCTCTCGATCGCTTCCCCGGGATCGTCCTCGCCGAGAAGCTCTTCGGGCAGTAAGGTCGGCGGCTCTTTTTCCGCCTCGCCCGGCTTCGTGACGTTGAGAACGATAAGACCCGCCGCGAGTATGAGCGCGGCGGCTCCGAGCGCGATCAGCGGGATCAGGAGCTTTTTCTTCATGAGTGCTTTCTCCTTACTAGAACGACGACGCCGACGATCGCGATGAGGACGGGAAGGACCGTCGTCATCCAGGCGGCGTGACCGTTCGCCTCGCTGATCGTCACGGTGAGCGAGGAGTCGTCGAACGGCTTCATATCGAGATCGGCGAGGACGCCGTTCCTGCCGACCCATTTCATCGTCGTATAGATTATGTCGCTGTTGCCGTACGCGTTACTGACGAGATAGCTGTTCGATCCGAAGGTGGGCGAGCCCGCCGCGACGACGTACGAATAATATCTGTTGTTGTCGATCATCCTCGTCTCGAGCGACATCGTGAGCAGATCGTAAGTTCCGGTCTCGATGACGCCGTCCTTCCCCGTCAGCTCCGCGCCGGGGTACGAGCGGAGCATCGCGGAAACGGAACGGGAACCGGACAGGTCGCCGCCGCTCTCCCAGAGGATATCGATCGGAGACGCCTCTCTTATCACCGCCTTCGGCGAGGACGAGAGGTCGATCATCTCGGTGAGGAACGACCCGCCGAGCGTGTCGGTCGGAGCGTATTCGGTAAAGATCGAATATCCGTCCGTGCTGAACGAATGACCGTGATCGCGGACCTTGACCTCGGAGCGGTACGCTATGCCCCACTCCCTCAGGAATTCGTTGAGGTTCGTAAGTTTCGCGGAATGGTCGGGGCTCTCGAAGACGAGCAGGCCGCCGAGTCCGTCGAGCATTTTATCGATCTTCGTGATCTCGTTCTTGTTCTTGTCCTCCGCCTCGGCTCCGATGAAGTCGTAAACGGGATCATAGATCACGATGATCCGGCAGTCTTCGCTGATTTCATCCTGCGAGAGATCGACGACCTTGACCTCGAAACCGCAGTCCCAGAAAAGCTGCGCGAGCGTCGAGGCGCCCTCGATATCCTCGCCGTGACCGGTCGTGAAGACGACCTCCGGCGCGTCCGTCTGGGTCACCTGCATGATCGCGGAGACGAAACGGTATTCGCCCTGATATCCCCATCTCTTGCCGTCCTCGTTGAAGACGAAGAATGACTCCGGTTTGAGGACGCGTGACTCCGTGCCCGATCTGACGACGACGGACTTCGAGGTGATATCCGTCGCCGCCGTCGAGTAGAATTCCCTGAAAAATCCCGGGTTTTTTACGACGTTGACGCACTCGATCTTCACCCCGTCGATCGCCTCTTCGAGCTGGCGCGCGGTGGTGTAAACGTAGCGCATATCCTCGTCCGCCATAAGCGTGTCGGGATCCGACGCAAAGTAGATATCGATGTCCTTCCGTATCCCGGCGATATATTCCTTCGCCTCGTCGGAAAGGGTGAAGACCGCCTCGTTCGTCATATCGACGTACCAGCCAAAGCGGTACGCGAGCGCGGTGAAGACCGCGTTGAAAAGGACGATCACAGCTATGAACAGAACGCAGAAAAGAAGCGAGGTGGAACGGTATCTGAATTTCTTACCGAAGAGTTTTGTTTTTCTCGTCACGGCTCACCCCTCCTCTCATATCCAGCGCCGTCTCTCCGTCACCCGAACGGTGAGGAAAACGAACACCGCCGCGAACGACAGATAGTAAACGAGCGCCGCAAAGTCGAACATTCCGTAGGTGAAGTTAGTGAACCGCGAGTAAAGGGAGATCCACGACAGAACGGTCCTGACCGCGTACGAGTCGATCATCCCGTTGAACAGCGCGATCGACGCGAAGAAGAAGAGGATCGCCATCGTTCCGACGGCAGCGACGACCTGACTCTCCGTCAGGGACGACACGAAAATGCCGACCGCGATGAAGCACGCGCCGACGAGAAACATGGCGAAAAAGCAGCCGAACGTCCTCGCCGCGCTGACCGGGCTGTGATCCGCCGCGTACTTCCCGAGCGGGATGATATAAACGCACGAGAGAAGCAGATTGCCCGCGAACACGGTGAGCGACGCGAGATATTTGCCGAGCACCATCCCGGTCGCCGAGACCGGAGACGTCAGAAGGAGCGCGTCCGTCCTCAGCCGTTTTTCCTCGGAGAACGATCTCATCGTCAGAAGAGGCAGGACCGCGACGAACCCGAAGAGCATCATCGAGGAGTACGTCGACACGTCAGAGGTCGACGATCTCAGAGTGAAAAGAGCGAATATGAGTCCGGACGCCGCGAGATAGACCGCCGAGAAAACGTATCCGAGCGGCGTCGAAAAAAACGAGCGCAGTTCTCTTTTGAAAATTGCCGTCACGTCAGCGTCACTCCTTTCCGCCGCGCCGTCCTTCAGGCGCGGTCCTTCTTCTCTCGTCCTCGTCCATTATCCTGACGAAGACGTCCTCGAGACTCATCCCCCGCGGGATGAGTTCCATTATCGGCCACCCCTTCGAGGCGAGCATATTGAAAAGCGATTTTCTTATATCGATCCCGCGTTCCGCCTCGACGTCGAAGGCGGCGCCGTCCGCGTCGCCGTCGCCCGTGTCCTCTGCGGACCGGACTCCACTCAGCGCGCGCAGTTCGCGGAGAATATCGCGGCGCGGTCCCGCGATCTTTACCGTGTACCTTCGGTCGGATCCCGCGACACGGGCTATGTTTTCGGTCTTTTCATCCGCGATCAGCCGTCCCTCGTTTATGATGAGGATGCGGTCGCAGACCGACTGGACCTCTGAAAGAATGTGAGTCGACAGGATAACCGTGTGATTTTTGCCGAGGTTCCTTATGAGGTTCCTGATCTCGATTATCTGCTTCGGATCGAGACCGACGGTCGGCTCGTCGAAGATCATCACGGGTGGGTTGCCCACGAGCGCCTGCGCTATTCCGACGCGCTGTCTGTAGCCCTTCGAAAGATTTCCGATCAGACGGTCCCGGACGTTCGCGATCTTCGTCACCGCCATGATCTCGTCAACGTGCGCCTTGCGGTTGAGCGTGCATTTTTTGAGATCGTATACGAAATTCAGGTATTCGGACACCTTCATCTCGCGGTAGAGCGGCGGCTGTTCGGGCAGAAATCCGATCTTCTTTTTCGCCTCGTCCGGGTTTTCGAGCACGTCGATGCCGCAGACGGACGCGTCTCCCGACGTGGAGGAGAGATATCCTGTTATGATGTTCATCATCGTCGACTTGCCCGCGCCGTTCGGCCCGAGAAATCCGACGACCTCTCCCTCGTTCACGGTAAACGAAACGTCGTCGAGCGCCATGACGTTCCCGTAGTATTTGAATACGTTCTTTACTTCGATCATAAGTCGGCTCCTAATCAAGAATTGCGGCGGCGGCGCCCATCGCGCCGCGTTTTCCGCCCGTCTTTCTGTGAGAGTGGAAAAGATCCGGACGGCATGCGGTGCAGTCGGCGGAGGCGTCGACGGCGTCAGATCCGATCCCCGCCGAGGCGAGTATCTCAAGATTCATCGCCGTGAGGTCGGCGTGAAGCGATCCGCCGAGGATCTTTATATGGCGCGACGCGAAATCCTCTCCGCGCGCCGAACTTACGGCGTCACGGAAGTCTTCCCTCACCTCGAAGCAGCACGCTCCGATGTGCGGGCCGATCGCCGCTCTGATGCTTTCCCTTGCCGCGCCGAGCGAGACCATCCTCTCCACGGCGCGCGCGGCTATCCCGGCGACCGTGCCGCGCCATCCGGCGTGAGCGGCGGCGACGACGGGCGAGCCGTCTTTTTTCATCCCGCAGAAGAGGATCGGGACGCAGTCGGCGACTCTGACCGTGAGGATAACGCCCGGCTCGTCGGTGACGAAACCGTCGTATCCCTCGTCGTCGGGCGATCTTTTCGTCACGCCGTCTCCCGCGTCTGCGGGCGTCACGTAACGGATCTTGTCCGAGTGGATCTGCGGGGCGCAGACGACGCGGTCTCCGCCGTATCTGCCGCCCGTCACGGCGCGGGCGAATATCCCGATATTCTCATAAACGACGGAGTCCGGGTCTTCCCTGCCGAACGCGAGGTTCATCTCTCTCGTCGCCGGGTCGCGGCTGACGCCGCCGAGGCGCGTCGAGAATCCGTGCGCCGTGCGCGGGGATCGGAGCGCGGAGGACCTCAAAAGGATCCCGCTTTGATAAAACATAGGGTTCTCCCTTATTTTACTTCGATTATGCTCTCGTCCCAGACCTCGGGCTTTTCGTATCCCATGAGGTTGACGACCGTTCCCGCGACGGAGGACAGACCGAACTGTCCCTCGTCCTTTTTGACCTCGTAGGAGAGTTTTTTCACGTTGTCGTAAACGACGCACGGGACGCGGTTGAGCGTGTGGGAGGTCTTCGCCTTATACGAGCCGTCAGCGTTCTTTTTCGGCTCGCCCGTCTTCTTGTCGATCTCCGCCATCTCGTCGGCGTTTCCGTGGTCGGCGGTGACGATCGCGACGCCGCCCACCTCGTCGACGACGGGGAGGATCCGCCCGAGCTGCAGGTCGAGCGCCTCCATCGCGCAGACGGTGGCGTCGAGCGAGCCGGTGTGACCGACCATATCGCCGTTCGGGAAGTTGACGCGGATGCAGTCGTATTTACCGCTGCGGAGCGCTTCGATGACGCGGTCGGCGATCTCGGCGCACTTCATCCACGGTCTTTGCTCGAACGGAACGACGTCGGACGGTATCTCAACGTACTCCTCGAGCTCATCCGAGAACTTTCCGCTCCTGTTCCCGTTCCAGAAATACGTCACGTGGCCGTATTTCTGCGTCTCGGAGATCGCGAATATCGAGAGGCCGGACTCCGTCAGGTATTCGCCCATCGTGTTCGTGATCTCGGGCGGGTTGACAAGGTATTTTTTCGGTATGTGAAGGTCGCCATCGTATTCGAGCATTCCGGAGAAACGGACGGCGGGTATTTTCTTTCTGTCGAATTTGTCGAACGAGGCGTCTCCCTCGAACGCGCGGCAGATCTCGATCGACCTGTCGCCTCTGAAATTATAGAAAATTACGCTGTCGCCGTC
>JAFWTH010000083.1 GCA_017518975.1 Clostridia bacterium
TCCGTGCCGAGGGTGATGTCTTTTTCGACAGCCCACAGAACGGCGTCGTAGTAGTAGTCGCTCGCTTTTACGTCCTTGAAGGGATTTGCCGTCTTCGAGGGCGCCGGCTTACCGTTCGCTCTCCACAGGAAGGTCACGATCTGTCCTCTCGTGCAGACAGAGTTCGGAGAGAAGTGCGTAGCGTCCGTTCCGGAGGTCACTTCGTTTTCCACAGCCCACAGGACGGCTTTGTAATAGTACGCGTTCGACTTGACGTCGCTGAACGGGTTCTTGTTATCCCTGGGTTCCGGCGAACCCGCCGCGCGCCACAGGAACGCAACGACCTGGCCTCTCGTGCATCCGTCGTTCGGCGAGAACGTCGTATCGCTCGTTCCGGTGGTGATACCGTTCGCGACCGCCCACGCGACGGCGTCGGCGTAATACGCGCCGGCGGGAACGTCCTTGAAGTTTACGGTCGGCTTGTAATCGGGATTCTTCTCTCCGCAGCGGGAGCACTTCCAAGCGTTGTGGTCTGTCCCGAAATCGTGACCGAGGGCATCATAAAATTCGTCGGCATACGTAAATCCGCAAATAGTGCAGGTATGCGCCTTGTATCCGCACTCGGTACAGGACGGAGATGCGTTTTTATCCGTATAAGCGTGCTCATGCGGTCCGATTTCCTCGTTTACGAACCAAAACTCATTTTCTTCAGCATACGTCTGAGCAGCGGATCCCTCGTATCCGTAAACTGTAAATCCACCGAGGCGAAAATAGTCGGAAAAATATTCGTTGTTCAGTCTGTTATAATAGCCGAACGCTTTCTCTCCTATCTCTTCGGTAGAGGATGGAATGACAATTGTCTGAAGCGACCGGCAGTTGGCGAAAGCGTACTTTCCGATACTTGAAACCGAGTCGGGAATCACAACGTTTTCAAGAAGGTCGCAATTTGAAAAGGCGTCGTCCTCGATTCTTTCAACCGAATCGGGAAGGGAAACGTCAGTAATGACCCCATTGTAGCTGAAAGCGGCCATTCCTATGTTTTTTACTCTGTCCGGCACTTTGACCTTGGATTTCGCGGTGGGACAGTCAATCAGAGTCGACCCGTCTTTTGTCAGGAGCATTCCGTCAGCCGATGAGAAATTCTGATTTTCCGGAACGACCGTGAATTCCATGAGAGATGAACACCCGGTGAAAGGGGTAACCATCGATTTCACGTTTTTCGGGATCGTTATCTTTTCAAGAGAAGTACATTCTGCAAATGCAACGGGACCCAAACTTTCAAGAGAATCAGGAAATCTTACCTCTTTCAGAGACGTGCAACTACTAAATCCTCCGCGGCTGATCCACTTAACGTTTTTTCCCAGCGTCAGATCCGAAAGAGAAGTGCATCCGTCAAAAGCATCATCCAGAATAGATTCAACTCCGTCGGGAATCACCACGCTCGTCAAAGAAGTACATTCATAAAAGGCAAATAAACCGATTTGTCGCACGCTTGAAGGAATTATTACGCTTGAAAGGAAAGAACACCTGAAAAAGGAATACCATCCGATTGTTTCAACCCCTTCGGGAATAATAACGCTCCTGAGAGACGAATTGTTATAGAAAGCGGAATCGCCTATTTTATTAACCGAATATCCTCCGATAACGGAAGGGATCGTGATATCTTCATTGCTGCCCTTATACCCGGTAATCGTTGCTTTCCCTTCCGAGACGGTATACGTCCAGTCTCCGCTCGTATCCGCCGAGGCGGCGGGAGAAAAGATGAAAAGACCGAATACGGTAGTCAGTGCGAGAATAAGCGATAAGGTTTTGCTGAAAAGGTTTTTTTTCATATTGAACGTCCTCCAATTGATATACAAGAAGTGCACAGCCTGACCCGCGCAAATAAAACGCGCGGCTCGAGGTCACAGGCAATAAAACAAAAAGAGCGTATGCGTTCATGAGAGATGCCTGCGCCCGGGTTATGATATTGCCTTGGTGACATTATAGCGTTTTTATTTAATAATTTCAAGTATATTTATATTCAAAGAAAAGATCCCCGGTCCGAAGACCGAGGATCGATTTCTTTAAGCTTCGCTTATTCTTTCATAGCGCGAACAGGAACGCTACGGCGTTTTATGTGCTCTTCATTTTGTGTGTCGTAGGGAGCGATCCCCTGATCGCTCCGA
>JAFWTH010000084.1 GCA_017518975.1 Clostridia bacterium
CCCACCGGGCTGTCATTCACTACCGCGCCGTGCGCTTCGCTACCCTCAAGGGGAAGGCTATTTAACGTGTTCTTCATTTCGCGTACCGTAGGGAGCGATCCCTGATCGCTCCGAACCATAAAACAGCATTCAGATTCTTCGACTCCGGTCTTCGACCTCCGCTCAGAATGACACGGAAATGAAGAAAACGAGCCCGTAAAATTCCGCAATCTTGCGGAATTTTATCCTGCTTGCAACGCAAGCAGACATTTCAAGAAAACTTTATCCTGCTTGCAAAGCAAGCAGACAGAATGACACGGGAATGAAGAACGCAAAATCGCCGTATCATATGTCTTTCATTCGATGCCTAACCCGAAATCGCGTCCCGCAAAATAAAGAAGACCGGATAGTCCCGGTCTTCTTTTCGATTTATCTCTCGAGGTATCTCTTCAGGATCGCGGCGACCTGCGCGCGCGTGGCGTTCGCCCGCGGCTCGAGATAATCTTTATCTCCCCGGCGCACACCGGTTATAAGGCCCTCGGCGACCGCCCACTTCATGTTCACGACCGCCCAGTCGTGGACCGTTTTGCAGTCGGGATACTTCGTGATATCCGCCTCTTTCGAGACGTCGTTCCCCTTGAACGAGGAGTAGCGGTAAATGATCGCCGCTATCTGCTCGCGCGTCAGCGGGTTGTTCGGCGCGAACTTCGTCTCGCTCATTCCGTTGACGATCTCGTTCTCGTACGCCCACGCGACGGCGTCGGAGTACCAGTCTGCGGTGAGATCCTTGAAGGGAGACGGAGCGGAAGCGCCCGGGGCGCCCTCGACTCTCCACAGGACGGTGACGAGCATCGCGCGCGTCATCGTGCCGTTCGGGTTGAATCTCGAGTCGGAGATGCCGTTCATCAGACCGTACGAATACGCGTAATCGACGTATTCGGTGAACCAGTTGCCCTCGGAAATATCGTCGAAGATATCCGCGGTGTTCACGATGGTGACGGGCACGTCCTTACCCTTGAAAGTCAGAACGTTCGAAAAATCTGAATAAAGCGTGTATTCGGTCTCGCCGAAGACAACTTCGACGACGTAGCGCGTCTTCAGTTCGAGGGAAGTGTACTCCGTCATCTCGACGGTCCCCGAGAGCGTGACGAGATCCCACTTGTTCTCGCCCGCGCGGATCGTCCTGTCGCCCTGGATGGAGATCCACTCGCCGCCCTTTCCGAGCTCGCGGCAGAACGTCTCGATGTAGGAGTACCCGCGGTGACCGGCGACTTCGGTCACGAGAGCGAGGAAATCGTCCGGCACGTCGAGCGTGTAGGCGATCACCGGCCAGTCGTTGAATTCCTCGTCCGTCATACGGAAATTCGAAATAACGGGAGCGGGAACGTCGCCCTCGACCGGCGGCTCCCAGACGACGGCGTCCTTGCCGTAGGCGGCGGGATCGGACCATTCGGAATACCAGAAATCCTCTTTGTATTCATCGTTTTCCCAGTACGGGCACTTGACGACGTATCTCACGCGCACGTACGCGGTGTGCTCTTCCCAGTCGATCACGAGACCGTCGCCGTCCGTGGAGTACTGGCCCGCTTTAAGCACGTCGCGAAGACCCGGCTTGGCGTCCCGGCCCGTCCAGTCCTCGTGGTCCTTCCACTCGGAATACTCTCCGTAGTAGCCGCGCAGGACCCATTCCTCCCGCGTCGTCTCGGAGCCGACCCAGCCGTCGTCGGGATAACTCCACGGATCGACGGCATACTCGGAATCGGAGTTGTAGCCGAAACCGTATTCGCCGTTCCAGGCTTCGGGACAGAGGTCGTATTTCCAGTCGGTCGGGTCGTCGATCGCCCAGTCGATCTGGGTGGTGATGATGACGTCGTCGTATCCCGTCGCCGCTATGAAGGCATCCCAGGTCTCCTCTTCGATCGCGCGTTCTGAAGCCGCGGCGAAATCGCGGACGCCCTCGGGCTGGGTATAGGTGAAATTCATTGTCGTCGGAGAGTCGTCTCCCAACAGCCACTGAAGCGTCGCGTTCGTCGGCTTCGTCAGCTCGACGGGGCACGTTCCGCGGCCCGCCGCCGTCGCGCAAAGCGGCAGCGCCGTTACGAGCATCAGGACGCAAATTATCACGGAAATGAGTCGTTTCATTTTTCTCTTTCCTTTCTGCGGTTAATAATTATTCATTTTGATTATACCATACTATCGGCGGGCAGGCAAGGGGTCATCCCGTGAAATCGTCCTCCCGCAGCTCCCAAAGGTCCGCCTTGCTTCTCCAGTCGACGATACGCCTTCCCCTGTCCGCCCATCCGACCGCCTCGTAGTAGTCGAAGAATTTCTGCGGGTTGTAGCTGTAATGCATGCCCCGGACGTATTTGTACACGTCGGTAAGGGACGGCGTTTCCGGTCCTTCTCTCTCTTCTCTCTCTCTTTCATTGAGAGAGAGCGAGAAAGAAGAAGATAATTTTTCATTTTCATTAACTTTTTCTTTTTTTACAGCCGCGCCGTCGCCGGAGGTCGCCGCGGCGTCTTTCGGCGCCGCCGCGGCGCCGCCGCACCCCGCTTTTTTCTTCGTCGTCTTTCCGCTCTTCCCTTCCGTATTTTTATCCGCTCCCTTTTTGCCGTTCGTCTTCGCCGCGCCGAGTTTTCCCGACTCGGACGCCTTTTCCGATCTCCCTCTCATGACGATGATCTGATCGCGCATCAGACCGACCGCGAGGCGCAGGGGACCGTGAAACGGCTCCGTAGGATCCGCCCCGGTCTCGTAAAAATCCCTCAGCGCGTCGATCACCTCGCACCGCTGCCTCGGGGTCAGGGTCTCCTTCAAGAGGTCGTACCAGTTGAAATAGACCGGAAACGCAACGTCTTTCATTCATATTCCTCCGTTTTTGCCTAATTTTATTAGTGTATATATAAGTGTAACCCAATTTTCTTCGGTTGTCAAGAAATAATTAGAAAGCCAACGAGACGAACTTAGGATATCTTCACTTTTATGTCATCCTGTCTGCTTGCGTTGCAAGCAGGATAAAGTTTTCTTGAAATGTCTGCTTGCTCCGCAAGCAGGATAAAATTCCGCTTGATCGCGGAATTTTACGGAATAGTTCATTACCGTGTCATTCTGAGCGGAGGTCGAAGACCGGAGTCGAAGAATCTGAATGCTGTTTTAAGGTTCGGAGCGATCAGGTCGTCATTGATCCGCCTTTCGGCTGATCAATAACGGATAAAATACCTCTTCCGGATAAACCGGAATTCGGTATTTTACGGAATATCTTTTTCCATGTCATTCTGAGCGGAACGAGCGCAGCGAGTGAAGTCGAAGAATCTTTAGGCTTCCCCTTGAGGGGAAGCTGTCAGCGGAGCTGACTGATGAGGTGATAAAGATGCAGATTGCCGGGTTCCTCACCTCATCCGGGTCCTTCGGACCCACCTTGTCTACCCTGCGGGGTTCGGTCAGGCGCGGCTCTGACAGCCCACCGGGCTGTCATTCACTACCGCGCCGTGCGCTTCGCTACCCTCA
>JAFWTH010000085.1 GCA_017518975.1 Clostridia bacterium
AAAAGAGGTTAACCGATGAGAAGAGAATCCTCCGTTTGTGGTAGAATAAAGAAGGCCTGCCAGCCAAACAAAGAACCACAAACGGAGGATTAACATCTATGAAGAAAGATAACATAGACACGAGTAGTTTAGCACACACCAAGTGGAATTGCAAGTATCATATAGTTTTTGATCCGAAGTACAGAAGGAAGAATTTTACGAAAGCAAAAAACTAGAGACAAGGGGAATGCTGAGAAAAATATGCCAATGTAAGAGGGAAGAGATAGTAGAAGAGATGTATTCCCGGATGTCAGTTCTTTGCTTGAATAATAAATACTGTACCTTAGGGGTGCTTTTTTTCTGCCAGTACAAAATGGGACAATTCAAATCTACGGGGAATATTAAATGCGGAATATTATTTTTCCATCTCGGTCTCACTTATTAACTTTCCCGACTCCGCCTGAGCCATCGCGTCGCACCGTTCGTTGTACGGATGGCCGTCGTGACCCTTGACCCATACGAATTCAACTTTGTGTACTTTGAGCAGATCGAGCAGTTTCTCCCACAGTTCCGGATTGAGAGCGGGCTTTTTGTCCGCCTTTTTCCAACCGTTTTTTCGCCACGACTCCGCCCATCCGAGAGTCACCGCGTCACAGACGTATTTCGAGTCGGAGGTGACCGTCACCTCGCACGGTTCTTTAAGCGCTTCGAGCGCGGCGATAACGGCTGTTATCTCCATTCTGTTGTTCGTCGTTTCCTCCTCGCCGCCCGATATCTCTTTCTCGGTCTTCCCGTAAACGAGGATCGCGCCCCAACCTCCGGGTCCCGGGTTTTTCCGGCAAGAACCGTCGGTGTATATGTCAACGTGTTTCATACGCTTTTCCCTCCGTGAACTCTACCTTTGATTTTACCATAAAGAATGGGTCAACACAATAGCAAAAAAACACATTTCAAATGGTCGTTTCCACTTGAAATCGGGAAAAAAGTGTCATATAATATACCGTGGGTCACGATGTGCTCACACCAATTATCCGGGAGGGGAAAATGCAGAAGATCGGCTTTGAGAACGACAAATATCTGAAGATGCAGTCCGAACATATCCGCGAGAGAATAGAAAGTTTCGGCGGTAAACTGTACCTTGAATTCGGAGGAAAGCTTTTCGACGATAATCACGCGTCCCGCGTTCTTCCGGGCTTTGCTCCGGACAGCAAGATCAGGATGCTGATGAAGCTGAAGGATCACGCTGAGATAATTATTGTCGTCTCCGCCGAGGCGATCGAACAGAACAAGGTCCACGCAGCGGTCGGACTCACTTACGATATGGACGCGCTTCGGCTGATCGACGCTTTCACCGGCATCGGTCTTCTCGTCGGCTCCGTCGTCATCACCCATTACAAGGGACAGCCCGCCGCGGACAAATTCATCGCCCGGCTTGAAAACCTCGGCGTCAGAGTCTTCCGTCATTATCCGATCCCCGGTTACCCGTCGAACACGAAACTGATCGTCAGCGAGGACGGGTATGGAAAGAACGATTACATAGAAACCGAGCGTTCGCTCGTCGTAGTCACCGCTCCCGGGCCAGGAAGCGGCAAAATGGCGACATGTCTCTCACAGCTTTATCACGACAACCTTCGCGGCATCAAATCCGGATACGCAAAATTCGAGACCTTCCCGATCTGGAATCTTCCCCTGAACCACCCCGTCAACATCGCGTACGAAGCGGCTACCGTCGACCTCAACGACGTCAATATGATCGATCCGTTCCATCTGGAAGCGTACGGCGATACGACGGTAAACTATAACCGTGACGTTGAGATATTCCCGGTCCTCAAAATGATCTTCGAGGAGATTTACGGTTCGTGTCCCTACAAGTCGCCTACCGATATGGGTGTCAATATGGCGGGATACTGCATCACAGACGACGAAGCAGTCACCGAAGCGGCAAAAAAAGAGATAATCAGACGTTACTACAGCACAGTTTGCAAGAGGACGAACGGTTCCGCAAAGGATTCGGAAGTTTACAAAATGGAGCTTCTGATGAACAAGGTCGGCGTCAGCAAGTCCGACCGTCCGGTCGTAGCGGCGTCGCTTGACAAAGCGCAAGCGACGGGCGGTCCCGCCGTCGCGATTGAACTTGACGACGGAAAGATAGTCACGGGCAAGACGTCGCTTCTGCTAGGCGCTTCCGCTTCCGCTCTCCTCAACGCCCTGAAAGTCCTCGGGGACATAAACGACGAGATCCACCTGATCCCGCCTGTCGTGATCGAACCGCTTTCCCGCCTCAAGACCGAAAAACTCGGCGGTCACAATCCGCGTCTTCATGCGGACGAAGTGCTTGTCGCTCTGGCTATCTCTGCAACGACCAATCCCGTCGCCGCGCTTGCGATGAAACAACTCGACAAGCTCCGCGGGTGCGAGGCTCACTCGAGCGTTATGGTCACGGCGGTCGATTCCGGAATATACAGGAAGCTCGGTATAAATCTCACGCAGGAGCCCGTTTACCAGACGAAAAAGTTGTTTCACGCACAGTAAGAGGGTGAAATGATGAAAAAACTCGCAGTTTTCCTGAGAGCGATTGCCGCGGGCGTGATGATAAGCATCGGCGGCGCGGTATATCTTTCGTGCGACAATAAATACGTCGGAGCGCTCGCGTTCTGCGTGGGGCTGATCTCCGTGGTGCTCTTCAAAATGGAACTGTACACCGGCAAGGTCGGATATATCGTAACGGAGAAGCCGCCGTTTATCGTCGATACCCTCATCTCGATACCGGGAAATCTCGTCGGATGCGCGATCGTCGGTCTCGTATGTCCGCCTTTCGGCAGCGCGGAGACGGTCTGCGCGGCGAAACTGTTAAAAAGTCCGATGCGCGTTTTCGCCGACGCCGCGCTCTGCGGTCTTTTGATCTACGTGTGCGTCGAGATTTGGAAACGCCATAAAAAGCTTATCGGTATCGTCTTCTGCGTTCCCGCGTTCATTCTCTGCGGGTTTGAACACTCAATCGCCGATATGTTTTATTTCTTCAACGGAAGATCGTTCTCGGTCCCGTCTCTTCTGTTTATTCTCATCGTGGTCGCCGGAAACGCTTTCGGAGCGGTCTTCTTCCACTCGCTTCTGACTCTTGCCGGAAAGCTTGACTTTAAATCCAAACCCGAAAAGGAATAACCGATATGTTCAAAGACAAAAAGATCGTTTTCTCGGGCGTTCAGCCGTCAGGTACTCTGACGCTCGGCAACTATCTCGGCGCGCTCCGCAACTTCACCGCGTTTCCCGAGGATCATCACTGCTATTACTGCGTCGTCGACGAGCACGCGATCACGGTAAGGCAGGATCCCGCCGAACTTCGCCGCCGCACGTACGAAACGCTCGCTCTTTACATCGCGTGTGGGCTTGACCCCGAAAAAAACACCCTGTTCGTGCAGAGCCACGTCACGGAACACGCGGAACTGTGCTGGATCCTCGACTGTTACACTATGTTCGGCGAGCTGTCCCGTATGACTCAGTTCAAGGACAAATCGGCTAAAAACGCCGACAATATAAACGCCGGTCTTTTCACGTATCCGGTCCTTATGGCTGCGGATATTCTTCTTTATCAGACCGATCTCGTTCCCGTAGGCAACGATCAGAAACAGCATATCGAACTCGCGCGGAACATTGCGGAGCGGTTCAACGGAATATTCCCCGGGACTTTTACCGTCCCGGAGGGCTTTATTCCTCAATCGGGAGCGAGGATCATGTCTCTCGCGGATCCGACGAAGAAGATGTCAAAATCGGACGAGAACGAAAACGCCGTCGTGCGTATCCTGGATCCGCGCGACGTTATAATCAGAAAATTCAAGCGTGCGGTAACGGATTCCGGCTCAGAGGTGAGACGCGGCGAGGGAAAAGAAGGCGTCGGAAACCTCATGAACGTTTATTCCGCTCTTACCGGGAAGACCGACGCGGAGATAGAAAAAGAATTCGAGGGCCGCGGATACGGAGATTTCAAAGCGGCGATAGGAGAGGTCTGCGCGGACGTTCTCGCTCCGGTTCAGGCCGAATTCGCGAGACTTTCGGCGGATAAGAAGTACCTCGAATCGGTAATGAAAAAAGGAGCTTATGAGGCAAGGTACAACGCGTGCCGCACGCTCTCGAAAGTCCGCCGCAAGGTCGGATTCATCGAACCGGTCCGAGATTGATATGAAAAACGAAACTCGTCTATTCGTCCTCGACCGGGTCGAGGAAGGGATCGCCGTTCTCGTCGACGGAGAAGGAAGGACGACGGAAGTCCCGCTTGCCTCGCTTCCCGCGGGATCGCGCGAGGGCTCTCACCTCGGCGCCGTACGCTTCAAAGAGGGAAAACCGCTCTCATTCGCTCTCATATCAGGCGAGACAGGGAAGAACAGGGAGAGATTATCGCGCCTCTTTTCAAAAAACGAGAAAATCACAAAGAATATATCCGAATCGAAAGGATCTGATAAGATGAAAACCAAAGCAGTCAGACTTCACTCTAAAATGGATCTGAGACTTGAGGAGATCGAGTTGCCCGAGATCCGCGACGACGGGATACTCGCATGCGTTATTTCGGACAGCATTTGTATGTCTTCTCACAAGGCGGTAAAACAGGGCGCCGCACACAAGCGCGTTCCCGACGACGTTGAGAATAACCCCGTTATCATCGGTCACGAATTCTGCGGCAGGATCGAAAAGGTCGGCGCAAAGTGGGCCGATAAGTTCAAAGCGGGAGATAAGTTCGTCATCCAGCCAGCGCATAACTATAAAGGTTCTCTTGCAGCTCCGGGATACTCTTACACGTATTGCGGAGGCGCATCGGAGTATGTTATTATCCCGCCGGAAGTTATGATCTGCGACTGTCTTATCCCTTATGACGGAGACGCGTTTTTCTACGGTTCACTCGCAGAGCCGATGAGCTGCATCGTCGGCGGATATCACGCGAACTATCACGTCAAGCCCGGTTCGTATCACCATGAGATGGGTATCGTCAAAGGCGGACGCGCGGCGATTCTTGCAGGAGCCGGACCGATGGGTCTCGGCGCAGCCGATTACGCCGTTCATTGCGACAGGGCGCCGTCTCTGCTTGTCGTGACGGACATCGACGACGCCCGTCTCAAGAGGGCTGCCGAAATCGTTACAGTAGAAGAAGCGGCGCGCCACGGAGTGGATCTCAGATACGTGAACACCGGTTCCGCGGCGGATCCCGTCGCGCTTCTGCGCGACATGACGGGGGGCGTCGGTTTTGACGACGTTTTCGTATACGCTCCCGTAAAATCGGTCGTCGAAACCGGCGACGCCATCCTTGCCCGCGACGGTTGCCTCAACTTCTTCGCGGGGCCGACCGATCCCGCGTTCTCGGCAATGTTCAATTTTTACAACGTCCATTACGGGTCGACTCATATCGTCGGTACGAGCGGGGGCAACACGGACGATATG
>JAFWTH010000086.1 GCA_017518975.1 Clostridia bacterium
GATCCTTACCCGATCGGTACCTCGTCAGTCTCTACGGGACATCCGGAGTTCGTGATGATATCTTCGGCATCAAGACGGATGATCTCCAGTTCAGGAGATGAATACAGTTCTTTCATTTTTTATCCTCCTTATCTTTTATTATGCTTATACGGTTCGGAGATACTGTTCCCGTCACCGTGCATTGAAGTAGCTGATCGCAGCAACAGCATAGTTGTAAAGCGCCTTACATACGCCTGCGTTTTGCCCGATACTGCTGTCACCCGCGTGTTCTATAACGAATTTCACGTACGACATGGGCGAATAGCTGAACCCACCCAGAGAAGAGCTGAAAATGATATTTTTTGTCAAATCCACGGAGCGGAGACCGTCTACCGTGATCCGGTACTTCACCGCGCCGTCACCGGACGCAACGGATCTCACATCAAAGTTATCCCACGGCTCGTCTCCGACGTATAATTCTCCGTCGGGAATACCGTCGACGCCTTTGACATAAATATTAAGTTTAACTTGGGATTCGAGAGCGAGTGACGCGTAAACTCCGGTCACGGGAGCGGGGAAATTCACATCGCTTCCGTATTCCGAAAGATCGGCGTCGAAGTTTTCGACCGAGTCAATCGAGTCGGGATACTGTGAGGGATCGATCGGAACAGCGTAAGGACCGGGGAACCGCTGCTCCGCGTAGCAGCCGTACGCCATGATCGCACCGCATAGCGCGACCATTTTGTCGTCGTCCGAATGCTCTATCTGGTAGTCGCAGTAGTCTTTCACGCTGTAATTAAAGGTTTTCACCTCCGCGCCGTCAGCGTCGCATACTCTGAAATATACGGGAGTCGCCAACATGTTAGCGGACAGAGACGCCGCGTTGAAAGCGTATTTCCCGTTCGCGACGAGGTGATCCGCATCGAAGTACGCGCGAGTATATTCATCTCCGTACCGGGCATATTCGATGCAGTAACCGTCCGATATCATATCGTCCGTCACGTTATCAACGTAGATCATCATATCGAAGCAGTCCGTCAGAACGAGAGAAGCGGAAAACGTCGCAAGAGGGTCGGTATATGAGTCGACGTAACTGTCGCCGCACTCGCAGATATGGGTAGTGTATCCTTGCTCCGTGAAAGTGGGAGGCGTCACGACGTCGGAATAGCTGTGAACGTGAGGATATACCTTGCCGACGTCAAGAGCAAAATAGTAATACGACTCGGTACTTCCGGGCGCAGCGTTTGCGGACGAATTGAAGATGATCGGGATCACACCGTCCCTGACGGAACCGTCACGGCTGTTTCCGACGATCGGATATCCTATTCCGGTCAGAGTCGATCCATTCGAGAAAGATAGGGCAAGTCCGCTGACTTTCTTCGTGAACGTCTTTCCGTTGGTAGCGGGTGAGGTCCAGATATCTACAGTCACGGGTCTCTGTTTTGTGAAATGGACGACGTAGAACGTGCCGTCGGGTCCCTGAGACATGACGAACCCCATACCAAGGTTGTAACCCGTCGCTCCGTTCTTCGGAAGAAGGGTCGTCGAGATCTTCCTGCGGTCAACCTCGGTATCGGTCTTTGTATTGATTATAACCTGATAAGTGGTGGTGATACCCTTTGGTTTGGTTCCGGAGTAATCGTACACGGTCTGTGAGTATATTATGTGTAGTTTACCGTCTGTATCAAGATACGTACATCCCTCGTGTCCGTAATGGCTGGCAGTATGTACGTTTATCTGAGGCTGAGTCTCGTCGTAATGCGCCTCGCAGACCGGATATTCGACGAAATCGTAACGCTGACGGTCAAGTGCCGCGTTGTCGGAAAAAACGACTTCTTCCATATTCTTGATATGGTAGTAGTAGATTTCGTCCCAGGCGAACGAGTGTTCCGGGTACAACTGAAAACCAAGGATCTCCGGGGAGATCTCGGTCGGGACGCAGCGCTGGATGACGAAGTAAATACCGCCGTTTCCGTCCGGATAAGCGTTATAATAGTCTTTTCTCAGCGGGATAGTCAGAGTGTGCGCATGATCCTCCCATTGATGGGTATCCATATCGTAAATATACCAGGCAAAATACGCAGGATACTGAAGTCCCCCGTATCCGCCGTCATAAATACAGTATATCTTACGCGCCTGAAGATCGACGATCCCGGAGGGTTTGCCGTAGCCGTGGTCGTCGAGAGCGCACGTGTCAAAATTGACGATCGCCTTGTCGGTACGGACTTCGGTATCGGTCACGGTATCGATCTCATGAACGGCAAGATACGCGGCGTTTCTGAACTGGTCGGCGCCTATCTCACCATTCTGAAATTTAACGAGGTTCTTTGCGTACGTCTCGGCGTCCTCGCCGGGAAGGACGACGTAGAAGTGACCGTTCTCACCGTTATAGATCTCGGGAACCTGGCTGGAGTCGTTCTCGGGATAGGAGTCTTCCATGATGACGCGAACTCCGTCGGTCTCGATCTTGACAATTGCGTAATAGTTGATACCTTTGTACCAGTACGGGTGCTCCGGCCCGTTCTGCGTTTCGAGATCGATCGGATGCCACGCGCCGTCGTTACCCATATAAACGACCTCGCCGTCACGCTCGAGCGTTCTGTAAATGATAACGGCGTAGGTACCGTTCTCGGTTCTCAGAACGCGTGTATGGTGACCGCCGTGGATCGCGTTCGTTGCGGATCCGACGGGCATAACAGCCCCGGTGTCGGCATACTTGAACTGTTCAAGGTACGAGACCTTGATACCGTTTCCCTCATGCAGCACGCCGATATTGACAGGATCCGGATCTGTCGGCGACGCGGACGCGACGAACGTCAGAGAACCTGCGAGCAAAACGGCTGCAAGCAGAATCGAGAGAATTCTTCCGAAAGTTGAAATCTTCATCTTTCAACCTTTCCGCGCGGAGTTCTCCGCGCATATATTTTCCTGAATATATTATAAATCTTCTTAAAACAAATGTAAATGGCTTAGAAGAAAAAAAGAAAACTCAAGAATTTGTTTAACAACGCGAATCAACGGTATACCGCCAAAGAATACCGAATGGTCGGCAAAAGCAAAACAAGGCCGCCCGTGCGGCCCTGTTTCTTTAAGAATTGTATACCGGAATTATCTTACGTTTCATCAAGCCATGATCTTTCTGTAAAGCGATTTCAGGTCGTCGATATTGGTATCTCTCGGGTTGCCGGGGCAGCATGCGTCCGCAAAGGCGTCCGCCGCAAGCACGTCGAGGTCTTCCTCTTTCACCTTATCGTTCACCGCGGGGATCCCGACGTCGGCGGAAAGCCGTTTGACGGCATCTACAGCGGCCTTTCTGTATTCCTCCCGCGTCATGGAATCAACGCCTTCGACACCCATGGCGCGTGCGATCTCTCTGTACTTCTCACCCGTAAACTCCTGATTGTATTCCATAACGATAGGAAGCATCATAGCGCATGCCACGCCGTGAGGAGTATCATAATGCGCGCCGAGAGTGTGCGCGATGGAGTGAGCGATTCCGAGACCTACGTTCGAGAAGCCCATACCCGCCACGTACTGCGCAAGAGCCATTCCTTCTCTGTCCTCGGGCTTATTCTCCACTGCGCCGCGAAGGTGCTTTGCGATAAGTCTGATGGCTTCGAGGTGGAACATATCCGTCATTTCCCAGGCGGCCTTGGTGGTGTATCCCTCGATCGCGTGAGTGAGCGCGTCCATACCCGTCGAGGCGGTCAGGCCCTTCGGCATACTGCTCATCATATCGGGGTCAACGACAGCGTATTCGGGAATATCGTGCTCGTCGACGCAAACGAACTTTCTTTCCTTTTCAACGTCGGTTATAACGTAGTTGATGGTAACCTCCGCGGCTGTTCCCGCAGTAGTCGGAACGGCGATAGTGTCGACCGCGTGATTCTTCGTCGGCGCAACGCCTTCAAGCGAGCGGACGTCGGAAAACTCGGGGTTGGTAATTATGATACCGATCGCCTTGGCGGTATCCATAGAGGAACCGCCTCCTATGGTAATGATGGAATCAGCCCCGCACGCCTTGAACGCCTCAACGCCTTCTTTTACGTTTTCGATCGTCGGGTTGGGTTTGATGCCCGAATAAACCGTGTAAGGTATCTTTGCCTCGTCAAGCAGGCCGGTCACCTTGGCGGCGACGCCGAACTTGATAAGATCCGGGTCAGAGCATACAAAAACGTGCTTCCAGCCCTTGGTCCGTGCGATCGGAACGATCTCACCGATCGCGCCTTTGCCGTGAAAGGATACCGTGTTCAAAATGATTCTGTTAGCCATAATGACAACCTCCAATAGAATTTTACGATATTATTATACCATAAAACGTTAAGCGAAAACAAAAGAATCATCCAAAAAATACCAAAACGCGATCCGGATTCTTAAAAACGCAGCCGGTCTATAAAACTTCCCGGGCGTATTTGGGAGTCAAAACTCGTCGTTTCAGTAAAAACCGCCTTAAAAAAGCAACAAACCCACTCCGATTATGACCGGAATGGGCTTGTAAAACGTGGAGCTACTGGCCGGACTCGAACCGGCGACCTGCTGATTACGAATCAGCTGCTCTACCAACTGAGCCACAGTAGCGTCCCGAGGCGTACTTTTCGTACGCCTCGGATATTATACACGAATCGGGAGACGTTGTCAAGAGCGTTTTTTATTTTTCGGATTTCTCTTTCGTGAATACGATCCCGCCTTCTCTGAAGTCGGCGACGACCTCGTCGCCCTCCGTGATATTTCCGGCGAGCATTTCCTCGGAGAACCTGTCCTCGACCTTCCTCACGATCGCGCGGCGAAGAGGACGCGCGCCGTAAACCGGGTCGAATCCCTCTTTTGCAAGAGCGGCGACGGCTTCGTCGGTGAAGGATATCTTCACACCGAGGGCGTCAACTCTCTTTTCAACGTCGCGGAGCATGATCGAAGTGATCTTTCTGATATCCTCGTCGGTGAGCTTGTTGAAAACGATGATCTCGTCCAGACGGTTGAGAAACTCGGGTTTGAACGTTGCTTTGAGGGCGTCCATCACGGAGGATTTGGCTTTTTCCTCCTCCTCTTCCTTCTTCTCCGGATCCGCGAAGCCGAGGCGCTTCGGCGCGACGATGCTCGCCGCTCCCACGTTCGACGTCATGATGATTATCGTGTTTTTGAAGTCGACTCTTCTCCCCTGCGAATCGGTCAGTATCCCGTCCTCAAGGATCTGAAGAAGTATATTGAACACGTCGGGATGCGCTTTTTCGATCTCGTCGAAAAGAATAACGGAATACGGTCTGCGCCTGATCTTCTCGGTCAGCTGTCCGCCGTCGTCGTAGCCGACGTACCCCGGAGGCGAGCCGATAAGCTTGGACACGCTGTGCTTCTCCATATACTCGGACATATCGACGCGGATCATCGCGTTTTCGTCTCCGAACATCACGTCGGCGAGGACCTTTGAAAGCTCCGTCTTTCCGACGCCCGTGGGACCGAGGAAAATGAATGAACCGATCGGTCTTCTCGGATCGGACAGACCGAGCCGTCCGCGGCGGATCGCGCGGGCTACTGCTTCGACCGCCTGATCCTGTCCGACAACGCGTTCTTTCAGCGTTTCCTCGAGTTTCAGGAGTTTTTCGCTCTCTTCTTCCTCAAGCTTCTTTACGGGTATGTGAGTCCACGAGGAGACGATATCGGCGATATCTTCTTCCGTTACGACGGGTTCTACGCTTCTGCCGCCTGCGGGAGCCTTTTTCGCCTCGAGTTCCTCCGTGAGTTTCTTTTCCTCGTCGCGCAGCGACGCGGCTTTCTCGTAATCCTCCGACAGGATCGCCTCCTCCTTCTCGGCGGTGACTCCTTTCAACTTGTTTTCAAGTTCCCTGACCTCCGGATCGGGTGTGATCCCCGCGATGCGCTTCTTGGAGCCCGCCTCGTCGACC
>JAFWTH010000087.1 GCA_017518975.1 Clostridia bacterium
ATATTTTTTTGTCAACACTTCAACGCGCGTCATAGATGACTTGCTGATGTAACTTTTCATAATTTTAAGGCACGCGCAGGGTACAAATATGTAAAGTCTTCTAAACCTGTTTTTTTTTGTTTATTTGACTTGTAAATTACTTGATTTTGGTATAAAATTATCTAAGGATAAAAGGCACTTGAACTATAGATCCTAATTAAAAATTCAATATATTGGAGGAAGCAATCATGTCTGTAAAAGTAGCAATCAACGGTTTCGGTAGAATCGGTCGTCTGGCCTTCCGTCAGATGTTCGGCGCAGAGGGATATGAAATAGTCGCGATAAACGACCTTACGAGTCCCTCGATGCTCGCTCACCTTCTTAAATATGACTCCGCGCAGAAGAAGTATGATCTCGCCGACACCGTTTCCGCAAGCGACGAGGACGGAACGATAACGGTCGACGGCAAGACGATCAAGATTTACAGCGAAAAGAACGCTGCTGATCTCCCTTGGGGCAAAATCGGCGTTGACGTTGTTCTTGAATGCACCGGCTTTTATACCTCGAAAGAAAAGTCTATGGCTCACATTGAAGCCGGCGCAAAGAAAGTCGTTATTTCCGCACCCGCAGGAAAAGATCTTAAAACTATCGTATTCGGAGTAAATGAGAACACGTTGACCGCTGAGGATCAGATCATTTCCGCAGCTTCATGCACGACGAACTGCCTTGCTCCCATGGCAAAGGCGCTCAACGATTACGCTCCTATTCAGTCGGGCATCATGACGACCGTTCACGCATATACCGGCGATCAGATGGTTCTTGACGGTCCGCATAGAAAAGGTGATCTTCGTCGCGCGCGCGCAGCAGCCGTCAATATCGTTCCGAATACGACGGGCGCCGCAAAGGCTATCGGTCTTGTAATCCCCGAACTTAACGGAAAACTTATCGGATCGGCTCAGAGAGTACCCGTTTGCACCGGTTCAACTACGATTCTCGTTGCTGTTGTCAAGGGCAAAGACATTACCGTTGACAGTATCAACGCCGCAATGAAAGCTGCCGCATCTGATTCTTACGGATACAACGAGGATATGATCGTTTCTTCCGACGTTATCGGTATCAGATACGGATCTCTCTTCGATTCCACTCAGACCATGGTTACCAAGATCGACGACGATACTTATCAGGTACAGGTTGTTTCATGGTATGACAATGAGAATTCCTACACCAGCCAGATGGTTCGTACAATTAAGTATTTTGCAGAACTTGCATAACATTTTTTGAGTTCCCGCCGCGGCAAAAAGCCGCGGCGGTTTTTTCTTTTTTCTTGATTTGTACTTCGCGCAGGTGTATAATAATAAATTGAGAAATATAGGAAGGAGGCGGTATTCTTGCCAAAACCGGTTATTGCGATCGTCGGTCGACCTAACGTCGGTAAAAGCACTTTATTCAATAAACTGACAGGGAAACGTACTGCTATTGTCGAAGACGTTCCCGGAATAACACGCGACAGGATATACGGGGAAACCGAATGGCGCGGTAAAAAAATGACCCTTATCGATACCGGAGGGATCGATGCCATGACGGATGACCCCATCCTCGTTAAAATGAGAGCACAGGCGCAAATTGCAATCGATACCGCCGACGTTATTATTTTTGTGTGTGACGTTAGATCAGGATTGGTTTCTGACGATATGGATATCGCACTTATGCTCAAAAAGAGCGGGAAACCCGTTATCCCATGTGTAAATAAAGTTGATTCAGTAGGCGCTCCGCCGGCAGATTACTATGATTTTTACAGTCTTGGATTTGATGCGGAGCCTATTGCTCTGTCGGCCCTTCACGGAAGCGGTAGCGGAGACCTTCTCGATGAAGTTATGGCATGTCTTCCGGAATATGAAAATGAGGAAGATAACGACGAGTTGATAAATGTTGCCGTCATAGGTAAACCGAACGCCGGAAAATCATCGCTCATTAACAAGATCCTTTCAGACGATAGGCTTATTGTTTCGGATATGCCCGGAACGACAAGAGACGCTATCGATACCTATTTTGAAAACGAGCACGGTAAATATAATTTTATAGATACGGCAGGTCTGAGACGTCAGAGTAAAGTTGAAGACAGAATCGAAAAATTTTCAGTGATCCGAGCAAAAGCAGCCGTTGAGAGGGCTGACGTATGTCTCCTGGTCGTCGACGCAGGAGAAGGAGTAACTGAACAAGATGAAAAAATCGCGGGGATCGCTCATGAAGCGGGCAAGGGAATAATTATCTGCGTAAATAAATGGGATACGATTGAAAAAGACAATTCCGTTACGAAAAAGTTTACGGACGACGTTTACACCGCCCTTTCGTTTATGACTTATGCACCTCTTATCTTTATTTCCGCAAAGACCGGTCAACGCGTTGATAAACTATTCGAGAAGATCAACGCCGTCAAGAATATGTCAGATCTTCGTATTACGACCGGAATGCTCAACGACGTCCTTTCTGACGCAGTAACAAGAGTTCAGCCTCCGTCGGATAAAGGAAGACGGCTGAAGATTTACTATATGACACAGACGGGTGTTGCTCCTCCGACTTTTGTTTTATTCTGTAACAGAGCAGATCTGTTTCATTTTTCATACCAACGATATATAGAAAACTGTCTTCGCTCGACGTTTGGATTTGATGGAACGCCGATCAAAATGATTATCAAGCAAAAAGGCGACGGCGATAAAGTCTGACAGGAGATTATTATGACTATTTCTCAGATTTGGGATTACGGGTTAAGATCAATTTGGATTCCTGTAGATACTCAGGTCGATCTTTCGGTCGTTCTTGCTGTGTATATTCCGTTCGTTCTTATGACTGCGGTCTTTGCGTATTTGCTTGGAAGCATTAATTTATCAATTATTATTTCCAAGAAGTTTTACGGTGAAGATATCAGAGAATACGGAAGCGGGAACGCCGGTATGACGAACGTGATGAGAACGTACGGCAAAAAGATGGCTGCGATAACTTTCGGAGGCGATTTTCTGAAAGCTGTAATCGCTTCACTTATCGGGAGACTGTTTCTCGGTTTTTTCGGAGCATATCTTGCCGGATTCTTTTGCTTTGTCGGTCACATTTTCCCGTGTTACTATAAATTCAAAGGCGGGAAAGGCATAGTTACCGCGGCGGCTATGGTACTCATGACCGATTGGCGTATTTTTCTTATACTTGTCGCGTTGTTCGTTTTGATAGTCGCGTTGACAAAATATATATCGCTCGGATCAGTGGTCGGTCTTGCTTTTTATCCCATCGTCCTGGACAGAATGTGGGTTATATTTGCTTATGGAATGAGACCCAGGATCGTAATTATATTTGCGATTGGTGTAATGATACTCGGAATATGGGGACACAGAAAGAATATCAAGAGAATTTTAAACCACACTGAAAATAAGTTCACCTTCAAAGTAAAAGATAAAGCGGTCAATGCCGAAAAAACAGATAATACAGAAAAGGAAAACAAAAAATGACTGACGAAAGAATAATCGCAGACCTTTCGAGGACTGATATTACCGCGGACGAACGACTTCGGGCATTGAGAAAAGTAAAAGAAAGAATAGATGCCGGTAAGATAGAAAGAGATAGAGAAGGCAGATTTGTAAATAACCACATTCATACTTGTTATTCTTTCTCTCCATATACTCCGACGTCGGCGGTTTTTTACGCATGGCGCGCCGGTCTTTCAACAGCCGGGATAATGGATCATGACAGCGTAGGGGGGACCCGTGAATTCATTGAGGCGGGTTCAATCATGGAGATGCCTGTGACGTGCGGGTTTGAGTGCCGTGTGAACGTAAAGGGAACGCCTCTTGACGGAAGAAGGATCAATAACCCCGATCAGGTCTCGTGTGCGTACGTGGCGATGCACGGTATCCCTCACGGAAGCATTGATAAAGCTGAGGAAGTTCTTTCCGTGTTAAGGAAGAAGAGAAACGAACGAAACGTTAAAATGTGCGAAAATATTACAAGGATTACCGAGCCGTTTGGTATAACCCTTGATTTTTTGCGTGACGTTTTGCCAATTTCGATGGCGCGTGAGGGCGGCGGAGTTACTGAACGACATATTCTTTTCGCGCTTACCCGTAAGATTATCGATAAGTATACGGAGCGAAGCGACGCCTTGCGTTTCGTCGGTCGGTTGATAGGAAAAGAAATCGATCCGAAAACGTATGATAAACTGCTGACAGCGCCTGACAACTTTTATCCGTATGACATATTGGGGGTCTTGAAGAGCAGTCTTGTCTCTCGCTTTTATATTGACGCTGACGATGAGTGTATCGGCATTTCTGATTTTTCCGATCTTGCAGATGAACTCGGAGCTATATCCGCTTATGCATATCTCGGCGATGTTGGCGAGAGCCCGACCGGAGATAAAAAAGCACAGAAATTTGAGGACGATTATCTCCCCGTTCTCTTTGATACTCTCAAAAAGGTCCGATTTAAAGCGATAACGTATATGCCGTCGCGTAATTCAAAAGAACAACTCGAAACTGTTATGAAATATTGCAGAGACAACGGCTTTTTTGAGATTTCCGGCGAGGATATCAATTCACCCCGTCAGTCGTTTATTTGTCCGTCTCTTGAATTGCCGGAATACGCTCATTTGAGAACGTCGACTTATGCGCTGATCGGTCATGAAATCTCTGCAAGCCGTGACTTGTCGCTTTCGATGTTTTCTCAGAGGACGATTGATCAGATCCCGGACCTTAATGAAAGGATAAAGCAATACGCCTTAATTGGCGGTATCAAATAAAGCGGAGGCTATTATGACAAATTTAGAATCGCTCGTTGAATTCTCAAACCGTTACGGATCAGACACTTCTTTCGTTCTGGCCGGAGGAGGGAACACCTCATACAAAACGGCCGACAAACTTTGGGTCAAGGGAAGCGGAACTGCTTTATCCACGATTTCCGAAGAAGGCTTTGTCAGAATGAACAGAGAACTTCTTTCCAATATATGGAATGTTGAGTATTCATCCGACCCTGATAAGAGAGAAGCAGAGGTCCTCTCCGCCCTTATGAATGCAAAAGATGAGGGAGAGGAAAATAAAAGACCTTCGGTCGAAACCCTTTTTCACGATCTTTTCTCTCAGTCTTTTGTACTTCACGTTCATCCATCTGTTGTGAACGGAGTACTGTGTTCGAAAAACGGAAAAGAAACGATAAGGAAAATGTTTCCGGATTCGATATGGCTTGACGCCTGCGAACCTGGATACGTTATGGCTTCCGCTTTCAGAAAAGCACTGATTAAGTACAAAAGGACGACCGGTAAAGACGCTGAGCTTGTCTTTCACCAGAACCACGGCGTTTTTTTTGTTGCGGAAACATCAAAGAAACTTGACGTTCTTGTTAAGAAAGTGATCGGGAAAATCAAATCACAAATAAAGGTTAAACCGGACTTTTCCGATGTGAAAACCGATCTTGACTCTGCTGCCGCAATCGCCCCCATCCTCAGAATGCTTTATGATAAAGACGGATACGCCCGAGTCGTGTTTAAATCGAACAAACAAATCTTGTATTTTGCATCTCGCGAAGGTTTCAAAAAGATCAAGCGTCCTCTTTCACCTGATCATATAGTATACTGTAAAGCCGAACCGCTTTATATTTCCGATTTTTCACCCTCTGCGATCATCCTTAAGTTCAACGATTTCAAGTCGGCGCACGGTTTTGCTCCGAAAATCGTTTTTGCCGAGAATATCGGTATGTTCGCACTTGGTAATACTTTCAAAGAAGCAAACACCGCGTCGGATCTTATGTTTGATGCCATGACCGTAGTAACATATGCTGAAAACTTCGGCGGCGTTCTTCCCATGAGCAAAAAACTTACTGATTTCATCGTCAATTGGGAGGTCGAAAAGTACCGTTCGGGTGTAAGTCTCAAAGCGAATAATACTCATCCTTTTTCTTCCAAAATCTCTATTGTGACAGGCGGTGCCCAGGGGTTCGGCGAAGGTATCGCTCGTTTTCTCGCTGGAAAAGGCGCAAACGTTATTATAGCTGATATTAACAGCGAAGGAGCTGCGAAGACCGCGAAAGATATTTCAAAGACGACAGGTTCTTCCGCTTCACCTATTACCGTAAATATAGCGGATGAGGAAAGTGTCAGACTAATGGTTCGGCAAACTGTCCTCACATACGGAGGACTTGACATATTTGTGAACAACGCGGGAATTGTTCGCGCCGGATCCCTCGAGGAGATGACGAGGAAGAATTTTGATCTCGTAACTTCTATAAACTATACAGCGTATTTTATGTGCGTAAAATACGCCTCGGCTGTTATGAAGCTGCAAAGGATCGTTAATCCTGCTTATATGTCGGATATTATCGAAATTAATTCCAAGTCAGGTCTTACCGGATCGAATAAGAATTTTGCTTATGCGGGAAGTAAATTCGGCGGTCTCGGCCTTACACAGTCTTTCGCACTTGAACTCGCTCCGTTCGGGATAAAGGTAAACGCTGTTTGTCCCGGTAACTTTCTTGACGGACCGCTGTGGTCAGATCCTGTCAAGGGACTGTTCGTTCAATATCTCAACGCGGGAAAAGTTCCGGGTGCAAAAACGGTTGCAGACGTCAAAAAGTATTATGAATCGAAGGTCCCTCTTGGACGAGGATGCCTTCCCGATGATCTTAACAGAGCAGTCCAGTATATCATTGAACAGAAATATGAAACCGGGCAGGCAGTGCCTGTAACGGGCGGTCAGGAAATGTTGAATTAAACTCGAGCGGATCGGTTTTGCCGATCCGCCCGTTTTTATTCTGCCTTCTTGATATTGAATTGTGCATTTGCAGTCAACCACAAAGCGGGGAAATAATTCATTATGTTCCAAACGCCCGAACCGGCAATGTCGTATTCGTTTATCAGTCTCAAAAGCGCATCGCACGAACGTGCGTTTTCGAACCAGACAATGTGTTCAACAGCGTCGTCGAAGCTTGTCGGTCTGTCATAATAATTATAATTCGGTGCGGACTTCACCTCGTCGTATCTTATCTCTGCCTGTTTTTCATAGGCCTGTTCAACTGCTTCCGTATTAGTCAGCGTTTGTGCTTTGGTTTCCCCTTTTACATATGGAAGAGGCCAGTCATATCCGTAATTCGGGATTCCGGAAAGGATCTTATCTCTCGGGATTTCAGATACTGCATAATCGAGTACCCTTTTAACTTCGGGAATGGGTGAAACGGCGTTTGGAGGTCCGAATGTATAGCCCCATTCATATGTCATAACGAGCGTTTTGTCGGCAATTTCACCTATAGCCCTATAATCATGTCCCTCATAAAGTATCCCCATCTGATCCGCTCTTGATTTCGGCGCCAGAGATACAAAAAGCAGGAACCTTCCGTCCAGGGCTTCTGAGAGGCGTTTTAAAAATTCAACGTATGCATCTTTTCCTTCGGCACCTATATATTCGAAGTCAACGTCAATCCCACCGTATGAATGTGATTCGAGTATCTCAATTATGTTTTCTATCACACGGTCGCCAAGTTCCGTATCATTAAGAATACGTGAAACGAGTTCGTTTGAGAATTTTCCCTCGTCTGTTAATGATGTAAGCATCAGAAGAGGAATCGTTCCGTATTCTCCTGCAATTCTGATGAGTTCTTCATCACTCCCCGCGGGTGATATCAACGATCCGTCTGCTCTTATTCCATATGTGAAAATCGAAAGATAAGTAAGGTACGGAAGTGTTCTTCTGAGAACTGTCCTGTCAATAAAAGGATAAACGTACCCATTCAGAGATACCTGACGGTTATACAAAGGGTCTTCTCCAACAACGGTAATAACCTGTCCCGGAACGATTGCAGGAGATCCGTTCAGGAACGGATTGTTTCTGTAAAGTGAATTGACCGTTACCCCGTATGCATCCGCTATCCCGAAAAGGGTATCTCCTCCCTTTACGGTATAAGAAACAGATGGGAATCGAATTATCAGATCTTCTCCGACTGTGAGTTTTCCCGGATCAGAAAGAAAATTGTCAGTTATGATTCTGGAAACGGGTACTCCGTATTCTCTTGCAATCATAACAACACTTTGTCCCTGTTTAACAGTATGTATTATCATACCAATTCCTCCCGATTGTTATTCAGAGTGTTCCCGACACTAGATTATATGTATTCGATACGATTTCCGATACCATTTTTATCTTGCAAAAAAACGCTATTTGTGATATAATTTCAAAGTCAGAATTGCCCCTTTCAATAAGGCCATACCAGCCGGGGAGGTAGCGGGTCCCTGAACCTGAAGTCCGCTGCAGCAGGGGTGGATCCCTTTTTTGAGGAGCAGACTTGTGCAGTCTGCGGCACGCCGTCAGGCGTTGAGAAACGGGTCTTGCGCGATCGTCACCTGTGAACCATGTCAGGTGGGGAACCAAGCAGCATTAAGCAGTTATGTCGATGCGCCGCGAGGCAGCCTGTTTTGAGTCTGATCCGTGTCGGCGTGTGTGGGTTCTGTTTCGATTTTAAGGTGTATGGTCTTATTGAGCGGGGCAATATAACATTCTTAAATTGGAGGCGCTATATGGAGGAACACCTCGCACTGTACAGAAAGTACCGCCCGGCGTCTTTTGAGGATGTTTACGGTCAGGATCACGTTACCTCGGTCCTTAAAAAGGAATCGGAGGAGGGAAGACTTTCACATGCGTATCTTTTTTGCGGTCCTCGGGGAACCGGAAAGACAACGTGCGCTAAGATTCTGGCAAAAGCGGTTAACTGTGAATCACCTGTGAGAGGGGATCCCTGCGGTAAGTGTCCGTCCTGTCTTTCAATAGAATCTGAAACTGCGACTGACGTCGTTGAAATGGATGCCGCATCAAATACCGGAGTCGACTATATTCGTGATATTAAAGATGAAGTAACGTATACTCCCGCGCTTCTTAAGAAGAGAGTATATATAATCGATGAGGTTCACATGCTTACTTTGGGGGCGTTCAATGCGCTTTTGAAGACGCTTGAAGAACCTCCGGCTCACGTAATGTTCATCCTTGCGACGACTGAACAACATAAACTACCCGCAACGGTTATCTCAAGATGTCAGCGGTTTGATTTCAGAAGAATTCCCATAAACATAATTTCGAAACGTCTTTCGGATATTGCGTCAAAAGAAAAGATTGAGCTTGACCCTGATGCGGCTCAAATGATTGCAAAACAGGCGTCCGGCGGTATGAGAGACGCCATCAATCTTATGGAACTTTGCGCAGGCGGAGGATCGAAGATAAGTGTTGAAAGAGTTAAAGACGCTCTCGGGATCTCCGGGATTGATCTGTCTTTAAATGTCGCGAAGGCTGTTAAGGATTCAAATTCATCTGAACTATTCTCTTCGATCGATTACGTCGTCTCATCCTCCGGAGATCTGTCTGTGTTTTTTGGTGAGCTCATAGCATTCTGGCGTGACATGACCGTTATGCGTTATTCTTCCGATGATTCTTCATATCTTGAATTGACGGATTCTGAAAAACAGATCGTTAAAGAAGCGTCATTGTTGTTTTCTCCGGAAGAGCTTCTTTATCAATCGAGTTTGCTTGAATCTGCAATCTTTGAGATGAACAGGCTGCCTCAGATAAAGAGGTATATTGCGGAGATCACTCTCTTGAAAATGAGCGAAAAAAAGCTTGATTCATCTCCGGATTCCCTTCTTGCACGGATTGCCGACATTGAGGATCAAATCAAACTTGTTAAAGCAGGGACCGTTATTCCGGCAAAAAATGACTCTGAGAAGACTGTCATAGAACCTGATAAAGCGGAAGATACAGGATCTGGAAGACCCTCCGAAAAAGAAGAAAAACCTCAGGCGGATATAGAAAAAAAAGAGGATTCATCCTCTTCTGAAATTATTGATTTCGGTGAGTTTATTTCAAAAATTTCCTCATCAAACGCTTCCGTCGGAACGATCATTCAAGGCGCGGATCTTAAGGTGAAAAAGAATAATAAACTCACAATTACGGTACGTGACAGTTTTTCTTCAATGATGTTGAAAAGAAACGATATCATATTCCTTATAAAACAGTCTGCTGTTACTTCGGGAATATTTGACGTATCTCCCGAAGTTGAGATTATCCTTCAAGAAAATTCAGGCGATCAAATCGACGCTTTTGATTTCGTTTAGTTAAAATAAAGGAGGAGAGAAA
>JAFWTH010000088.1 GCA_017518975.1 Clostridia bacterium
AAAGAGGGTCACCTTTTGGTGACCCTCTTTATTTGACCCGTATTGAAAGGGGAATCGAAAAGGACTCGGCAGTGAATGACAGCCCGGTGGGCTGTCAGAGCCGAGTCCCCGACCAAGGAAGCGTGAGTTTTTCGCGTTCAGCGAAAAACGAGCCCGCGCGACCGCGACTCGATTCCCCCCGCGCCAAGGGCGCGGAATGTATGGCATACAGTAACTTTTAATTCATACAATATATTTTCTATCCCCTTCCGTCGCGGCTTCGCCGCGCCACCTCCTTCTCAAAGGGAGGTTTTTTCGTTGCACCGATAGCGCGGCGCGCTTGAAGTGCCTTTCCGTTTAGTGTATAATATCAGTATAGAATTCGCAGGTCGGGATCTGAGAGGCGGAAAAGCCATGTATTTTTCAAAGCACAATGAAAAAATTGTTTACATAAATCACTACAGCGGACTCCTTGAGGTCGAAGGCGAAGGCACACTCTGCAAAGATGACGCCGAGGTGTGGCCGACTATGGGAAGAAACTGGCAAAATGAATACGACACTCTGAGCGTCAAAGAAGGAATAACTGGTCTCGGTGAGGGATTTCTGGAATCATTTCCGAAAATCCGCTGCCTTATCCTCAGCAGGACCGTGGAATCAGTCGCCACGACTCCAGAACTTAATAAAAGTCTGCGTAAAAACAAAGTCCTGATCCGAGGCGAGTACAACACATTCGCCGAGATGTTTGCCAAAGAGAAAGGCCTTATGTTCCTTCACTGCGACATACATCTGGCAGATGATGATATAGCGGAACATTATGAACACGATATTATCACTCTTCGCTTTCATACGAAGGGCGCGCCGGATATCCATTACGACTGTTATACGCCGGGAAGTTCCGCCGGGAGTTACGGCGGCGGAGAGTACGCGAGAGAACTGCCTGTGGATTTCTACGTCGGCTGTTCGCTTGAGCAGTTTGCAGGCAACTTTCCCGAACGCCTGCACGAACAGTTGACGTCGAACGATATGCTCCGTCGCTTTCTGGAGTCGGCGAACAGTCGAAGGGTCAAGAAAAAGTGATCCCGGTAAATCGGGATTCACCCAAATAAGCGTTGAAGAGGTGAAACATATGAAATCCAAAAAGGGGTCGGGCTGGAAAGCCTGGAACGATGAAAAAAACGGTCGCTGTTTCGGAGAATACGGCGGCGGTATGTCGTACAATCTGTACGAGCTTACGAAAGAACAGTATGATTCACTTGACGAGTCAATGACCGAGGGCGACGCGTCCATGATCATGTACGAGGGGCGTCATCTGTATATGTCGGTCAACGACCGGTGCGGTCCGCCTTACACGATCGTTTTTGACGACGATTATGAAAAGCTCTGCCCATGGGCAAACGTGGTTTCAAGCGGGAAGAAATGGCCGGACGAGCTGACCGACGCCGCGGTAGAACTGTTTGAATCGGAAAAGAACAATCGCGAGCAGAGGCGGAAAAAGCGCGAGGAGCGCGAGAAGAAAGAAAACTGACCCGATATGTTCCGCTGCCCGCATAGTTCAGAGACATACAAAATAATCATCCCGCTGACACGGTACATTTTTCCCATTTTAACCACGCCGCCACTTGAATTCTCCGCGTTTTTATGCTAAAATACCAACGTAAGCACAATAATACGCCGTTTTTCGGCGATTTCAAGGAGGAACACATGGGCAAGTTCGTTTGGAAAGAAACAAAGAGCGGTTTCAAGTTTGACCTTAAAGCCGGAAATGGCGAGATCATCGCGTCTTCGGAAATTTACTCGTCCGAGTCCGCCTGCAAAAACGGTATCGAAAGCGTCAGAAACAACTGCGTGGCTGACGTGGAAGATCAGACCGTAGATGGATTCGAGGCTCTGAAGCACCCGAAATTCGAAGTGTACAACGACAAAGCCGGCGAGTTCAGATTCAGACTCAAAGCGAAAAACGGAGAGATCATCGCAGTCTCCGAGGGCTACAAAGCGAAAGCAAGCTGCCTCAACGGTATCGAGAGCGTAAAAAAGAACGCCCCCGATGCAGACGTCGTAAAAGAATAAGCGTTAAGTCAAAACGCCGCGGGACAAATCGTTCCGCGGCGTTTTCTGTTTTAATTCGTTTCGATTTTCAGAACTTCCATCTGTCCGGGCGCGAGCCATATTTCCCTGCTCAAATAAGATCCGGTCCTTCCGTTGCGTTCAAAATCAACGTTGAGCTGTTCCCCGTTTTTGTAAACGAACGACACTTTCTCAACTCTATCGGTATATGAGAGAGTAACGGACGTGGATTCACGCTGCAGCGTATTAACGACGACGACGTAGTCGCCTCCGTTTTCATCTTTGAAGAAGCTTATCATCGCGGAACGGGAGACAGCCCGGTCGATCAGGTCGCTTGCCCCCGGAAGAAAATAGAAATAGCCTCCGAAACTGGTCCCAACGCCCGCCGTGCTTACGTGATCGAGGTGTGAGAACAGCTTCCCGTAGTGGTAATTGAATTTTTTCTGAACACGGGCAAGATCGTAATATCTCGTCGTTTTCTCACCGAACTCGTCGATCGGAGAGCCGTGATAATCGGCGGCGATCAGTTTGTCGTAAAGACGGAACCAGACGACGGCGCGCGCACCGCACGCAACGCAGGTATTGAGTTGCCAGCGGAAATCGTCCTCCGTCGGGACCCTGAAGTTGTAGTGAGCGCTCGAAAGCATCGTAGACCAGACATCAGCGCCGGTTTTCTTGCCGATCTCTGTAAAAATGCGAAGATTATAAAAGTGATCGTCGAGGCAGGGATCGCCGTAAATAAGCTGATTGTAAGATCCGTATCCGATAATATCGCCGCCCGATCCTTTTACGATATCAGTACACCATTCTTCAAGGGTTTCTCCCGTTTTCGAGAGCAAACTCCTCTCTGTGCGCTCCGTGCTCCCCATATTTATATAAATACGCGCGTCCGGATCGGCGTCGCGGATGATCTTTATCCCTTTTTTGTAGTTTTCAGATAATCTGTCATCCGGTTCCTCACCGACGTAATATCCTCCCGCGGCGGGATGGGAGCCGAATTCTTTCACGACTGAAGCGACTGTCGCGGAATAGTTCCCGTCAAGTGCGTGATCGAGGAACATCTCGCTGATCTGCATGATCATCTTCACACCGAGTTCCGAAGCCCTGTCGAGCATTTCGATATACTTTTTGTGATCGTCTTTTGAGAGACTGAACATCGGAGCGACCGGATCGGTCATTCCGCAGTTCACCCAATCCTCAAGCATTTCGGGCTTAAAGTCCGAGAAGGAATTATAGTTCCAGAAAGTAAGAACGATATTATCTGACATATTATTCTCCGTCCGGCCGTCAAGCGGCGATTATTGAGGGATCACGTCCCACGGGATATATTTTACCATTCCGGGAGGGACAAAGCAATATTCATTTGAAAAAATATCTGACTTTTCCGTCTTTCGGAGAGACCTGCTCTTGCAAAGAAAACGCAAATCAAATATAATTAAAACGTAACAAACGCGGCGCGCCGCGGAGTAAGACGGAGAATATATGGTTTTATCAGTACCACCTCTCGCGGTGAGCGTCGCACGAACGTTCGGCGACGGTATAGACGGAGATCGAGTGCTCGGAATCGCCCGGGCGATGTCAGACCGCGGATTTGTGAGAGCGGGATACCGTTATCTCAATATCGGCGACGGCTGGGCAAAAAAAGAAAGAGATCCCGAAAGCGGTTCCCTTCTTGCCGATGAGAGTAAACTCGCCGGTTCGCTCGGTTCGCTTGCCGCTGAACTCAATTCGCTCGGGATACGCCTGGCGATTGTCACGTCGGGCGGAACAAGGACGCCTAACGGATTTCCCGGTTCCTTCGGTCACGAGTACGAAGACGCATCGTTCTACGCCGAAAACGGGGTTTCGATGATCGCGCAGGATTTTTCTTCTCTTCCGAGGCGGACCGACACCGTAACGATGATCAGAAGGACCGGGATGGCCCTGCGGGCAAACGGAGACTCGATCGTTTACTCGGTTTACTCGGACAGTGAAGATCTGACGAAATATATACGAGCGACAGGTGCTCATATTTATCATCTCCGCCCTTTCTCTCGCGCTTCCGGAGTGATCTTTCCCCCAAAGGAAACCCACGGTTACAGTGTTCCCGGATCTCTCTTTAACTGCGGTGACATCGTACTCGGAAAGGACGTCGACAAGACGGACCTGAAAAGATCGCTTATCATCGCGGCAATGGCTTCGTCCCCGATAACCGTCGACGCGGATATAACCTCACTCGACGACGAGACCGTATCACTCCTCACGGATCCCGATCTGACAGCCGTTGCAACGGACGCGGAATGCCGTCCTGCGAGGATGATGAGCCCCGAACCTGAGACAGTCATGCTGAAAGTCCTCGACGGAAACAGGTACGCCGCCGCTTTTGTGAACGATACGGACGAGACTCGGATGATATCCTTCTACGCGCACGACATGGGGCTGACGCGCGACGCCCGGAGGGTCGTCGCCGCGGATGAAAGAGTGGGTGTATGCCGCAAGTGCGAATTCAGCGACGATCTTTCGCTTCCGCTCGAAAAGAAAGGCAGCGCTCTGTTTTATCTGACTCTCAAAAGGAAGGACGGTGAGGTGAAATGATCGTTAAAACTCCTCCCATGGGCTGGAACACGTGGAACACGTTCGGCGAATGCTACAACGAGGAAGTCCTCCGCGAGACGGCGGACGCGCTCGCAGACCGCGGTTTTGCCGAAGCCGGATACAAATATCTTATAATTGACGACCACTGGGTCATGGAACACCGCGACCCCGTAACACACCGCCTCATACCGCGTCCAGGAAAGTTTCCGAACGGGATCGAGCCGGTCGCGGAATACGTTCACGGAAAGGGCCTGAAATTCGGAGTTTATTCCTGCGTCGGAGCTCGTACGTGCGGCGCCAAGATGGGAAGTTTTGAATATGAGTTCACCGACGCGGAATGGTTTTCCGAAATCGGCGTCGACTATCTGAAGCACGATTACTGTCTGCGCCCCGAAAAAAGCGACGGAGAGACGCTTTACAGACGTATGAGTCTCGCGCTCCGCGACAGCGGGAGAGACACGGTATTCGCCGCGTGCAACTGGGGGTGCGACGACGTATGGTCCTGGATCCGTTCGATCGGCGCGCACACGTATCGTTCGACAGGCGATATTTGCGACAATTTCAAGAGCTTCACGGATATCTTCCGCTCGCAGGTGTTCAAACTCGGAGCATCGGCTTCCGGCTGTTTCAACGATCTGGATATGATCACGGTCGGAATGGACGGCGAGGGGAACGTCGGAACGAGCGAACTGCTCACCGAGGGCGTTTACCGCATCCAGTTCTGCGTATGGTGCATGTTCGCCTCTCCGCTGATCCTCGGATGCGACGTCAGGACAGTCAAAGACAAGTACAGGGATCTGCTCTGCAACCGCGAGCTGATAAGGATAAATCAGGATTCCGAATGCCGCTCTCCTTTCCCCGTCGGATTTGACGATTCTCTCGTCTTCTGCCGTCTGCTCGACGGCGGTGATATCGCGGTCCTGCTGATCAACGTGAACGACAACGCCTGCAATATGAGTTTCTTACCTTACGATATCGGACTGACGGAGGAATCGGGCTATAAACTCTCCATTAAGGACGTTCTGAACGGCGATACGTTCGAGGCGTCGGATATCATGTTCGTTCCCGTCCCGCCGAAAGATTGCAGAATGCTGAGGGGCAGATTGGTCAAAAAATAAAGAATCGCCGCCCGTTTCAAGAAGAAGCGGGCGGCTTTCACTTTATTTCAGCCAGTCAAGATAAGACAACAATAGTTCATCCGTATCGCGGTATATCCCTCTCAATTCTTTATTCCAGAACTCTTCCCATTCGAGAGAAAAGATCGCTTCCCCGTCGAGAAGATCGCGGATCGCCGCGGGTTCGATCACACCTTCACCGAGCGCGGTCATACGGTATCCGACATCTGTCTTCACGGCGTCTTTCAAGTGTACGTGGGACACGGACCCTTTCAGGTTCCGTGCGCTCACATCGACCGTTTCACCCGATTCAAGCGTGTGCAGAACGTCCCAGATGACATTGAATGACCCGTCGGTCAGCCCGAGGAGTTTTATCATATCATCCGTTGAGGTCAGCTCACCGTGAGTCTCAATGAGAAGTTCCGTTCCCTCTCCTCGAGCGGCAAGAGAGGAAATGACGATCGACTCTGCGAGCGCTTCCGCGTTTCCCTTCGGATCGGCGAATATCCTGATACCTTCCGCTCCGCAGGCCGCCGCGAAAGACGCGGCTGTTTTTATCTGCTCGACAAGGGGATTCCCGGGATTAACCGTTATCCCGGTGTTCAAGGAGAGGATCTTCACATCTTTGAAAAGCGCACGGATCGAACGCGCGTCCAGCGATCCGCCGAACCCTCCCCGTTCGTCCAGTCGTATCTCAACGAAATCAAACCCGTGTTTATTTGCAAGTCCCGCGACCTCGGCGGGAGTTTTATCCATACAGGAAAGAGTACTGAAAGCTGTCCTCATACGTCTCACCTTGCCGCGGCGGAGTGGCGGGTCATCCTCTCCGCCTGCTCACGGGTTATTTGATAACGGAGCGGTTCTCCGTTTCGGAATCTGATCATATCGAGGATGATCTCACGTCCGATAAACGGATAAAGATCGTTCGCGGGACCGGCTTTGTGCGGCGTCAGATACACGTTATCGAGGTTCCTGAGCGGCGAGTCCGAACCAAGCGGCTCAAACTCAAAAACGTCAAGGAAAGCGAAAAACGTCTTTTTCGACAGAACTTCGATAAGCGCAGATTCATCGATGACCGCTCCTCTCGACGTGTTGACGAACAGAGCTCCGTCGCGAATAAGCGAGAGTTCCCTTTTCCCGATCATATGATAAGTTTTCTCGGTGAGAGAGACGTGAACCGAAATAACGTCGCACGTTGACAGAACCTCGTCAAGAGACGCAGCGACCGCGCCGTTTTCTTTCAAAAAACCGGGATCGATCTCATAATCGTCAAAAAGCTTTAATTTGACGTCAAAAGGTTTTAAAAATGCGATGAGGTTTCTCGCCACCGCACCGACTCCGATTATACCGACGGCCTTGCCGGAAAGTCCGCGCGTTTCGTATTCCCCGTCCTTTCCCCAGAAGCCGGGCTCACGCATATTCGTCGTAAGAGCCGGCACCTGATGAAGTGCGGAAAGAATATACGAAAGGGCGCCCTCGGCTGTAGAACGTGCGTAAATTGCGTTTGCGCTGACGACTTTCAGTCCTTTTTCATATGACCCGGCGTCGATAAGATCCCCCACGCTTCCGCCGGTATGAGCAAGAAGAGAAAATCTGTCCGCATATGGCGAAAGGTAAGTAGTTCCCCACCCGGTCAGAAGGATATCGTATCCCGCTCCGAGCACGCCGCCTATCTCATCGTCACGGTACTCGTGATCCGTACAGTTGTACGTAACGTCAAAGTTCTCTTCGAGAAGCGCGCGTGACTGGGAGTCGATGAACGAATCGCGTAAAGAGCCGGGTCTCATGGTCACAAGCACTTTCATATCAGCTCAGTCTTCCTTTCTTCTCCGCGCCAGACGACGGTAAGAACGCGTCCGTTGAGCGTCAGTTCCGGAAGAGCGTACTCTTCGCCCTGCGAAAAAGCGACAGCCGACGCGAAACAATACTCTCCCGGAGCCAGAATATCCGTTTCATATACCGGATATTTGCTCTGCGGGGAAAGAATATGACGTTCCGGCGTATGCGTTTCAAGACGAAGTTTCAACTCAGTATCGGAAACGGGGGCGATAACGGACGTGAGATCGCGGTATCTAAGCACTCCGTTTTCATATTCATACGCGTCGTCGTCAAGTCCTATGGAATAGCCGCCCTCTCTGACTCTGTAAGGGCGCGACAAAACGACTCTGTGAGCTCTCACGTGAAGAGAACCGGAAAGAGGCAGGACCACGGTACGGATGACCGTGTCCGGGTCGTTTTCAAACGGTTTATGCTCCGAAAGCAGACGGTCCCCGTCCCTGCCGAGGTCTATATACTTTCTTCTGTGAGACGACATCGTAAATTCCGGAGTGAGAAGAGATATCATATTGTCACACGACGCCTTGTCCGGAATAGAGAACCCGAATCCCGATCTTGAATTATAAACGAATTTACAGTAACATGACGCCATGTCGTTGAACGTATGCCCGAAATCGCCCTGATAATAACTGCTCGTATTGTTATAAAGCGTCACTCCGCTCTTTTCGTCCGAGGCAAGCGTTACGTTGACGTTTTTCGGTTCCGCGTCGACCGAATAACCCCCTTTTTCGGAAGGAAGCGGTTCTTCATTATCGCCCCAGAAAGGATGCGTCTCTTCAAGCGCAAGCGCAAGGAACGTTTTTGAGCACCATAAAGAACCGAGTTCGGAAGTATAACTGTCGGTCAGAGGAGACGACGGATAAAGATAACCCGGTTTGAGAAGACGGCGCGGATCTCCTTTCGTTTCGGTGAAATACTCAACGTTTTTCATCATAGCACGGCGGCAGACGCCGTTCGGAATACGACATCCCGCAAGCGAGGCGACCGGAAAGATCGCGCTTTGCGCAAACCGGTAAGCGAGAGATCTTCCCATTGCGGGAACGGATCCGTCGCGGTCGAAAAAGTAAAGATAAAACGGAATGAACTTCTCCGCGCGTCGTTTGTATTCCTCCGCTCTCAAGGGATCGAAATACGCCGTTCCTTCAGCAATGACCGACCAAAGAAGAGGATAAAGGTGAAGCGACCACGGAAGATAGTAATCGAATCTGCCGAAAACGCCGTCCTGATACCACCCGTCGGAAATATACATCTTATCGAGAACCGAAAAAGCGCGCTCTGCGTCTTCCCGGGAATACGCGACCGGGATACCTATCCTTTCAAGAGACGAAAGAACGATGAGCGGAAACCAGAAATGATTGTTTTCCCAGCTATGGTGAAGTCCGAGAGACGCCCACTTTGAAAGCCATCCGCCAACCTGTGTCTTTTGCTCGTCTGTGTACGGGTCCCAAAGAAGATCGCGAGCAAAAAAGAGTGCGACAGCATAACCCGCAAGCTCCGTCGTCGCTTGATTTGCAAACCCGCAGATATCGCGCCCGGCGTATTTGGAAAAGCAGAGCGGATCGTCTTCGTCCGTTCCGCGAAGCATTATTTCTCTTATCAGATCCGGGGCTTCCGCTTCCTCGCCGCAATACCGGACGATTATTCCGTCGTGAAGGATCGGGCCGAGTCCCCAAAGCGGGCGGAGGACCGCTTCCATCACCGTAGCGTCGTACCCGACCTGATCGGTGATTTCAAAACGTTCGGAGCGGAAGAATCTTTCCGCGGCAACGCCGAGAGCGGGGATCAGAACGGCTTCCGCTGTTTTTTTAAGTTTATTTCTGTCCGTCATAAAGTCATTCTCCGTTATTCCGGCTTCTTACCGCAAAAAATGTCAACCCACGGCGTTTTTTTAACAGGCTCGGAGATCCCGCCGTACGCTTCCGGGTTGCGGCATCTCTCAAGATACGCCTTTATGTCTTCCGTTATCTCCTCAGAGCCGGACGTATGGGTAAGCACCCGTTTTTCAAGGTCGATCTCAACGATCTCGACCGACGGCGCTTTAGTTATCTTTTTTAATATGCTTCCGTCGGGAGCGACGACCCCCGTAAACGCAGTGGAATAATCGCGGTCTATCTGACTGGAAGCGATATGTACGGTATTGTCGACCGCACGGGCGCGAAGCTTTATCTCCCATCCCGGTTTCAGCGTGTCACCGTACAGCGGGAACAGGATCAGATCCGCCCCTCTGTTGCCGAGAATACGGGCGGATTCCGGGAAGTAATTGTCAAAACAGATCATTATCCCGACCCTTCCGAAATCAAGATCGAATACCGGGAAATCGACACCGCGCGAAATACCCTTTTTCATCTCGTCATAAGGGATATGCACCTTGCGGAACCGTCCGATCTCAACGCCGCTTCTGTCGAGAATATACGAAGTGTTATAAACTCTTCCTTCGCCGCTGACTTCATAGTCCCACGGAACGAGATAGGCTCCGCGCTTTTTTGCAAGTCCGGCGCACCTGTTTTTCCATTCCTCCGTCATAACACGCAGTTTCATCGGGACGGAGAAAATATCGGAAGAAGTGACGTACTGATACGATTCCGGGAAGAAAACGAGATCCGCCCCTTCCGAAAACGCCTCATCCGCCATGTCGTAAAGTCTGTCAAGCCGCTCCGAGTATCCCTCCGAGGTAAAGTTGTCGACCTGTATCAATCCGAGTTTCATAATATACTCCCGTTCCCCTGAAATACAAACAGAGAGCCAACCGAGGTCGACTCTCTGTCTTGTTTCCGATTATTCAGCGGCGTAAACGCTGACTCTCTTTTTTCCGCCCGGCGCGTGTTCGAATTTGACTCTGCCGTCGATCAACGCGAAAAGCGTATCGTCGCTTCCGCATCCGACATTGTTACCGGGATGGATCTTCGTGCCTCTCTGTCTGACAATGATACCGCCGGCAAGGATATCCTGTCCGTCGGCTCTCTTGACTCCGAGGCGTTTGCTCTGGCTGTCACGACCGTTCTTTGTAGAACCGCCGCCCTTTTTATGTGCGAAAAACTGTAAGCTGATTCTGATCATTTTATCTCCCAACCTTTCTTATTAACCGATTTATTCGTCGATAACGTCAACGTCAAGATAGTCGTAATATTCTTCGAGAAGATCGTTCAACTGGTAGTAGTAACCTTTGATAAGCCCCTCGACGGCAAATCTCTTGTTCTCGTCCTCTCCCGATTCCGGAAGAGCCGCTCTGCACCTGAGAGATATCTCCGTCCCGCCCTCGTCGATCCTGTAATCGACGTCGGCGGCATACGATATCTCAAGGGTGTTGAGAATGAGCATCGTCATTGCCGAAAGCGCCGCGCAGAGTACGTCGTCTCCGGATTCACCGTACCCGGTGTGACCGTGTTCGTCAAACCCCCAGAACGCTCCGTCGCGCTTTACAAATACTATCTTCGTCATAGACGGATCACTTGCCGACCGCTATCTTTTCGATCTGAACCTTCGTATACGGCTGTCTGTGACCGATCTTTCTCTTCTCGTTCTTTTTAGGCTTGTAGGTCATTACGTGGATCTTCTTGCCCTTGCCGTTCTTTACGGTCTTCGCCGTAACGATCGCACCCTCAACGTAGGGAGCGCCTACCGTGAATCCGTCGTCGACGGACACTCCGAGAACGCGGTCGAACTTGACCTCGTCGCCCTCGTTGACGTCAAGTTTTTCGATGAAAATGACGTCGCCTTCGCTTACCTTGTACTGCTTTCCGCCTGTTTCGATAATCGCAAACATGAAAAGCCCCTCACTTTCGATTTGTGAACTCGCCGGATCAGGTAAACGTATACGTTTTTTATGACCTGAATCCACGCGGCATCCCTCATTATATCAAAAACGATCTTACGTGTCAATCACTTTTTTAATTTATTTTCTAAAAGTTTTTTCTTAATTTTTCCTGAAAACAGCGCGACCGTCATACAGCAAACGAGCGTGACAGTGTAAGTGACCGCAATCCTCAGAAGATACGCTTTGAGTATCGACAGATCCCACCATATTTCCGCGAAATGATCGAAAGTGTTCATTACGAGCAGATGCGACAGAAAAACCGAGAAAGAACATCTGTCCTGAAGGACGAAAAATTTAGTCCTGAAAAACGCGAGATCCTTGATTTTCAACGCCCACGTGAAGGAGAAAAGGATCGATACGATAATGAACAAATGATGGAGAAGCTGTATCATCGGAAACCAATCCGCGTACGCATGGGTCCTGTAATTGAAGAAGACCTCCGCGGCTGATACGGCGACCCAAAGGACCGTTATCCCGGCACGGTATTTTGAGACGTAATCCTTTGCCCTATCGTACGCAAAGCCGGAGTACACGCCAGCTGCCCAGTAAAACAGATACGACGTGAATACCCTGTCGTTTCTGAACGGTCCCGCCCACATAAAATTGTCTCTGAGTCCCACCCTTCCGAGAAGATCGGGCAGCGACGACTCAAAAATCAGAGTCAGCAAAAGGAGAATAGGCAGAACGAAAGCGGCGTTGGACGGCTTGAAACGGCGGAAAACCGGAGCGAGAATGAAGAACTGCAGGATAATTATCACAAAATAAAAATGAGACGCCGCCATTCCGGTAAAGATACATCCGGCAAGTTTCACGAGGGAGAACTCAACGTCCGAAAAAACGACGAGCCAAAGATAG
>JAFWTH010000089.1 GCA_017518975.1 Clostridia bacterium
AGGGGCGCGGCGATCGCGACGGTCGTCTCGCGCTTCGTCGAGTTCTTCATCGTCGCAGTCGGAACGTACGTCACGAGGGGCAGGAGTCCTTTCATCGTCGGGGCGTTCAGCCGCTTCCGGATCCCCGTCCGACTCGCTCTCCGGATCCTGTACCGCGGTTTTCCTCTCATGCTCAACGAGACGATGTGGGCGGCGGGCATGACCGCCCTCAACCGCTTTTACTCGGTCAGAGGGCTCGACGTGGTCGCGGCGATGAACATAAACGTCACGTTCTACAACGTTTTTTCGGTCGCTTTCCTGTCGATAGGCGTCACGATCGGGATCGTCCTCGGCCAGATGCTCGGCGCGGGCGAGATAGAGAAAGCGAAACGCGTCTCGCGCCAGCTTCTTCGCTTCTCGGTCCTCGTAAGCATCGCCGTCGGGGGAACTTACGCGTCGATCTCGGGAGCCGTTCCGCACTTTTACAACACAACGGATTCCGTGCGGTCGACGGCGACCGTTCTTATGCTGATCTGCGCCGCGTCGATGCCCTTCGAGTCGATCGCCAACGCGGAATACTTCACCATCCGCTCCGGCGGTCAGGCGTTCATCACTTTTCTCTTCGACTCGGTCTTCGTGTGGGCGGTCTCCGTCCCCGCGGCGGTCCTGCTCGCATACCTGACTGATATCCCCGTGTTTTTCATATACGGGGCGGTGCAGGCGCTCAACGTTATCAAATGCCTCGTCGGATATATCCTTCTGCGATCCGGCAAATGGGCTAAAAACATAGTAAAAACGGACAAGGAGACGATCCAAAATGAAAGTTGAAAATCACGCTTCGTTTTTCGGCAGATCCCTGGAGATGCACTCGCACGGTGTCGACCCCGAATGGGGCTACGAAAAACCGCAGACCGACTCGTTCGCGCTGATCCGCCCGAAGGACGAAAAGCCGGGCGAACTCTATCCGCTCTTCGTCGTCTTCCACTCGGCGGGTCACGATCTTTACTCGACGATCCGCTGCATGCAGACCGAGGGCGACCACGATATCTACCACACGCCGGACGACTCGTTCGCTCTCGTCCCCGACTGCCGCGCCAACATGAACGACTGGTGGTGGGGCGGGATCTCGCCGGAGGGAGCCGAGGAGGGGATGTCCGATCCCCGGAACTACGGTACGGAGCTTCGTCCCGTCGAGAAGAGGATACTCGCCGAGATCGCGTGGGTAAAGGACAACTGCCCCGTCGACCCCGAGCGCGTTTACGCGGTCGGAAACTCGATGGGCGGAAGCGGCTGCCTCGGGATCGGCTATCGCCACGGCGATATTTTCGCCGGTATAAAGGCGAACGTCCCCGCGGGCGTCGTCCACACGGTCGAGCGGTGCGCCCTTTTCGACCGTCCCGAGGGATTCACGATGCCCGACCCGCCCGTGACGGTCGACTACAGCTCGCCGTGCGATCAGTGGTCGGGAGGCCACGAGGCGCTTTACCGCGGCATCTTCGCGCGAAAATATCCGATAATCGGATTCTGGGGCCCGTTCGGCCACGCGAACAACAACTTCGAGATCGCAAAGATAAACGATCTCATCCACTCTTTCGACGTTTTCTCGATCCGTCTTCACGACCCGTACCCGGTCTTCTCGAACGCCTCGACGGACGATCCGCTCCCGTGGCCGGACGACAGAGGATCGAACGATAACGGTCAGGTGAACGCTTTCTTCCGCTGGAAGACGCTCGCCGATACGGAGGAGGATTTCGGGATCGAGCTCCGTCTGCTCCGCCCCGACGAATGGGAGAGCCGCGAGACGTTTCCGGAGACGTCCGTCGCCGACGTCTCGCTGAGACGCAGACAGGCGTTCCTGCTCAGGCCCGGCGAGAGATTCTTCTGGGAGTACGGGGACGCGTCGGGTGAGGCGGAAGCCGACGCGGAAGGACTGCCGACCGTCCCGCGTGTCACTATCACGAGGACTCCGAGGGTTCTGAAGCTTCACAAGTAGGGAGCGATTCCTGATCGCTCCGGACCTTAAAACAGCTTTTCAGATTCTTCGACTTCATTCGCTCCGCCTGTAAAGTTTTCGTCTCTGCGAAGCAGAGTGAAATGGGTCGGGACCCATTTCAAGAAAACTTTATCCTGCTTGCAAAGCAAGCAGATTCTTCGACTCCGGTCTTCGACCTCCGCTCAGAATGACACGGAATGAAGAAAACGTGTCATAGAGGCTTCCCCTTGAGGGGAAGCTGTCAGCGGAGCTGACTGATGAGGTGATAAAAACGCTGATTACAGGTTTCCTCACCTCATCCGTCAC
>JAFWTH010000009.1 GCA_017518975.1 Clostridia bacterium
CACGCCGTCCGGGCTCCAGCCGTGCTCGTCGTCGCCGATCAGACGGCGGGACGGGTCGGCGGAAAGCGTCGTTTTACCGGTCCCCGAAAGTCCGAAGAAGACGGCGGAGTCGCCCGCCTCGCCGATGTTGGCGGAGCAATGCATAGAGAGGATGCCCATCTTCGGGAGAACGTAGTTCATCACGGAGAATACGCTCTTCTTGATCTCGCCTGCGTATCCGGAACCCGCGATTATTACCTGTTTCTGTTCGTAGTCGATGATGATCGCGGCTTCGCTGTGGACGCCGTCGATCTCCGGGATGCACTTGAAGCCCGGCGCCGCGATGATCGTGTAGTCGGGTTCGTAGTCCTCAAGCTGTTCCTCCGTCGGACGGATGAGAAGCTGGTGGATGAACATATTCTGGCTCGCGAGTTCGTTGATGATGCGGAAACGCTGCGTGTATTTGGGGTCCGCGCCCGCGAAGCCGTCGAATACGAATACGTCGCGGTTCTGAAGATAGGCGAGCATCTTCGCCTTGATCGACTCGAATTTCTCTCGGCTGATCGGAACGTTGATCTTGCCCCACGCGATCTCGTCGTGTACCGCGGGAACGTCGACTATGAATTTATCGTCGGGAGAGCGTCCGGTATATTTGCCGGTCTCAACTACGAGAGCGCCCGTGTCGGAGAGTCTGCCTTCTCCTCTTTCAAGCGCGAACTCGACAAGTTCAGGGACGGAAAGGTTGCGGTAAACGAAGCCCTCCCCTGCGATCCCGAGATCGATAGGTTTTAATTCTTTCATGTTTGCACCGCCTTTTTTGAGTTGTTTTTTCTATCCGTAATTTTACCACCGCGCGGAGTGCGGTGTCAATATTCGGGGGCGAAAATTCATCCGATTTTCACAATTCCGTCGCCTTTACATATGAAGGACGGTATGGTAGAATAGATTAAAATGGGAAAGGGGGCTTTGTCGTGTATTATTTACAGAACAGATGGCGTCTTGAGGGACGGAAACTGTATTATTACGGTTTGAGACGTCCCCCCTACCTTTTCAAAAACCGCGTTAAACTGTCGGCAAAAAAGGCGTCTCTCATATCGTCCCTGCCCCGGGAACTCGACGCGCGGGAAATTCGTCTGCTTGGTAAACTCGCGGGAGAACAGGTAGTGGAAGAAAAAGACCTCCGCCGGTCTCCGGATGGGTTTGACGACGCAGTTTTCTGCATTGACTGCTGCGCGAACGATTATATGATCCCGGGTATCGAGTTCGACGCCGAAGGCAGATGCCCGATGTGCGCGTCCGCGGAAAAAACGCGCGACCTGGTCGCGGTGCTCCCGGTCGTTGAAAGCGTCCCCGTATCGGACGTTTCCGAATATGATATCGCCCTGTTCTACACCGGAGGCAAGGATTCGACATACCTCTTATATTATCTTTCAAAAAAACTCGGGCTGCGCGTTCTCGCCCTGACGTGGGAAATACCCTTTATGTCCGATTCGGCGAGAGCAAGTATCGAGGGTGCGAAGCGCGCTTTCCCCGACGTGAGATTCATATCACGTAAGCTTGAAGACGCAGATATCCGAAAGGTTTACAAAAAACTGCTTTCGATATCCGGAAATACGTGCGCATGTCCGTCTCTCGCTTACGTTCTGTTTTACGAAGAACTTGTAAAGCTCCGCGTTCCGTACTTCGCCGCGGGAAACGAACCCGCGCAGATGCTGGGGCTTTACTTCAATCACTTTGCGCCGAAGATCGCTTTCACTTTTGCAAAAAACAAGCCGCTGAATCTGCTTTTCAACGTCGGACGGGTCCTGTCTTTCCGTCCTCCGCTGAGACCTGGGCAGAGACAGACGCTGATGGCGATGAAACAGCTCGCTTTCGGCGACAGTCCCGTCAAGCGGATCGCGGGTTACGGGGACGAACTGGTCAGAAACATCGTGATCGCGCTGAGGGAAATCCCGGACGTTTTGGAACCGTTCGGGAAAGCGGTGAGGCGTTCCTCGCGGACAGGACGGATCCCTGCGTTCGTTCATTTCGATCTCAACGCCGTTTGCGGCGGATCGTACGACTGGGAAAAGGTGAAGGAAACGCTCGTCGAAGAGTGCGGTTGGGTCCCGCCGGCCGACGGAGGTAAAGCGCTTCATACGAGCTGTAAGATCGAACGGTGCAAGGATTATACGCAGTTTGTTCGTTTCAGAGACTTCAAGAGCCGGATGATACCTTTCTCCGCGATAGAGATATCGCTTGCGAGCCGGAACTGCGGAAGGACGAGAGAACAGATGATATATGAAATGAAGGTAGTCCTCGGGTTCACCAAAGAGCCGCCGTGCGAGTGCGCTCTCATGGAAGAGTACGGAAAATAGAGTATGGATAAAGTCTACTATTTCACGGGGAGCGGTCACAGCCGCGCGGTCGCGGAATATCTGGCGGATAAACTCAAAAGGCAGCCATATGATATTACGGTCGGAAAGCACGAAGCGGAAGATACAGAGGTCACCGTCGTCGTCTTCCCCGTTTATTGCGAGAGTATCCCGGACGCCGTCGTCGATTTTCTCAAAACCGTAACGACCGGTTTCGCCGCGATCGCAGCCGTGTACGGAGGAGTCAGCCCGGGGAACGTCCTATTCGAAGCGCAGAGCGCGTTGAAGCGGCCCTTGACCTCAGCGGCAACCGTGCCGACGGGTCATTCGTTTCTCTCCGGGGGAGATACGTTCGACCGGGTCGCTCTCGACGGTTTCATCGAGAAGGTAAAGAATCCCGCGCCCGTCGCGGTCCCGCCGATGAAAAAAGCGTTTTACGCCGATCTTTTCCCCGAATGGAGAAGCAGAGTCGGCGTAAAAATCAAAAAAGGCGACACTTGTTCGAAATGCGGGAATTGTGAAGAAAACTGTCCCGTCGGAGCGATCCGCCGCGGCGTGCCGTTCGACGGCTGTATCAGATGTTTGCGGTGCGTTTCGACGTGCCCCGAACGCGCGCTTTCTTTTGAGTGCAGACCGTTTCTGAGGCGTTTTCTTGAAAGAAAGAAGAAAACCGAAACGGTATTATATAACTGAAAACGGAACGCCGCGGGCCATCCCGCGGCGTCCTTTATTATTCTTTTTCTCCGGCCGCGAGGCGGACGCATCTGTACGCGCCGTCGTAATAGCCCTGAGATTTGAGTTCGTTTATCCGCCCGCAGAGGTGCGGGATTATCTCACGGTCGTGGAGAAGCATGTCGAGCGCGCCGCAGACCCCCTTTTTCGTCGGGTATTCGTCCGTTGAGTCGCCGAATTCCCTTCCGTGGATCGCGCCGTAGACCTCATGTCCGCCTATGTGCTTCATATAGAGCTTCGGGATCGGATAGTACGCGAGCTCGGACGGTTTTGTCACTAAAAGATCGCATACAGGCATAAGAAGATTCGTCGCGTAGACGGCGCGGAAGATATCGCCGTCGCAAATCAGCGTGACGCCGTCGGCTTCGCCGTTTCTGATGCCGTCGACGTACGACGTCAGCGCGTCGTAATCGTCGCGGAACACGCGCAGATCTTTCCGGTCTCCGATAATGGAAGCCATTGAGTCGCAGACTGCTGCGTGGTCGCCCGTGTTGAGGAACAGCGCGACTTCTCCGCGGTCGACGTACGGAAGCAGATGAGCGATCATCGCGCGGAACATGTCGCCGCCGGCGCCCGCTCCCCCGACGTTCATCAGGATGCGGACGGGACCCGCTCCGCGCGCCCTGTCGGCGCGTTTTTTGTTGTCTTCCTCAAGATTTACGAGCAGTTCGTGGTCGACGTAGCATCCGACCTCTTTGATATCGCTCTCGGGCATTGGAGAAAGAGGCGTCTTCGCAAAGCCGCCGAGCGTTTTGTAGCCGAGATAAGCGAAAGGAGTCTGTACCGTATGGATCGAGCCCTCCGCGAGGTGGAGCGCCATCGGCCAGTTGTCGGGGATCGCGTTCACAACGCTTTGCATCCCCGCGTGTACCGCGCCCTGCGCGGGCCATACGTGAGTGGCGATATAAGGAATATCTTTCGGGATATTTCTGAAGATCGGCACGAGAAGCTCGGAATTCTTCTGATCCTTGGCGTTGTAAGTTATCTTTTTGAATCCCTCGCTGTTGAGCGGCTCCCAGACGATCTTGTTGAAAATGCGCGATTTCTGCGAGATGCGGGACGCCAGAGAGTACAGATCGTTCTGCTCCCTTATCATCTTCGAACCGGTCGCGTCGAACGAGGCGAGGTCGAGCCACAGAGGGTCGTATCCGAGCGCGCGGGCGCACGACGCCATCGCAATGCTGATACGGTAGTGACCGAACCCCATACGGATATTGCCGACGATAAGCGGCTTTTCCGGGAACGGCTCGTTCACGTCCGAGAAGACGATATTCGAGACGTTCATATCGCCGAGTGCGTCGATCGTTTTGAAACCGAGCTTATAGTCGGCGCCGCTGTCGTCCCCGTATTTTTTGAGGTACTTCGCACGGCTTTTTTCAGCCGCTTTTACCGTTTTTGCGTCGATCCTGTTACCGAAAATAACGCCCGTTCTGTCAGTCAATGAGAACACCTCTTTCCGTGTCGTATCTTAATATCAGCTCGCTGGCGTCCGTTCCGCATTTGATCGTGATGACGTCGCCGAGGCGGTTGTACGTAACGGTCTTCTCTTTTTTGAAGAGGTCGAGGGAGTCGGCGAGAAGTTTTTTCTTTTCATCATCGTAGTCCGCAACGTTGTCCGACGTCATCATCACGCTTCCGAACAGAGCGTTGAGCGTGATAAGAGCCCTTCTCTGCTCCGGAGTGAGCGAGATGTTGTCGTCGCGCAGGAGGAAAACGTCGGGGTCGGCCCCGAAGAACGCGCCGTCCATAAAAGAGCGGAAAACCGTGTTCTGGAGGGTCACTTTGGTCGAGATGCGCTCCCTGTGCATAAATTTCATGAACCACGCGTCGTCGAACTTGAGCGAAACGTCGGGACCGACTCTCACGTAATCAAAGACGCCGACGGCGTTGCCGAGCGTCGCGCCGCATCCGAGGATCTTTTTGTCACCGAGCGTCTCGCGCAGGAAGGTATACGCCTCCTCTGCGGCGGCCGCGCGCGTCTTCCCCCCGTATTCCGGAAGCGACGCCGCGTACAGAAAATCGAGTTTGAAGAAATCGAAGCCCATATCGGCGTAGTGCGTGAGGCACTTTCCGATATAGTCCCTGACTTCGGGCAGTTCGATATCGAGCGCGAAATGACCGCTCCAGTTTGAACCGCACTTGACCGGCGCGCCGTCGGGTCCCCTTCTGAACCATTCCGGCTTTTCACTGAAAAGACGGCTTTTCTCCTCCGCGACGAAAGGCGCGAGCCATATCCCGGCAGTGAAGCCCTTGTCTTTTATCGCTTTCGCTACCGGTTCCAGACCGTTCGGGAATTTCACCGGATCGACGTCGAGCCAGTCGCCGACGAAAGTTTCGTATCCGTCGTCGATCTGAAAAAGATTGAATCTGTCGTCGAGCGCGTCAAGATCCCGGAGGATTATCTTTTCGTTTATATCCTGATAATAGTTGTACCAGGACGTATAGCCGAAAATCTTTTCGATTTTCTTTGCGGGATAATACTTCCCGAGGAGTTTTTTTCCTTCGGAGAACGACGGGGCGTAGACGTAATCGCAGATGGTGAATTCGTCGCCCTCTTTAAGCGTCACTCCTCCGACGTCGCTGAGAATCGAGACGGCTCCTGTACGGCGCACGACCTCAAAAATGAGGTAAGCCGCCGCGAGATTCAAGCTTACCGCGAAGCCGTTCACCTTTCCGCGAACGTAGAATACGTCGTATCCGTGAAGGACTCTTTTGTCATACTCGTAAAACGTTGCGTCGCCGTAGCGGTCGAGCGCGAAGTTCCTTTTGAGGAGTCCCGGGAGACGCGTAACGTCGCGTTCCCTGACGTCTCCGTAAAACTCGCGGGTTTCGGTCCATGACTGATATCCGTTGATAAAATAAAGATCGCCCTGAGGACCCGGGTCCTCGGGATGATCCGTTGAAAAGAAATCGTGTCCGCTCTCGGAATAGCCGAGAAGCGTCACCTCGCTCTTTGCGCGGACGGTGACGCGGCGGCGTTCGCCGTCGTCGGCGACGGCGAGCGTCAGATCTTCACATTCCGAGGGGGCGGAAATGACGCAGTCATTTCCGCCCGCTTTATAAGTCAGTTTGAAATTACAGTTCATTCGGTCTTGTCCCTGTCGTCCGAGTCAGCCTTCGGTTTGCCCTCTTCGATTGTCTTCATAACGTCTTTTTCACCGTAAAAGGCAAGGATAACCGCGCCGAGAACGCAGAACGTGACGGCGACTATCGCGACGATCGTAAGACCGAGCGGGGACGCGGTGATATCGTTGGAACCGAGGTTCTGCGTGGTGCCGAGGATCGCAAGGGACGTGAAAACGAGCATCGCGATCGACTGACCCCATTTCATAGCGAACGTACGGGCCGCAAAGAACATACCCTCGCGGTTCTCACCGGTCACGTAGCCGTCCGCTTCCGCAACGTCCGCGACGATCGACTGAGGAATGATACCGAGCAGAGCCATCGGGAACGCCGCGATAACGCAGATCAGCACTCCGATGACCATACCCGGGATCGGAAGAACGCGGATAAGCGCGGTAACGACGTACGCGAGCGCCAAACCGAGGAACCCGATAATAGTGAGTTTCTTCTTACCGAATTTTCGAACAAGGCCGGAGACAAACGGATAGAATACTGCGGAAAGGATCGTCATACCTCCCATGAAGACCATCGTCATCGACTCGTCGAGTCCCATCGAGACCTTGACGAAGAACGGAAGTCCGGTCTGGAAAAGCGTCAGACCGATCCAGTACATTATGTCGGATCCGACGAAAACGCGGAAATTGCGGTTTTTGAACGTAGCCGCAAGAGATTTGAACATATTTGAATTCGAGGGTTTAGTGTCGACGAATTCTTTTTCTTTGAGAAGGAACGTCGGAAGAAGCATGCAAACGCACGCGATAACTGCGAGAACGATGAAGCAGATACGGTAACTCCAGTTAAAACCGATATTCATTCCGCGGAGAACTCCGGCGAATACGAAAGGCGTATATGCGAGGAGCGTTCCGGCGAAAAACGTGAGAGAGATCGCGGTAGAAATGAACATGCGGTCGTCCTGCGTTTTCCCGAACTCGGAGATCAGCGCGTTATACGGCGTGCAGTACATCGTCATGAACAGATAGAACAGGATGATGAACACGGAGATCCACGCGACGTTGATACCGCTGATTGCGTTGACCGGCGCGCAGAACAGAAGAACGGCGACGACGGCGAGCGGGATCGCGGCGTACTGCATGAACGGGATCCTTCTTCCGCGTTTGTTCTTCGATCTGTCGCTGAGGGAAGCTATGAGCGGGTCTGTCACGGCGTCGAATATACGGGATACCGCAGTGATGAGTCCGAGGATAGTCAGGAAGCCGAGGATCACGAGACCGGGCGTGATGAACTGAGTCGCGCCGGAGTCGATGTCACCCTGCGTGGGAAGATAGAAAGTAACGAACCAGGCGTTGATGACGCCCGACAGGATAGACCATCCGAGCTGTCCGATCGCAAAGATGATCATCTGCTTTTTTGTCAATCGTTTCATGTCGTTTCGGGTATCGCCATACTGTGACGATACTCTCCTTCCGTCGTATTGCCCGCTCGAGGCGGACTATATTGAGATTAACATAATTGATATAATTTGTCAACAGTTCAGCAAAATGAAAGCATCCGCGTCGGAATTTTGTGAAAGGCGACGAAAAAAGGAAAGGGGACGGTTTTTACCGTCCCCCGTCTTTTAAAACTTGTTCGATTATCGGTCTCCAATAGTCGACCGATTCCGGCGTCAGTTGGTGAATATCCAACTGCACCCGGTAAGAGAAAAGAGAATCAGCAAAACCGATATCGTTACCAAAGAAGTCCTTTTCATACGTTCTCCCTGCTTTCGGTTTTTCTTTCGCTGAACAATTATACCATATTTAAGCCGAAAAAGGAAATCAGGAGCATTCTTCAATCCGTCGTCGGCATATCCTCAAGGCCGAAATCACGGATCACTCCATAAAAGAACCGTTCATACAACGCCGCCGCTTCGGCACGGGTCACAGCAGCGTCGGGATCGAAGAGACCTCCGGGCTTTCCTTTGATGATCCCTGCAGACCAGAGTTCGGCGACCGCATCTCTTGCATATTCGGGCACAAAGTCCATATCCGCCGGCTTCGACGTGACTCTTGCGTTCCCGAGTTGAGACAAGCCTCCCCAGCTTTTGAAATATCTGTATAGCATCGCCGCGAACTCAGCCCGAGTAACGTTTGCGTTCGGGTCAAACAGGGACTCTCCCTTTCCCACCGAAACGCCCGCGGATTTCGCCCAGCCTACCGGCTCCTCATACCAGGAACCCGCGGGGACGTCGTCAAAAATCCCATGTGACGGCATAAGTTTAACAAAGTACATCTCCGTTTCCATGCGATAAAGAACGGTAACTGCCATTGCGCGGGTCAACTTGGTGTCGGGTCCGAAAGCGTTCTTTTTCGTTCCAACCATTAACTTCTTTTCATAAACGAATTTAACGTTTGAATAAAACCACATATCGCCTGCGACGTCTTTGAACGGAACGCCGGGCAGTACTTCGATCTCGTATTCGTCCCTGTTTACGCTGTCGGGGGGTACTTTGTCTCCGGCATATTCCGCCCGGATTACCGTTTTTCCCCCTCTGATCCCGATGACAGTCCCGTTTTTATCAACGGAAGCGATCCCTGGATCGTCGCTTGTCCACGTTATTCCGTCTGAAAGCTCAGAATCAACATACCAACCCAAACTATCTTCTTCGCCCGGAAGACACATTTCATTCCCGTATTTTGCGATCCCGTAAAGCCTGAGAGTCTCACCCGTTTCGATCTCGTGTTTTTCGGGTCTGTTGATTTTAGAACTTCCGACGGAATAATCGTTTGACGTTATTCCGAAATGGGGCGCTGTTATCGCCTTGAGCTGAATACCCGCGGCAAAAGGCAGCATCAATAATACGGCAAGAAAGAGAGTAAGCAGTTTTTTCATGGTAAAATACCTCCTTCACGGTCGTCAGCCGGCAGGGATCTCCCGCGGCGAGGGAGAACAAAGAACGCCGCGGGACCCGCCGGGAAAAGTAAGGAAAATGAGAAAATGAATAACATTTGCTCTCTGCTTTATATAACGTAAAAAAGTGTATTAAAGTTACGCAGCCGGAGAAAAGATGTCAAATCTTTACAAAAACCGGTCCTCCGCCGGCTCAATGAGCCTTTTCAAAATCAAGTTGTTCCTGAATCAAGTTCTTGATCATGATCATGTACGCTTCTTTTTCCTCCGGAGTGCCGCCGGGGATGTCGTCGTCCGTAAGGATACCGTTGTTCTGCACTATGCAGGGTTCGTCGTAAATCGTACAGTAGAGAGCGAGCGCGTAACAGTAACCGTACAAATTATTCGGGTGAAAATCTTCCGGATAATAGTAAAAATCGTTGGGATCGAGTCGGAGCGCGGGATCAAATCCCGTTATGTTCAGCATGATCCTGTTGATACCGCAGTTATCCCGCAGCCAGTTTCTCCATCTGAAAAACTCATCGTTCGGTCCCTTTTTGCTGAACGAAGATTCACATAGATTGTAATAAATCTTGTCAGGCCCGAACATTTCCGTGAATAGTTTGAAGTATTCGTCGCTCTTCAGACCATTTCTTGTAAGCTGATAAAATTCGTCGAATGACCCGACAATCTCTTTTGACTCGTCGGAAAGGTTTTCGTACCGTTCGAGAAAATCTTCTCTCAACTGAAGCAGCTCAAGATTCCCCCCGTCGTTCAGAACAATAACGTCCCAATTCCTCTCCATATATGAAATCGTTTCGGCTGAACGTTTACTCCATTTATCATAGTGATCAGCCAACATCCAACCCGCGTGCGTGCGCATATACGTCTTGACCTCGTGCTTACCTTCGGCGATAGCCTCTAATTGTTCAGGTATCTTGGGCACGTAAGTAAAGCTGTTTCCTATATACGCAATATCGAGCACGCCGTCGTCAAACACGGGATTCTCCATAGTATCTATCGCGGAACGCTGAAACCTTTCTATCATCGCGGCGGTCTCGGCGCGGGTGATATCCGCCCCCGGATCGAATACTCCTCCGCCTTTCCCTGCGACAACGCCCGACCGATACAAAGAGTTTACGGCGTCCGCGGCGTACTCCGGTATCTTATCCGCGTCGGATGGGATGGAATCATTCGTTTCGGTGAGAGTCAGCCGGGAAGCCTTCATATACCTGAACAGCATCGTCGCAAATTCGGCGCGTGAGATATTGCCATCCGGGACGAATTCTTTTTCGCTTCTTCCCTTCACGATCCCGCGGGCAAAAGCCCAAACAACGGGTTTCTCGTAATACTCGCCGGGCTTCACATCGGTGAAATCCAATTTGACGTTGACCGTCGGCTCTCCCGCTGCGCGGTGGAGGATCGTGACGCACATCGCGCGGGTGAGCGTTCCGTCGGGTGAGAATTCGGTATCGGACGTACCTTTCATTATACCGTTTTCGTACACATACTTGACGTTATCGTAATACCAGGCGTCCGCCCCGACGTCGCGGAAAGGGAGAGCGGCGTCGCCGTCGGCGGCGAACGCGCAAACGGACAGTATCATCGCGGCTGCCAGGCAAAGCGAAATGAGCGCAAGTAATTTTTTCATTCTTTTTCCCCCTTGAATGATCGCAGAAAGCTCAATGCTCGTTCTGAAAATCGAGCTGTTCCTGAACCATGTTCTTGATCATGATCATATACGCCTCTTTTTCCCCGGGCGTGTCGCCCGGAATGTCGTCGTCGGTGAGGATGCCGTTGTTCTGCTCGATGCACGGCTCGTCGAAGATCGTGCAGTACAGCGCCAGGGCGTGACAATAGCCGTACATGAGATTTGGATGGTAGTCTGCAGGCATATAGTCGAAGTCACGCGGATCGAGGAACACTTCGGGATCGAATCCATACTTTAGATTCACCATGATTCTGTTGACGTTACAGTTTTCCTTGAGCCAGTCCCTGCCTGCGAAACACTGCTTGTTTGACGCTACCGAGCTCTGACCGACGTGCCGTTGCAGCCCGTCCTCGGACAACTCCGCTCCTTCCTCCGTCTTTACCATGGTTGAATTACAGAGATTGTAATACGTTTTATCCTTTCCGAACATCTCGGTTAATAATTTCAAATAGTTTCCTGTGGCAACAGTGTGTTTCACATACTCGTTATATTCTTCATCGGACATTGGCGGGAGTTCTTCTTTGATCATCAAAGCAGGACTTGTCCCGGATTCGTTCAGAACGACTGCGTCCCATTTGTCAATCAGTTTTTTTGCCTGCTCTTTTTGAATCAGTTTGCTCCACAGACCGTAATGATCGGAGAGTATCCATCCCCCTTGAGTCATGTCGTAGGAGCGTACCTCATGCTTTCCTTCAGCGATAGCCTCAAATTGATCGAAGGTTCTCGGTACTCCGGTGAAGCTGTCTCCGAAAAACGCGATATCGAGGACGCCGTCGTCCTCCGCGGGGTCGGCCGGCTCCTCCGGCTCACCGCTGAAGTGATCACGGTAAATAAAGGTCACGACCTGCGCCCTCGTGCAAGGGCTTGCAGGTGAGAACGTGGTTTCACTCGTCCCCTCGGTGACGCCGTTTTCCACCGTCCACAGGACGGCGTCGCGGTAGAATTTCGCTTTTGTCACGTCGTTGAACGGACAATTTGCACTTTTAGGCGCGGGCGATCCCGCGGCCCGCCACAGGAACGTGACGATCTGCCCGCGAGTGCATGGGTCGGAGGGCGAGAAAGTTTTCGCGCTCATTCCCTGAGTTATGCCGTTTTCCACGGCCCACAGGACGGCGTTGTAGTAGAATTTGTCCCGGGTCACGTCTCGGAACGGGCAGGTCGCATCCTTCGGCGCGGGCGACCCCGCGGCCCGCCACAGGAACGTGACTATCTGTCCTCTGGTACACGGATCGGAGGGAGAGAAAGTTTTCGCGCTCGTTCCCTTGGTGACGCCGTTTTCCACAGCCCACAGTACCGGGTCGATGAAATACGAGGTATACTTGACGTCGCCGAATTTCGGCTCCTCGTGCCCGTAAACGATCTGCGCCGAAAGCAGCTCGTCGTTGCCTTTGTCGATCCTGATCTTCTCCCAGCCCTCCTCGGAGCCCGCGTAATACACCTTTTTGAGCGACGTACACCCGGAAAAGGCGTCCCTACTGATGAGCTCGACCGTATCGGGAAGAGTCACGGATTCAAGGGACACGCAATCCGAGAACGCCCACTTGCCGATGGTCTTTACCGCGCCGCGCATGGTCACGCGGCTCAACGAGAGGCACCGGCTGAAGGCCCTTTCGCCGATCCCTTCAACGTGGGGTGGAACGATCATCGTTTTAAGGGAAGTACACCCGAAAAACGCGTCGTTCCCTATACTTTCGAGATTGTAGTCCAGCGTCACGGAACGGAGCGCGTCGCAGTTCGAGAAAGCGCTCGTACCGATCCAGGTTGCCTCGAGCGGAAGCTCAACGCCCGTCACGTTATCACATCCGGCGAACGTACACTGTCCGACCGCTATGACAAATTTTTTGTTTTCCGCGACCGGCCCCTTTGCCGTCCACGGAATTATCACATTTCCGCCGGGGCCGACATATC
>JAFWTH010000010.1 GCA_017518975.1 Clostridia bacterium
ATCTGAACGGGTATCTGTCTCCGAAAAGAACGGTTTTGAATCTCGATCCCGCGACCGTTTTTTCATATTCTCCGTCGAGGGCGTCGAGTTCTTCTTTATATTTTTCGCACGATTTTCTGAAAAGATCCGCGTCGCCGGGATCCGCCTCGCACAGTTTTTCGGTTATTACGCCGCAGAGCAGAGAAGCGTTTTTCAGCGAGAGCCAGATATGCTCGTCGTATTCCGCGCCATCTTCCTCTTCGTTCTCCGCCTGCATCCCTTCCTTGAGTTCTTCCTCTTTGACGCGATCTCCGAGAGATTCGATCAGATCGAGCGAGACGACGTCGCCGTTTGCGCGCGAAATAACGTCGCTGACCCAGAAATCTGACGCTCCGCCCACGCAGATGAACAGATCGGCGGTTGAGATCGTAACGACGTCTTCCGCCGTCGGCTGATAACTGTGAAGATCGATCCCTTTGTCAAGCAACAGGGTTATATCCACTTTGTCGCCTGCTATCTGCCTGACCCAGTCGTATATCGGGAAAACCGTTACGACGACGCTCGGTTTTCCGCTTTCCGGTCCCCCTGTCGCGGCGCATCCGGCAAGAGCCGAACAAACCGCTGCGAGAACGAGCGCCGCGCACAGGATTCGTATTTTGATTCCGGTATTGCTCATTCGTGTGATCCTTGTTCTTAATTTGCGACTCAATCGCAAATCAGATTATACCATGGCTGAATTTGCGAGTCAATAGCAAATTCGCTTAAATCTTGCAAACAAAATAAAAAAATGATATTATATTTTTATAAGAAATAACCGGAGGAGCAAATATGTTTCTGAAAGACGAGGGGAAGATTTGGCTCGCCACGTGCGGCGACGGGGAGCGCGTATACCTCGAGCCGTCTATGGCGAACCGCCACGGAATGATAGCGGGCGCTACCGGCACGGGTAAGACCGTGACTCTCAAAGTCATCGCGGAGTCGTTCTCCGAAATGGGTGTTCCGACGTTCATAGCCGACGTAAAGGGCGACGTGTCCGGGATGTGCGTTCCGGGCGCTGAAAACAAGCATATCAGACGTTCCATCGATACTATGAATATCGTGGACTTCACATATACCGGGTATCCGGTCAGATTTTTTGACGTTTACGGCAAATTCGGCATCCCGGTCCGCACGACGATATCGGAAATGGGTCCGGAGCTTCTTTCCCGTCTTCTTGAACTCTCCGACGCGCAGGCGGGAGTTCTCCGCATCGTTTTCCGTGTTGCGGACGACAAAGGACTTCTCCTGATTGACCTCAAAGACCTTCGCGAAATGATCAGATTCGTAGGTGACAACGCCGCGGATATCAAACTTCAGTACGGAAACGTTACGTCCCAGTCTCTCGGCGGGATCGCACGCGCGCTTCTCGCCCTTGAGGACGAGGGCGGCGACCTTTTCTTCGGAGAACCCGCCCTGTCGCTCTCAGACTGGTTCGCTTACTCGTCCGACGGAAGAGGCGCGATGAACATCCTGGAGTGCCGTGAGCTCTTCGGGCATCCGCTCCTATACTCAACCTTCCTTCTTTGGATGCTGTCCGAACTTTACGAGCTTCTTCCCGAGGCGGGAGATCTTGAAAAGCCGAAGATCGCGTTCTTCTTCGACGAGGCGCATCTTCTCTTCCGCGACGCGCCGAAGGCGCTTCTCGACAAGATCGAGCAGGTCGTTCGTCTCATCCGCTCGAAGGGCGTTTCCGTATGGTTTATAACGCAGAGTCCTTCCGATATTCCCGAGAGCGTTCTCGGTCAGCTGGGCAACCGCGTTCAGCACGCGCTGAGTGCGTATACCCCGAACGAGCAGAAAGCGCTGAGATACGCGGCGCGTTCGTTCAGACCGAATCCGGCGTTCGACACGGAGCGCGCGCTTCAGGAGGTCGGTGTAGGCGAGGCGATCGTCTCAGTTCTGGACGTCAAGGGTACCCCGTCGATCACGTATCGTGCGAACGTTCTCCCTCCGAGGAGTTCGATGAACGCCGCCGAGGACAAGTATTTCGCCGCCGTGATGAACGCCGATCCGCTGAAGGACAAATACGCGGCGGCAGTCGACCGCGAAAGCGCGTATGAGGTGATCAACGCCGAACGCGACGCCGCGGTCGCTGAAGAACAAAAAGAAGCGGAAGAAGCGAAGAGGGAAGATAAAGAGAAAGAAAAGAAACCCGCCTCCTCATCCCGCAAGACGGGCAGAAAGAAACAATCCGCGTTGGGCAAGACGGTCTCGTCCGCCGCGAATTCGTTCGGACGCGAGATCGGACGCCAGCTCGTCCGAGGCCTGTTCGGCACGTTCAAACGGTAAAACAGATAAAACGAGCCCTTCGGCAAAAGACCGTAGGGCTCGTTTCAATACCGCGCAGCGGTATATCATTTTTGTTGTCTTCATTTTATAACTGTAGGGACGCCTCTCAGGCGTCCGCACCTTTTTTTGCCGACAGGCGTTTCTATTCCGAATTATATACAAACTTAACAATTTCGGGGGGGGTAGCCTGTATAACAGTCATAATTAACAAATTTCTCTTGACATTCATAATTTCGAATGATATAATCGCTTTAGAATGATTATTTCAAATGATCTTTTGAAAGGTTCATGAAATGAAAAAGACGTTCTCAGTTCTATGCGCGGTGATTGCGGCTGTAATGCTTACGGTCAACGTTTCCGCTTTGGTTTATTTTCCGGATTTCTCAAAAAAAGGATACTATGGGGAGGAACTCTGTTATAAAGAGAGATTCTGGGAGGGTTATCCCGACGGAACGTTCCGTCCGAATCAGCTTGTTACCCGAGCGGAGTATATTTGTCATCTTTTCAAACTTGACGAGCAAACAATTTCTATGAGTTCTTCGGAATCTCCGACGTTTCGAACGGAACCCGTACGGAAATATACCGGGTTTTCCGACGTTAAGAAGGGATCATGGTATTACGACGCGGTCGTATGGGCATACGAAAACGGGATCGTCAACGGTTCCGGCAACGGGAAATTCAATCCCGGTTCGACTATAAGCGTTCTTGAATACGCGTTGATCCAGTACCGCTACTGCGAACTCCGGTTTGGACCGGAATACACTGACTTTTGTCTTTCGCGCGGCGAAAATGACGATTGGGATTCACCGGCAGCCGGATATCTTACTGACTTTTATAAAGATCCCGTTGAAACGCTTCTGAAGAAAGCAATCCTCGTCAAAATCCCGGAGTGGTTTTCACGGGAGACGAGTCTGGAAGCCGTTCTGAAACACCCCGTCTGGCTCGGAGGAGACAGAGATTTGCTCGATATGACAAAGTTCGTCCCGACACGCGGGAACTTGTATATGCACACTGTTTTCAGGCATATCCACAATTATCCGGTTTCATGAAAAACTCCGGGAGCATCCCGACGGATGCTCCCGGAGTTTTTTTATTTAATTGAAGCGGTAAGCAGTTTTACGGCGCAGTCAGTCGACGAGCGAAGTTTTCTGCGATACTTCGACTTTCTTGTCGTAGCAAGCGAACATCTCGTCCACGCCGTCCGGCCTGGTCTTCCGGGACAGGAGACTTACGACGGGAACGATGATCAGACCGCAGAGCATCGCGATCGAGCCGGAATGAAGCGACGTCTTGAATACGAGACCGTCAAGGAACGAAACCCCGAACGAGAACCCGGTGAGTGATTTGACGAGCTGGAGCAAACTCATTCCCACGCCGAAGATGAACGAAGCGTAGCAGCCGGCGCGCGTCGTCTTTTTCCAGTACAGACCGTAGAGGAACGGAGCGAGGAACGCGCCTGAAAGAGCGCCCCACGA
>JAFWTH010000090.1 GCA_017518975.1 Clostridia bacterium
TCCTGGTGGTGAACGCCGCCGACGGTCCGATGCCGCAGACCCGCGAGCACATCCTGCTCGCCCGTCAGGTCGGCGTTCCCGCAATCGTCGTTTACCTGAACAAGACCGACCTCGTCGACGACGAGGAGCTCCTTGAGCTGGTCGAGATGGAAGTCCGTGACCTCCTCAACGAGTACGACTTCCCGGGCGACGAGATTCCGATCATCCGCGGTTCCGCGAGAGTTGCTCTCGAGTCCACCAGCACCGATCCGAACGCTCCCGAGTACGCTTCCATCCACGAGCTCATGAAGGCTGTCGACGAGTACATCCCGACTCCCGACAGAAAGGCAGACCTGCCCTTCCTGATGCCTGTTGAGGACGTCTTCTCCATCACCGGCCGTGGTACGGTCGCTACGGGCAGAGTTGAGCGTGGTACCGTCAAGATGGGCGACACCGTCGAGATCATCGGTCTGACCGACGAGAGAAAGACCACCGTCATCACCGGCGTCGAAATGTTCCGTAAACTCCTTGATTCCGCTGAAGCAGGCGACAACGTCGGTCTTCTTCTCCGCGGTATCGACAAGAAGGCAATCGAAAGAGGACAGGTCCTCTGCAAGCCCGGAACGATCCATCCTTACACCAAGTTCACCGGTCAGGTCTACGTTCTGACTGAAAAAGAGGGCGGCAGACAGAAGCCGTTCTTCGCGGGCTACCGTCCGCAGTTCTACTTCAGAACGACCGACGTTACCGGCACCATCGGCCTTCCCGCAGACGTCGAGATGTGCCGTCCCGGCGACCACGTCGACATGAACGTTGAACTTATCACTCCCATCGCTATCGAGAAGGGTCTCCGTTTCGCTATCCGTGAGGGCGGCAGAACGGTCGGTTCCGGCGTCGTTTCCGACGTTCAGGACTAATTACTGAAAGTTCTTTCGCGGCGGCGGCATAAACCGCCGCCGCACAACTTAATATTATCTTTGGGGAATGGTGAAATTCCATACCGGCGGTACAGTCCGCGAACGCGCGCCCGACGGCGCGCGCCGAGCAGGTGAGATCCCTGCACCGACAGTTAAAGTCTGGATGAGAAAAGATAAACGCGACAAAAGTATCGGTCCCCGGATATTTATGCCGGGGACCGCTTTTTCGCTTTCCCCTCAAACGAAAGGGAACAAAATGAAAAAAACGGGTACAAAAGAAAAATTGAAAAAAATAAGCGGCGTCGCGATGTTTTCGGCGATTGCATATATCGTCACTTTCGCATTTCATTTCAAGGTCGGCGACTTTTTGACGTTCGACGTCAAGGACGCGGTCTTCGCCATTTGCGGTATGGTTTTCGGACCTCTGTCCGCGATCGTGTCGTCTTTCGCGGTATCGCTCCTTGAGATGGTAACCTTGAGCGGGACGGGTCCTTACGGAGCGCTGATGAATTTCGCGTCGAGCGCGTCGTTTGCGTTTTTCGCGTCCCTCATCTACAAATACAGACGAAACTACTCCGGAGCGATCATCGGTCTTGTGACGTCGGTCTTCGGAATGGCGGCCGTTATGATGGGTATGAACCTTATCGTGACTCCGTACTATACCGGCATGAGCGCGTCCGACGTCGCCGGTATGATCCCGACGCTTCTTCTGCCGTTCAACCTTACTAAAGCGGTCCTGAACGCGGGTCTTGCGCTTCTCCTTTATAAACCCGTTTCGACCGCGCTCCGGGCGGCGAAGCTGACGCCGCCGGCGGAGAACGCGAAGGTGAAGCCGCTTCTTACCGTCCTTTCGACGGTCGCGGCTCTTCTGATCATCGCCGCAGCCGTGCTTTACTTCATTTTCGTGCTGAAAGGTCAGTTTTCACTCGGCCGCTGAGCGTATTGACGAAAGAATGAGCGTATGATATAATCGAAGTATCTCAATGAAGGGAGATAAGAAAATGAAAAAGATTTTATCGGTCCTGATCGCGGCGGCGATGGTATTCTCGCTCGTTGCGATCCTCGGAAGCTGTTCTGTCAAGCTGCTGCCTCAATCTCCGTCGGAAAAATTCATTGAAGCGAGAAAGAACCTCGGCGCGGAGCTCCGCGTCGGACCGCTTGACAAGAAGTACGAGCTTGGCGAGGTCAACTTTGCAGACCTGACCGCGGAGATCGAAGCTCCCGCGATCATAGGCGAGGACAACCTCACTCTTTCGTTCAAGGGCGGCGTTGATACCGACGCGGGCAACCTGTCCGGCGAGATCAGCGCGGCTTACAAGTCGTCCGACCTCAAGGCGAAGATCGAGGTCGCCGACAGCGAAGACTTATACGTCTCGTTCCCCGGGATCTCCGAGAAGTTCCTTTACGCGAAAGTTTCGGATATCGCCGAGAAGGCGGAGGAGGCCGGAGAGGATCTGGCGAATACTTCCTTCTCGCTCGACGGTCTTCTGAACAAGGATTCAAAGAAGGACGTCAAGAAGTTCTTTGAAGAACTCGAGGCGAAATACGTGACCGACGAGTCGGTCGTCGTTGAAGAAGCCGACGTCGAGGTGCTCGGCGAGACCGTCAAGGGAGCCGAAAAGCTCACCGTCTCGCTCAACGCGGAACAGATCAAGGAGATAGCCGAGAAGATCAAAACGACTTACGGCGAAATCGCAGAGTTCGACGAGAACGAAGTGAGCGACGGGGCGGCCGTGACGGTATCCCTGTGGGTCGCCGGAGGCGCGACCGTTCGCGCGGAGATCAAGGCGACGGATACGGAAAACGAAGTCAACGCCGTCTATCAGATGAAGGCGGACGGCGGAAAAGTCACGGCGAACCTTGACGTTACCGCGACCGAGGACGGCGAGGTGAATTCCGTTATCCCGCTCAGATACGAGCACGAGGAGAACGGCGGGGAATTCAAAGGGACCGTCGGGGTCGACCGCGACAAACTCGTCCTTTCCGAGGACGCCGAAATAGACGAGGACGCCGTTTCCGTTGAGTTCGAGGGCAAGGGGTCTGAGGCGACCTACACCTTCAAGATCGGCGCGGGCGGCCAGACCGTCAAGATCCCCGTCAACGTCAAGGTTTCAAGCGCGGGCGTCAACGCTGACAACGTCGAGGTCACGGTCGACGCCGAGATAATCGGAGCCAAACTGACCGTCAAGGGCACGGTGTCTCAGGGCAGCGCGGTCAAGGTGGGTCAGTACGACCTCTCGAAGGGTATCGCGTACAGTGACGGGGAGCCCTCCGAGGGAGACGAAGCGAAGCTCGAAGAGCTTGGTGAGGAGATCTCCTCGAAACTCGGAGATTTCGAAGAGCTTATCCAGAAGGTCGCCGGCGGTTTCATGGGAAGCGGATTCGGAACCGACTATGACGATTACGACTACGACTATGACGACTATGATTCCGACGACTACGACGACTACGACGATTACGAGAGCGGATTCGACCTTGGAGATTTAGGCGACCTTTTCGGTTGATAAACGTTCACGAACGGCGCGGCATTCGCCGCGCCGTTCGCAGTGATCCGACTTTCGATTGACAACGGTCCGCTCATTATGTTAAAATGATACCGGCGCGGGAACGCGCCGGTAATTCATTATTCGAGGCACATTATGATTTTTGATTCGCTTCGCGCTCTCGTTCTCAGAACGAGAAGCTACAGATCATACGACCAATCCCGTCCCGCGGAGGAGGATCTTCTGCTCTCTCTCGTCGATACGGCGCGTTTCTCCGCGTCGGCGGGTAATCTCCAACCTCTGAGGTACCGTCTCTGCACGGCGAAAGACGAGGTCGAGGGGATGACGACGCTGACTAAGTGGGCGGCGTACCTTACGGATATCACTCTGCCGCCCGACGGTCACCATCCGACGGCGTATATCGTTATCTGCCACGACACGGACGTCTCGCCCGTGTCCCCCATGTCGATGGTCGACGTAGGGATCGCCGCCGAGGCGATCGCGCTCGGCGCGACGGAGGCGGGCTACGGAAGCTGTATGATCGGATCGTTCGACAAGAGCGGCGTTTCGGCGTTCCTTTCGATCCCGAAAAACCTCACGCCCGTTCTCGTCATGGCGCTCGGAACGCCCGACGAGTCGGTGCTGATTTCCGCCGTTAATCACGGCGACACCAAATATTTCCGCGACGACGCGGGGCTCCACTTCGTTCCGAAGCGCGAGCTTGAGGACGTGATAGTGAATTGATCGCGTCGGTAATATTATTCGTCGTTTACGTCGCGGCGGGCGTCGCGTTCGCCGTGTGGGGAATACGCGCCGGCGGGAAAAAGACGGTCCTTTATCCGATAATCGAGGGAGTCCTTTCGGTCCTCGGGATCGCCGCGGCGCTGATCCTGTATTTCTCGTTCGGAAGACTGCCCGGCAGAGCGATCGAAAACGCCGATTATCTCGAGTGGGCAGCCGAGGCGTACTCGGTATACGCAAAGGCGGTCGCGATAGTATGGGTTGTCGTCGCGCTGATCGGCGGGCTTCGCCTTCTGATCCGCCTTGCGGAAAAGGAAGAACCGGGGGTCTGGGGCTCGGTGCTCGACCTCGCCGCGCCTTTCATTGGAGCCGCCGTTATCTTCGTCGCCGCGATCGCGGCGCGGGCGCTTTTCTCCGATCTTTCGTCCGTGATCGGCTTTGAGATTTCCGCCTTTGCTCTCGCCGCGGCGTTCGGTCTGCGCCTTCTGCTCGCCCTGACCGCGCTGATCGGCAGAAGAGAAGGGAAGAAACAGGGATATGAACATGAAGAAAGCATCTCGTAATCTGATATCTTCGGCACTTGTCTTATTATTTATTTTTTTTGCGCTCCCGGCATACTCCCTCGGCGAGACCGTCGATCTCAGTCACGTCCGGCAGAATGAATCGGGGCAGGGATACCGGTGGGACAATATCAACGATATCCTTTACCTTACCGATACGGACATCACGACGGAGTCGGACTTCGGGATAAAACTTCCGGCGGGTGCGACCGTCTCGATCGAGGGCGACTGCCGTGTGTCGGCGAAAAGATACGCGATCTCGTGCCTCGGCTCCGTGACGTTCAAGGGGACGGGGAAACTCACCGTTTCGGGCGGAGAGTGCGGAATGTATTTTTACTCGACGAACAGGGATCACAAGATCCTCTTCCTCGGCGGGGAGTACTCCGTTAAGGGAGGTGCGCAGGCGATCCGTTCCGATGGAGCGGAGGTGTCGTTCTGCGGAGGAGAAATCTCGCTTGACGGCGCCGACGCCGTGCTCGGCTGCGATATCACCGCGTCGGGATGCGAGGTGAACGCTATCGGCGCGATCCGCGCCTCTCACCTCCTGTCCGTGGACGGAGCAAAAATTTCGGCATTTGACGAAAATGAAGCTGCACTTTCGTCCGGCGGCAGGATCGTACTCGAGAACGTGAAGATCGAAGCCGGGGGCGACGAAAGATCGCTCGCCGCGGCCGATACCTACGACGGACAGAGCGCCGTCCGTCTCACGTCGACGTACAGGCGGCAGAGATCGAGCGTTCTGTTCGGTGAGGGAACGCCGGGATTCGTCGATACCGTCGTCTTTATCGCGGCGGGCGTCGGCGTCGCGGCGGCTTTGTCCGTTCCGTTCGTTTTGAAAGCGCGCAGGCGTAAAAAACTTTTGGAGAAACTCGAAACAGTATCCCGTAAATAAAGATGAGAAACGGAGGATTTCGATGAAACGTTTTCTGTCATTCTTTTTGGCGTTCCTCTTTCTCGCCGGGGCCCTTCCTCTGTTTTCCGCGGTATATGCCGAGGGGAAAGGGACCGAACTGCCCGAGGTGCCGATCGAGAGCCCGGAGACTAAAGTATTTAAGAGAAAAAAACTTCCCGATAAATCGTTCAGGATTACCGGTTATACCGGTTCGGACGCAGAGATCAGTATCCCCCCCGAGATCCTCGGCTTCGCCGTTACCGAGATAGGCGACGGAGCGTTCTCGGGAAAGGAGATAACGAGGGTCTCTGTTCCGGACGGCGTGAAAGCCATCGGAGCCGGAGCATTTGAGAACTGCGCCCGGCTTGAGACGGTCGTGATCGCGGACTCGGTCGAGTCGATCGGAACTTCCGCGTTCAAAAACTGCACCTCCCTGACTTCCTTTTCCGTTCCGGCGCGGACGAGCGTGATATCGTCGGGAACCTTTTCCGGATGTACCTCTTTGAAAGAGATAAGTCTTCCCGCGGAATTCGAAAAGATAGAAGCCGACGCTTTTCTCGGAAGCGGATCCGTTTCCGTCGTTTATTTTGCGGGAACGAGAGAACAGTGGGGAAAAGTCTTTATTGATCCGGAGGGAAACGGCGCGATATCTGCCGCGACGCTATGCTGCTCGGACGACGACGGTCACGCGTTCCGTACCGTCACCGTCGCTCCGACGTGTACCGAGGACGGATATACGGCGCTCGCCTGCACGGAATGCAGCGAGGTCCGCGTGATCCTTACCTTCTCCGCTCTCGGTCACGAATATACGGAAACGGTAACGGAACCGACCTGTACGGAGCGGGGCTTCACGACTCATACGTGTTCGCGCTGCGGCGACTCATACGACGATACGTACGTCGAAGCGTCCGGTCACGACTTCGGCGCGGACGGAAACGCGGAGAAGTGCGCGGTATGCGGAGAGAAAAACCCGGATTACAAGTCTCCCGTTTCCTTCCGCGACGTTCCGGCGGACGCGTACTACAAGGCGGCGGTCGATTGGGCGGTCTCCTCGGGCGTCACCCTCGGAACGTCTGAAACGACGTTCTCCCCCGATAAGGCGTGTACCCGGGGACAGGCGGTCACTTTCCTGTGGCGCGCCGCAGGTCAGCCGGAGCCGTCGGGGAAAAGCAATCCGTTCGGAGACGTGAAGACGGGCGAATACTACTTCAAAGCGGTCCTTTGGGCCGTGGAGAACGGGATCACGCTGGGGACGTCGAAGACGACGTTTTCTCCGGGAGAATCCTGCACGAGAGCGCAGATCGTAACTTTCATCTGGCGCGCCGCGGGATCCCCTTCTCCGGAAAAGACGGCGAATCCGTTCCGCGACGTCGGAAACGGCGATTACTTCCGTTCCGCTGTCCTCTGGGCCGTCGGGGAGGGTATCACGACGGGGACTTCGAAGACCTCGTTCTCACCGGGCGCGAAATGTACCCGCTGCCAGATCGTCACGTTCCTCTACAGAGCAAAATAGAGAACTGCCCGCGCATCGTACCGGGGATGCGCGGGTTTTTTTTACTTTTTGACGGAAAAAAACAGTTTCTTTTTTGACTTTTTGTGTTGAATTGCATTTGATTGTGTGATATAATAATTGTGTATAAGCAGACGGCGCAGCGCCGTCCGCGGCATAACGGCGAAGCGCATTGCTTAGGCGTTTGAATAATATACGCAAAAAGATGAAAGTGAGGCAAACGATGAAGAGAATAACGGCAGTTGTTATGACGCTCCTGATGCTCATCTCGGTCATGACGTTTACCGTATCGGCGGCGAACGGACCCGGAGAGGATCCGACGCCGGTAAACAGCGGCATTGCAACGTCTGTATCGGTGTCCGCGCTGAGATCTCAGTATGACGTTTCATACGTCAGACAGTTCGTTGACGGCAACGGCACGCCGTGGCTCGCGGGGAGCGGCGTAGGCGCGCACGGCGGGCACGAGACGAGGATCGTCCGCACGCCGAACGGCACGTACGCCACGTACATCACGAACGCGACGGGCGCTCCGGACGACGAACATCCCAACTGGTACAACGGCGTCGCGACGTTCGATATCATCAAGATCACGGCGTCGGGATTCGAGTCGATCTATACGGGCGTCTACCCGCAGGCGGCGGGCAGTTGTACGCCCAACATACTGTTTGACGGCGACCACACCGTTTACGTTACGATAATCGCCGACGACAAGGACAGATACGCGGAGACCTGGGGCACCGGATATTTCACCAACGGGATATGGCTCGAGGTCATTGAGGTAGACACAAATACGGATACGGTCACCGCGCCGTCCTCTCCTTCGTTTTTCGACCATACGACGTCTCCGTTCTCGGACCACGGATACGGATACTCTCAGCCGTGTCTCGACGTTGCGCACGGGAAGCTCTACGCCATAACGAACGGCGGGGAGGCGGAGGATCCGGATAATCCGTACCATCAGGCGGGATTTATGGCGTGGTGGATCTACGATCTGAACACGCGCACGTGGGATCCGACCTGCCACACGATCGAGCGCTTTTCGAGACGCTGCTATATGAACGTCTATCCCGACGGCAACGGCGGCTTCACGATGGTTACCGAGAGATGCGCGCCGTCCAGGGAACTCGGAATTGCGCTCGGATGCACGTTTTCGACGAGCGGTTATCTCTGGGACGCGCTTTACGTAATGCACGTACCGGATCCGAACGTTGATTACGCCGAGGATACTACGATATGGGAGCCGACGTACGTTGCGGGCGCAAAGAACAACATAGCGAGCGCGTCTCATTACGGCACCGGCGGATGTACGTATCTTGACACTCAGAACAGGCTCCACGTCATATACTCCGTCCAGTATTACTCGCCTTCCACCAGCAAAACGAAGGTGGCGGGAACGTACCACGCGATGTATGACCTTTCCGGGAACGAGCTTTACAACGAGCTGATCCCGACGACGCTACTTTCCAAAAACGGCACTTCGACGTACAAGGGCCCGAGCGGTTTTGCCATGACGCAGGGACCCAACGGACTTTACCATATCTTCACCATCACCGGTTCGTTATCGGGGACGACGCTTGAAATATGGTCGTCAAGCGACGGCATATCGTTCACGAAGAGAGTCAAGAACGTCGCTCTCGTCGATGAGAACGGAAACGCTATCGCGGAAGGTACGAAGCCGATCATCGCCAACACGAGGAACGGCTCGGTCATCGACGGTACCGTCGCTCTGATGTTCCATCACGGCGGAGGGTCAGGCGGAGATCCGTACTATTATTTCTCGGTTCAGCTTCCTTCGAGTCACAAGCACAGCTTCACCACGACCGTAACGCAGCCCACGTGTACGGAAAGAGGATATACGACCAAGGCCTGCGCCTGCGGCGCCGAACTCGTCAGCAATTATGTGGACGCGCTCGGACACGATTATCAGCCGACCGTTGTCGAGCCGACCTACGAGGCGGGCGGTTATACGCTCTGGACTTGTTCGAGATGCGGCGACTTCTACACGACCGATGAGACCGCTCCTCTTGAAATGACTCTTTCCGCTTCGCTCGCTCTCAACGACTGCATCGACGTCAGAATCTACGTGAACAACGTCAGCCCCGAACTGATCTCGAACGGAAGTTACGTTGAATATTCCACGGATGGCGGCGAAACGTTCACTCAGGATTCTTTCGACGGTCACCTCATCCCCGAGACGGAAGGAAAATACGGATTCACCGTGGATTCCATCTGCGCAAACCAGATGACGAAGGGCATTGCCTTCAACGTCTGCGACGGAAGCGGAGAAGTGTTGAAGAGCATAACGTACAGCGTCAAGGATTACTGTGACGCCGCCATAGGCGGTGAAAACGCGGACCTTGAGGCGTTGTGCGAAGCTTTGATGGCGTACGGTTATTACGCTCAGCAGAGATTTCCGGATACTGCAAGCGCGGCGATCGATCCGAACGAATACGCATCCGGGATTGCCGCAGTCGCCGCTTTCGACGAAGACCTGAGCGCATACGCCGCCAGCGCGTCTCTCGCGGGGGCGGTTACCGGAGCGTCCGCTACGCTGTCTCTTGAATCACGGACGGTACTCAGCGTATATCTGACCGGCGTCGATACCGTTGACGCAGCGGTCACCGTCGGCGGAGAGCCGTGGGATAACGTCGTACCCGAACCGGTTGCGGGATCAAACGGTTCGCATAAGTGCCGCGTTATGATCCTCGGTCTTTCCACTCTCGATATGACGAAAAACGTCGTTCTGTCGTGCGACGGAACCGAAGTCAGCTACTCTCCCATGTCTTATGTGAAATATGCGGTAGAGCACAACACGCAGAACAGCGACGTCTGTAAAGCGCTTTACATCTTCTGCACGCAGGCGCTCGAATTCTTCGCGTAGTAACTACGTATAATAAACAATAAAAATCATACTGAAAGAGGTAAAATAAAATGAAAGAACTCTACTCGTCCCCTGAACTGGAAATCATCCGTCTTGACTCTGAAGATATCATCACGAATTCCGGTTGTCCCGTTGAGACCGACGAAGTACCGATCGGTTGATAATCAGGAACGAAAAAGGCCGCGCGCGCTCCGTTTACGGAGTGTGCGCGGCTTTTTTTTTGCAAAGATGTGTCTTGAAAGTAACGTCGCCCCCGCATTGTTTGGAATATTTTACAATTATTATTATCAAACGACCGATTTTTTTGAATTATCTATTGATTTTCGGAATGTATTGTGATACAATGAGCCTGTATCGTTGGGTCTTTATGTCCTTTTTGGCATCTGACGCGTAGCTGCCAAAAATGGCGGCGGACTCGCCCTACAAATAAATGTTTGGAGGTGGTAGAGACAAAAGGGCGAAATAAAGAGAGCTTTTCCCGGGCGGACGCCCGAAAAATGTTTCATCAACGCGATGATACATATTAAAAAAGGAGAAAGTTTTGATGAATCTGAAAAAGTTGTTTGCATGTCTGCTCACAGTCTGTATGTGCCTGTCGTTTATACCGACGGTGGCATCTGCGGATCCGGCTGACTGCACGTGCACTGCTTCGCTGACTCTCAGCGACAGCGTGGACATCAACATCTATGTGGCAGGCGTAGATTCCGATCTGGCAACAGACGGATACGTCGAGTACTCCACAGACGACGGCGCAACGTATACTCAGGTATCGTTCGGCGACGTTGACCCGGCTGCTGACGGAAGGTACAAGTTTACCGTTGCCTCCTTTGCAGCCAACCAACTGACGCAGGAAGTTCTTTTCAACGTCTGCACCGCTTCGGGCGAGGTTGTTAAAGAGATTTCTTACAGCGTTCAGGACTATTGCAACTATCAGATCGAAAACGGCAGTGACAGTATGGCTGTTCTCTGCAACGCTCTGATGGCGTATGGCTACTATGCTCAGCAGGCCTTCCCGAATACGAAGAGCGCCGATATCGTTGCGGAAGATTATGATCTGAGCGACGTCGAGAATTTCGACGTGGATCTCAGCGAGTATACCGGCAGCGTATCCGTTGCGGCTCCTGTTACGAAAGCAACGGCGACCCTGGCTCTCGAGTCATGGACGGCTCTGAACATCTATCTGTACGGGGTTGACAACGCCTCCGGCGCGAGCGTCACCCTCGACGGAGAAGCTTATGATGGTTTGAGATCATCCAGCTTTCCGGCAAGTGCCGTATCAAGATTCCTCTCGCGACTCTTGATATGCTGAAAACGGTCGAACTGACCTACAACGGCACCACTGTAACATATTCGCCCATGGCTTACGTGAAGTACGCCGTCAACAACAGCACTGCATACAGTGACGTTTGTAAGGCGCTGTACCTCTACGTAACGGCCGCGATCAACGCAGGCGAAGTTGAAGAAGATCCGATGCCCGAAGAGATTGAAGATCGTTACGCGGAGCTTCAGTGCGTCGCGCACGGCGGTCTGAACCTCATTTTCGGAACGAGCGGAACACTCACGACCGAAACTCTCGGTACGCTTCTCACGGAGATCTTCGGATATCCGGCAGAGGTAAGCGAATCCGAGGTGCAGATGATCAAGAACGAATACGGCGGGGCCGGCGACGGCCAGTTCCCGGGAGCGGATGACGTTGAAGTCACCTTCACGAATCCCGAACTCGGCACGACGTACGTGGCGTACTTTGATTTAGACTTCTGCAAGCTGCCCAGCGGCACGTACTGCGGCGCTATCGACGGTCGCGGATACCTGAGCGTCTGCCCGGACGAGTGGCCGGATGACCTTGCCGCCGCGAGAAACGCGATCGACAAGAACCAAAACGTCGGCAATCCGGACTTCTGGAACAGCAATGACGTCAAGCTGATCGACGCTGACGAGTACACCGTCGAAGTGGTCGAAGCATGGTACCGCGAAGTGACCGGACTCACCGGCGACGAATGGACCTTCTTCATCGACGGCTTTGACGCTGATCAGGGTATCGACGGCGACGCTGTCCATATCGGTCTCAGATGCGACGACGTGAACGGCGAAGGCAGAACGTTCGTCATCGCGTGCAACCCGAAGCTGCAGCTCGGCCAGGAAGAACCCGAACCGGAGCAGCCGATGGTTGTGACCTGGGTCGACGAGGCTCCCGATTTCACGGCTCCCATCAGCGCTGATGCGTGGGGCCCTGTCGCTCAGTACATCAAGGACGGATACGTCAACAACGTTATCCGCAACTACAACGCGACCTGCGAGAACGTCACGGGCGAGATGTACTATGCTTATGACAACGACTACGTTTACATAGGTATGGTTTCTCCCGACGCTGACATAGCGGGCAGCGACGGCTGGTGGGCCGGCGACGGTCTCCAGATGAAGATCTACAAAGACGACGCGAACGATGAAAACGCAGTCAACTTTGCAGTGACTCTTGCCGGCGACGGTGCGACTGTCGAATACGGCAACACCGTCGGCGCGGGCGTAGAAGGCAACATCGTAGTTGCCGACGGAAACCTGAACGTGATGGCGAAGATCCCCGTGGCGGATCTCGGACTTACTGCCGACGATATCGCAGAGGGAACCGAACTCGGCATCACCTTCATCAGAATTTCCGGGACCTCCGATAACGGCTATGCGGGCTGGCTCGCATACGGCGCGTTCTTCGGAGCAGGCAGCGAAAATAACCCCGGACTTACCGAGACCGGTGTCATCACCCTCGGTGAGAAACCCGAAATTGAAGATCCGATGATCGCAGAGATCGACGACAGATTCGAAGAGCTGGCGTGCATCGCACACGGCAAACTCGACCTGGCGTTCGGCACGAGCGGCACGCTCGACAAACTCGCAGACGTTCTCAGCGGCATCTTCGGATACCCGGCGGCTGTTGAAGCATCCGAGATCCAGAGAGTCAAGAA
>JAFWTH010000091.1 GCA_017518975.1 Clostridia bacterium
AGCCGTACGTCACTCCGGGCGGCGAGACGACCGCCGAGCAGGTCATCAACGAAGTCACCGCGGGCGGCGACTCCTACGACCTCGTTTACGGCAACGTCATCACCGTCTCTCAGGCGCTGCTCAACGCGGGCGTGATCAGAAGAGTCGACACCCTCGATCAGATCGACCTTGGCCGCGAGTGGTGGGTGCAGTCGCTCCGCGACGTTTACTCTATCAAAGACAAACTGTTCTTCCTGCGCGGCTGCGTTACCGTTGAAAGCTACACCGATACGTGCTGCATGCTCTTCAACAAGACCGTCGCCTCCATGTTCCCGGAGATCAGCGAGGAAGAGCTCTACGATCTCGCCAGAGAAGGCAAATGGACGATCGACGAGATGCAGAGGATCGCCGCTTTCGTCCCCGAAAACTCGACGGGAACGGGCATCTACCGTTACGGCGACTCCGAAGCGATCGGTCTGCTCTTCTCGACCGGTCTGAAGATCACGAACTTTGACGAGGAAGGCGCTCCCTATATCGTCGATACGCTCCCCGTCGAATTCCTCGACCTGTCGCAGATCACGACCGGAATGTTCGCCGACGACGCCCAGACTCCGAACTGGGACTACAGGAAAGACGAATCCAAGGAAACCAAGTACAAGGTCGACAAGGATTACGACTGGTTCCGCGACAACAAGGCGCTGTTCTCGTTCGCCGGCACCGGAAGCGCGATCTATCTCCGTCAGTACGACGTCACCTTCGGTATCCTTCCGATGCCCAAGGGCTCCGCAACTCAGTCGCAGTACTACTCATACGCCGATCCGTGGGGCTCCGGTTCTCTGACGATCCCGAAGACCACCGCCAACATCGACGTGACGGCGACGATCACCGAGGCGATGGGGGCGCTCTCCCAGAAGTACGTCAAGACGGCGTATTACGATATGCTCCTTCGCGGACAGTCCATCTTCGATATGGAAAGCCGCGATATGCTCGACATAATCTTCAGCACCGTCGTTTACGATATGGTCGATATCTACTCGGGCGGCGACGTCAACCAGTGGGGTCCCCTTATGCAGGATCTCAGCTACAACCTGACGTACGACAACACGTCGATCACGTCGAACTGGAAGTCCAACGCGAGGGTCACGAAGTTCACGATCAAGAACATCATCAACATCGTGGACAGACAGGACTGAGAATAAAAAAAGAAGAACGCACCTCTGCCGACTGTTCTAAAGGACAGTCGGCAGTTATGAGTTCCGCTTACGCGGAACGTTATGAGCGCTGACGCGCGTTATGATTGCTTCGCAAGTTTAGGGTAACAGGAGTTACCCGAACCCGCCCGGAGTGGCGCCTATACGGCATATTTTCGTTTCCCGTCCTTGCCTTATGTCTATAAGGCGGCGTCCTCGGCGCGAAAATCTGCTCGTATAATCATCCGCTCCGGGTCGAATAGTTTTGCCGGAGATGATTTTTGTCCCGGCAAGGCAGTGCCCGAAGCAGGTAGCGACTCCTACCTGCGAGGG
>JAFWTH010000011.1 GCA_017518975.1 Clostridia bacterium
GCAAAGCGCACCGACACGGGCGCTTATCAGGTAGGTTACTACGGAGCGGATCAGAGAGGTAACTCCAACGCTTACATCCCGCAGGCCGGAACCGATTTCGTGATCAATTACGACGGAAGCTACGTAATCCTCGAATGGAGTATCCCGTTCTCCGAGATCTGTGAGGGCGGCGCCGCGGAGGCGGGCGATTCCGTATACCTCTCCATAGGCGCGGAATCCGGCGCGGGCGAATCGCGTGACGCCGACAGCTTCTACGCAGTTTCTCTCGGCGACTTCACCTACGGCGTTGCTACGAAGGCGGCCGTGAACCACGCGGCGTTTCTGCTTTCGCATGTATTTCTGGACGATTCGGCGGGCACTGTCAATTCGTACACCGACGTTTCGCCAGACGCATTTTACTACACTCCGGTACTCTGGTCTGCCAAACAACCGAATATTGATCTTGACGCAAAAGACGGTTTGTTTCTTCCGAATACCGGAGGATGCTCTTTGACGGCGATGAAAGAAAATGAAGAAAATTCCTGTGCTGTGAAAGCGAACAGAGGCGGAATAATGTATATGCTCTGGTGGCTCGCGGGATGCCCTGAACCGGTGAGTACCAATAATCCGTTCCGCGATCTGTCATCGGACGCTTATTACTATAAAGCCTCCCTTTGGGCGGTTGAAAAGGGAATAACGACCGGGACGTCCGCAACGGCTTTTTCTCCCGATTCTAGCTGCACGAAAGGACAGATCGTCACTTTTCTTTATCGCGCTTTGCATGGAAAAAATTACGGCTCATATACGATTTCCTTTAATCCGGAACACAACTATTCCGATTGGACGCCTGTTTCCGAAAGTACGTGCACGGAAAGCGGACTTGAAAGCCGCATATGTCCCAATTGCGGCGGAATTGAGACGCGTGAGACGGAACCGCCTCTCGGACACGATTATAAAGACGGTATCTGCGTCCGATGCGGCCATGAGAACACTCGGGATTTCGAGTTTAACGTATTTGACGGAGAGGCAAGGATCAATCGATATATCGGTGACGAAGGAAACGTCGTAGTTCCCGAAACGCTCGGCGGATACCCTGTAACGGAGATCGGCAGTCACGCCTTTTCCGTTATCAATTACGTATATCACGGCGATTACTACTACGCAGATAATACTACGCTTGAATCGATCACACTTCCCGCAAGTCTGAGAAGTATATCGGAAGGCGCCTTTTACGGATGTATAAATCTTGACCGCGTAAATATAACCGACGTTTCGGCATGGTGTAACGTTTCGTTCGACGAGAATCCGCTAAAGATCGCCGGTAATCTGTATCTGAACGGCGAACTCGTAACCGATCTTGTAATTCCGGACGGGGTGGCGTCTGTCGCGAACGGAGCATTCAGCGGATGCACTTCCATAACGAGTGTGAGGATTCCCGACAGTACGGTGGATATCGGATACAGGTCGTTTGCGGATTGCAGGAATCTCAGGAACTTGACGATTGGAAACGGACTTCAAAACATAACGGAAAGCGCTTTTCTCGGATGTGACGGATTAAATAGAGTCAGAGTTCGAATGTATGAAAAGGATTGGTCAAAAGTATCGATCGGATACGACAACTTTCCTATTCTATACGCAGAAAAAGAGTTTTTGGTTTCTCCCGTCTCGTTCACCGACGTTCCCGCCGACGCGTACTACGCCGACGCCGTCGCATGGGCGGTCGCGAATGGTATCACTACCGGCACGAGCGCTACGACGTTCTCGCCGAACGACGGATGCACGCGCGGACAGGTAGTGGCGTTTCTGTGGCGCGCCGCCGGATCACCCGAACCAAAAGGAACCAGGAACCCCTTTATCGACGTCAAGCCGAACGCTTATTACTACGAAGCCGTTCTCTGGGCTGTGGAGAACGGGGTGACTTCCGGCACGGACGCGACGCACTTCTCGCCGAACTCTGTCTGCACGAGAGGGCAGATAGTAACGTTCCAGTGGAGAGCAAACGGCAAACCGCAGCCGACCGAAACGAAGAATCCCTTCAAAGACGTCAAATCGAGCGATTACTTCTATACCGCGGTCCTTTGGGCTGTGGAGAAGGGCGTTACCACCGGCACGGATGCGACGCACTTCTCGCCGTCTTCCACCTGTACCCGCGGGCAAGTCGTTACTTTCCTTTACAGAGACTCAAACTCCTGAAGCAGAACGGCTGCTGAATCGGTGCGTTTTTGGGTTCGTTTATCGCAGAAATGACAGTTTTTCTTTTGTGATATGGGCTGAAAAACAAAAAAGGCGCTGTCGCAAATTCTTGCGGCAGCGCCTTTTTCTTATCAGTCGAGGGGTTGTATCCAAATATTGCGGTAGCTTACGGGGC
>JAFWTH010000012.1 GCA_017518975.1 Clostridia bacterium
AGTCGATACCGGCATGGGTATCACGCTCGGATTCATAAACAGGAGCGATTTCGTTCCCGACGGCGATTATCTCGAACTGATTTACGTTTCAACCTATATCAAACAAGCTCCCTCTTCCGAACCCGGCGTCGATCTTGACGCCGCTCTCGACGCGTTCCTCGACAAATACGACTGCTGGGTACATTCTTCCTGTATCCACACCACTCATCCCAGAGGCGGCGAGTTTACTCCGGAAAACCTCTCAAAGCTTTTTATAGAAAAGATGGGTCTTGATCCGGAGGTCTACTCCGTTGAATTCGACGGATTCGAAGGCGACCCCGGCATCGGCGACGGCCAGTTTACACAGGATTCCGGTGTTACCATGTGGATCGTCAACAATAAGACCGGAGAAGAGAGCAAAAAGGTCGAGCGCAGTTTCTGGAGCCGTAAGATCCTCTATTCCGGAGTCCTTGAGATGTACTGCTGCCCCGATCTGTCGGAATTCTGGGACAGCGCGGAAGGTGTTCTTGATGATCTCGTCTGTGCGACGTGCGGAGATGAGGACAGGATCATCCACGTCCTCACACCGTCCCTTGAGGCGTTCAGCGAAGACGCGATCAAGGCCTTGATCTTCGCGGAACTGCCAGACGCAGACGGCGTCCTCATCTATCCGGACGATGAGAGCGATCAGGTGAGTATTTACGTTTACGCCGCGACGGAAGAATGTGACTTTGAACTCACTCTCGGCTACATCCTCGATCCTGTCGTCGACACTTCCGTTTCGGAATTGACGATCACTCCCGATCATCACTGAGTAATATTCGGGACGATTGAAATAACGATCCGTTCTCCGTTCCCCGGTTTCCGGGGAACGGAGTTTTTTTACCGCCGCGCGAATGAACCATTTGTTAAGATTTGCCCGATTCTCTTGACTATCCTTCTTTGCGGGGTATAATATAACGTAACTGTAATTACTTGGGAGATCTGATATGATAAAGCTTGAAGGGATAGTAAAGGAATACCGGCTCGGAGACGAGAGGATACGCGCTCTTGACGGGGTCACGGTCGCGTTCAGAAAGAACGAGTTCGTATCGATACTCGGTCCTTCGGGATGCGGCAAAACGACTCTGCTGAACGTTCTCGGCGGTCTTGACAGCTGCGACTCGGGAACCCTTACCGTCAGAGGCAAATCGACTGAGAAGTTCACGGAAAAAGACTGGAACGCGTACCGCAACCATTCAGTGGGCTTCGTCTTTCAGAGCTATAACCTTATCCCCCATCAGACTGTCCTCGAAAACGTCGAACTTTCCCTCACTCTTTCGGGTATTTCAAAAAAGGAGAGAAGGAAAAAAGCGCAGGATGCGCTTGCGCGCGTCGGACTCTCCGATCAGATAAAGAAAAAACCGAATCAGCTCTCCGGCGGTCAGATGCAGCGCGTAGCGATAGCTCGCGCTATCGTCAACGATCCCGATATCGTCCTCGCGGATGAACCTACCGGCGCACTCGATTCGGAAACGAGCGTTCAGATAATGGAGATCCTGAAAGAGATCGCAGACGACCGCCTCGTCGTGATGGTAACGCATAACCCCGATCTTGCTCGCGACTACTCGACGCGTATAATCCGCCTGCTCGACGGCAAAGTGACCGACGACAGCGACCCGTTCGACGGCGTTGAAGACGAATCCGGGGAAGACGGAAAAAGAGTGAAAAAACCGTCGATGAGTCTGCGGACCGCGCTCTCTTTATCACTCAAAAATCTGCTTACGAAAAAAGGGCGGACGTTTATGACGGCGTTCGCGGGTTCCATAGGCATAATCGGAATCGCGCTCATCCTCTCCGTCTCGACGGGGACGAATAATTATATAAACAAGGTGCAGGAAGATACTCTCACGGAATATCCCATAACGATCCGGGCGGAATCCGTCGATATGTCAGGGCTCATCTCATCTCTGATGGGGGCGGGCAGGGTATCGGATGAACAAAAGGAAGAAAGGGGCGAAAACCGGATTTTTTCCGGCAACGTTCTTTACGATATGACGAATTCTCTCTCGTCTGTCAAAACTGAGGTAAACAACCTCTCGAAATTCAAAAAACACGTTGAGGGAAACGAGGAATTCAAAAAATACACGAGCGCGATCAGATACGGATACGACATCGGGCTCAGCGTTTACTCAAAAGATCCGGACGGCGTGATAGTCTCCTCCGATATGAACGAACTGATGGAGGCCGTCATGAAGGAGATGGGCGCGTCGGACGAGTTGAGTTCCGTATATTCCTCGTCGATGTATACCTCGATGGCGGGTTTCGATCCGTGGGCTGAGATGCTTCCGGGCGAGGACGGCGGGACGGTCAGCGAATCGGTCAAGTCGGGATACGATCTTTTGAGCGGCAGGTGGCCGGAGAAGTTTGACGAGGTCATGCTCGTCGTCGACCGTCAGAACAGGATCAGCGACTACGTACTCTACTCACTCGGTTTCAAGCCGTTTGAGGAGATGGTGAGGATCGTCGAAGCGTCCGTATCGGGCGACTCCGTAGAATCGGACTCCGTTTCCGACTGGGGATACGACGAGATTATCGGAAGGGAATTCCATCTGGTCCTTCTTCCCGACAGATACGCGAAGCAGGACGACGGGACGTGGACGGATCTTACCGAGACCGACACGGGCCTCTCTTTCCTTTACGAAAACGAGGAACTCATGACCCCGCTCCGTATAGTCGGAATAGTCAGATCGGGAGAAAACGGTATGTCCTCGATGCGGGGAGCTACCGTCCTTTATACGTCGGCTCTATCCGATTACGTTATAGAAAAAACGTCCGAAACGGAGATCCTCAAAGCGCAGCTTGACGATCCCGAAACGGACGTGATCACGGGACTTCCGTTCAAAAAAGACGGAGATGACGGGAAAGAGACCGTCGCCGCCGTGAGGGAATACCTCTCATCTCTCGGCGACGCCGAACGTGCGGCGGCGTACGCCGCGCTTATGGCGATCCCGTCGCGCGAATACCTCGAATCTGCCGTTGAAACCGCCCTCGGCAACTACTCGCGGGATCAGATAGAGGCGCTTCTTACCGAGGCGTACGCGGCGCGTATGGGCGTTACCGATATCTCATCCGTCAAAGAGTATTTCGCCAAGATGAGCGACGAGGAAATGAAAAACATGTTCAGGACGATGACCGAACAGTCTTTATCGTCCGAATTTGCCGAGGAAGTCGGAAAACGGCTCGGATCGATGACGATGGATCAGATAATCGCCGCAGTTGATCCGGACGCGCTGCCCGACGACGTTATTCTCGCATACGGCGAACGGTATATGCCGGATCCCTATTCTTCGTCGACTTACGAGGATAATCTGAAGCTTCTCGGTTACGTCGACCGTGAAAGCCCGGATACGATCGAGCTGTTCTGCGACAGGTTCGCCGATAAGGACAAGGTCGCCGAACTGATCGACGAATACAATGAAATAACGGAAAAAGAAGAAGACAGGATAACGTATACCGATTACGTCGCGCTTATTATGTCGTCCGTATCGACGGTAATCAACGCGATAACGTACGTACTGATCGCGTTCGTCGCGATCTCACTCGTCGTGTCGTCGATAATGATCGGGATAATCACCTACGTTTCGGTCCTCGAAAGAACGAAAGAGATCGGGATACTCCGAGCCATCGGCGCGTCGAAAAAGGACGTTTCCCGGGTATTCAACGCGGAAACGGTCATCGTCGGATTCATTGCCGGTGCCTTCGGTATCCTTGTCACTCTCGTCCTCACCGTACCGATCAATCTGATCATCCACTCGCTCACGGGCATATCGTCTCTCAGCGCGCAGCTTCCTCTGATAGGCGCGGTCGCTCTCGTTGCCGTAAGCGTTCTTCTGACTCTGATAGCGGGACAGATCCCGTCGAAGATCGCGGCGCGAAAGGATCCCGTCGAGGCGCTGCGTACGGAATGATAAATAGTTATTGACAAACCGGACGCCCGGTGCTACAATAACGGCAGACGGAGTCTTTCCGTCGGGAGGAATTACGATGATCCTTACCGTTCGATTTTCAGCATACTATTATTTCTATTACCTTTTTAACGGGTAATAGTGATTTGTGCTGCTGTCGGGACGGGATTGTAAAATAAGACGATCAAGCAGGAGCCGCACGGTCACTTTTGCCCGCGGTTCCTGTTTTTCATTTTTGAGAGGAGAAAGATCATGATCACGGTATTGAAGCCTGGCACTTCGCAGGCGCAGAGAGAACAGCTTATCGGCTGGCTGAGAGAGCAGGGACTGGACGTCCACGTTTCCGAGGGACGCGATTATACCGTTCTCGGTCTCATAGGCGACACCTCGAACGTCGATGTGGACCTTATCGGGTCTCTCGATATCGTCGAATCGGTAAAACGCGTCACGGAACCGTATAAGCAGTGCAGCAGGAAGTTTCATCCCGAGGATACGGTCGTCGAAGTCGGCGGCGTAAAAATCGGCGGCGGCAATTTCGCCGTGATCGCGGGTCCGTGTTCCGTCGAGAGCGAGGAGCAGATCATCGCCGTCGCGAAGGCGGTCAAGACGTCGGGCGCGACGCTTTTGAGGGGCGGCGCGTTCAAACCGCGCACCTCGCCTTACGATTTCCAGGGGCTCAAGGCGGACGGGATCGAGCTTCTCCTCGAGGCGAAAAAGGAGACGGGTCTCCCTATCGTAACGGAGATCATGAACGCCAATCACCTTCCGCTTTTCGAGGGCGTCGATCTGATCCAGGTCGGCGCGAGGAACATGCAGAACTTCGAACTGCTTAAGGAACTCGGCAAGATCGACCGTCCGATCCTTCTGAAGCGAGGTCTCGCAAACACGCTCAAGGAACTCCTTATGAGCGCGGAATACATAATGGCGGGAGGCAACGACAGGATCATCCTCTGCGAACGCGGTATCCGCACGTTTGAGACGTACACGAGAAACACGCTCGATATCTCTGCAGTACCCATGCTCCACGAACTGACCCACCTGCCCGTTATCGTCGACCCGAGCCACGCGACGGGTCTCAACCGTCTCGTCGAGCCGATGGCGATGGCGGCGGCCGCGTGCGGTGCGGACGGCGTTATGATCGAAGTCCACAACGATCCTCCGCGCGCTCTCTGCGACGGCGCGCAGTCGCTCACCCCCGAACAGTTTGACAGAGTCGCCCGCAAGATCGCCGGGATCAGAGAGATCTTTTTGAAAAATGAGTGAAGAAAACAAACGCGCCTCCGAAACCGCGGGAATCGCGGGGCTCGGTCTGATAGGCGGCTCCGCCGCGAAAGCGTATAAAAAAGCCGATTGGCGCGTATACGGCGCCGACCGCGACAGATCCGTCGTCGGGTTCGCGGAACTTTCCGGCGTGATCGACGGGGAACTCGACGACGAAGCGCTCACCGAATGCGATATCGTCATTATCGCGCTTTATCCCGCCGACGCAGTAAAGTATATTCGTGATAATTCGGGGAATCTCGCCGGGAAACTTGTTATCGACTTCTGCGGAACGAAAAGCGAAGTATGCCGCGCGGGATTTGAAGAGGCGGAAAAAAGCGGTTTCACGTTTGTCGGAGGTCACCCGATGGCGGGTACGCACAATTCCGGGTTCAAGTACTCGGACGCGGATATGTTCCGCGGCGCGCCGTTCGTGATAGTCCCTCCCGTATTCGACGACCCCGCGCTTCTCGATCGCGTCAAAAAAGCGCTGTCGCCCCTCGGAATGAAACGCTTTTCCGTTACCACGGCGGAAGAACACGACAGGCTTATAGCGTTCACCTCGCAGATGGCTCACGTTATTTCCAGTGCGTATATCAAAAGTCCGACCGCCGCAGCTCACAAGGGCTTTTCAGCGGGAAGCTACCGCGATATGACGCGCGTCGCGTGGCTCAACCCCACGATGTGGGCTCAGCTTTTCATAGAGAACAAAGACAATCTTCTCCCCGAGATCGAATCATTCATCGGGGAACTCGAAAGATACAAAGACGCCCTCGAAAAAGAGGACAAAAAAACCCTCGAGGCACTTCTTGAAGAGGGAAGAAAGAGGAAAGAGGAGGTCGACGGATGAAAACGGTCAGAGTAAATGCGTCGGCTCCGTACGACGTCGTCATCGGACGCGGCATCCTTGACCGCGCGGACGACCTGATCCCCTCGGACGGCGCGAAGAAAGCCGCGGTGATCTCCGACGACACTGTTTTTCCGCTTTACGGAGAGAGAGTCGTATCTTCGCTTGAAAAGAAGGGACTTGACGTTGTTTCCTTCACGTTTCCGCACGGCGAAAGATCAAAAAACGGAAAGACCTTTCTTGATATTCTCGAATTTTTCGCATCCCGCTCGCTCTCAAGGTCCGATATCGCGATCGCTCTCGGCGGAGGCGTCGTCGGCGATATCGCAGGATTCACGGCGGCGACTTATCTGCGCGGGATAAGATACGCGCAGATCCCGACCACGCTCCTCTCTGCTGTCGACTCGTCCGTAGGCGGCAAATGCGCGATCGACCTTGAGACGGGCAAAAACCTAGCGGGCGCTTTTCATCAGCCCTCCGCCGTCGTCTGCGATCCCGATACTCTCGGCACGCTGCCGCCGGAAGTTTTCTCTGAGGGGTGCGCCGAGGCGCTCAAGTACGGTATTATCACCTCGCCCGAACTGTTTTCTCACATAAACGAAAAAGGAATAGATTTCGACAGGGAATACGTTATCTCCGAATGTGTTTCGATCAAGGCGGATATCGTCCGCCGCGACGAGTTCGACCTCGGCGAACGCGCTCTTCTCAACCTCGGCCACACCTTCGGTCACGGAGTCGAGAGGGCGAGCGGTTTCGGTATCTCACACGGAGCCGCCGTCGCAATAGGTATATCGACGGTCGCGCGCGGCGCGGAAAAGCTCGGCATTTCCGAAAAGGGAACGTCCGACGCGATCGCGTCCGCTCTTGAAAAACTTTCGCTGCCCGTCGCGTGTCCTCCGGGACTCGACGTTGAAGCGGCTTTCGAGGCGATGACTCACGACAAAAAAAGACGCGGGGAGACGACCACCGTCGTTATACCCGAAAAGATAGGCAAGTGCAAGCTCGTCCCGATGAACAAAGAAGAACTCACAGGACTGATGAAAGCGGGTCTTTGACTCGCCGGAGAACGATATGACAGCAGAAATCAAAGGCGGTCCGCTCTTCGGAGATATCGCCGCAGTACCGTCAAAATCGGATATGCACCGCATCCTGATCTGCTCGGCGTTCGCCGACGGGAAGACGCGGATCTCCGCGCGCGGGGAACTGCCCGACGACGTTGCGGCGACAATGCGCTGCCTTTCTGCGCTCGGCGCCTGCATCGAGCGGGATGACGGCGGCGTAACCGTAACGCCCGCGAAGTCCGTTCCCGAAACTGCCGAACTGTTCGTGGGCGAAAGCGGATCGACTTTCCGTTTTCTCGTTCCGGTTGCGGCGTCGCTCGGCGTCGAGGCGGATTTCATAACGGAGGGACGGCTCGGCAGCCGGCCGATGGTGCCTCTTATCGAAGCGCTTGAAGCGCACGGGGCGAAATTTGAAAGGCAGGGGAACGGCGTTCTTCGCGTCAGCGGCAAACTGTCGGGAAACGAATACGCGATACGCTCCGACGTTTCCTCTCAATTCATCTCGGGTATTCTTTTCGCCCTCGCCGTCACGGGCGGCGGGTCCGTCCGCCTTATCGGAAAAACCGAGTCGGCGGGTTATATAGAAATGACGCTCGACGCGCTCTCACGCTTCGGGATAAAAACGGAATTCAAAAACGGCGAGATCTCCGTCTCGGGCAAACTCAAAAGTCCGGGAGCCGTCGCCTCTGAAGGCGACTGGTCGGGGGCGGCATTCTGGCTTTGCGCCGGTGCCGCTTGCGGCGGGATCACCGTAACTGGTCTGTCCGGGCAGTCGCGGCAGGGGGATCGCGCGATCGTCGAAATCTTGCGCGGAATGGGCGCGTCCGTCGAGATCAAAGGAGGCGCGGTCGCCGTATCGGGCGGCGACCTTCACGGCGTCGAACTCGACGCGTCGGACATCCCCGATCTCACCCCGCCGGTCGCCGCGCTCGCGGCAATATCTGAAGGGAAAACGGTCATACGCGGCGCGTCCCGTCTCAGGATAAAGGAATCGGACCGTCTCGCGGCGCTCGCGTCCTCGCTCGGCGCGATCGGAGCAGATGTCAAAGAGACGGATGACGGTCTTGTCATTTGCGGCAAAGAAAAGCTCCCCGGGGGATCCGCGGATTCGTGGGGCGATCACCGTATCGCGATGGCGGTCGCCGTCGCGTCGGTCCGGTCGGGCGAGATCACGCTTTCCGGCGCGGAATCGGTTTCCAAATCGTATCCCGGCTTTTGGAAAGATTTTCAGGAACTCGGAGGGAACGTGAAAACAACGGAGGGATCGAAATGAAGAGTTCTTTCGGACAGACGCTCCGCGTGACGGTGTGGGGAGAGTCCCACGCGCCTTCGGTCGGCGTCGATATCGACGGATTTCCCGCGGGTTACCACATTGATCCTGACGCCGTCGCGGAGTTTATGAGCCGCCGCGCGCCCGGAAGAGACGAGTTTTCGACCTCCCGCCGCGAGGACGATATCCCCGAATTCCTCTCTGGCGTCGAAAACGGCGTCACGACAGGCGGGGTGATAAGAGCGGAGATAAAAAACCGCGACGTACGCTCCTCCGACTACGATAACGTCAGAAACGTTCCGCGTCCGGGTCACGCCGACTACGCGGCGCGCGTAAAATACGGCGACGGGTATAACATGGCGGGCGGCGGACCGTTTTCCGGCAGGATGACCGCTCCGCTCTGCGCCGCGGGCGCGCTCGCAATCGGACTTCTTTCGAAAAACGGGATCACCGTTCATGCCGAACCGGTCGAGATCGGCGGAGTATCGGGCGGTATCGACGCTATGAAAGATGCGATAGCGGGAGCGAAAGCCGACGACGATTCCGTCGGAGGAGTCGTCGAGTGCGTCGCCGGGGGATTGCCCGCGGGCGTCGGCGGACCGCTTTTCGACGGAATGGAAGGGCTTATCTCCTCAGCCGTGTTCGCGATACCCGCCGTAAAGGGGATCGAGTTCGGAGCGGGCTTCTCCGCGGCGAGGATGCGCGGCTCGGAAAACAACGACCCTTTTACGGTTAAAGACGGAAGAATAATAACGACCAAGAACGATCACGGAGGTATCCTCGGCGGTATCACGTCCGGCGCGCCTCTCGTATTCCGCGCGGCGTTCAAGCCGACCCCGTCGATCGCCAAAGAACAGGACAGCGTCGATCTTACGACTCTTGAAAACGTCAAATTAACGGTAAAAGGACGCCACGACCCGTGCGTCGTCCTTCGCGCGGTCCCCGCGGTCGAATCCGCGTGCGCGATCGCGATCCTCGACGCCCTCCTTACCGACGGGCGAATTCTAAAAACGGAGTGAAAAATGGATATTGCCGAACTGAGAGAAAAGATCGACTCGATCGACGAGGAACTCTGCGCTCTCGTCGAAAAAAGGATGAACGTCGCGGCGGAAATCGCCGAATATAAGAAAGAAAACGGGATTCCCGTATACGACCCGCGCCGCGAAAGGCAAAAACTCGCGGATATCGCCGAAAAGGCCGATCCCGAACTCAGACGGTATATGACCGTACTGTACTCTTTGATCTTCGAGATCAGCCGCTCGCGGCAGCAGTCGATAGTGACGGAGGATCCCCCGATCGTCACTGAGATCGCGGACGCGATAGAAAATACGCCGAAACTGTTTCCCGAAACCGCCGCCGTCGCTTGTCAGGGAGTCGAGGGCGCGTATTCCGGGATCGCCTGCGACAAGATGTTCAAGACGCCCTCGATCGTATATTTCAAAAACTTCGACGGCGTATTCTCCGCCGTTTCCAAAGGACTTTGCAGATACGGCGTTCTCCCGCTCGAGAACACCGTCGCGGGTTCTGTCAAAAAAGTCTACGATTTAATGATCTCCAACGATTTCAGGATCGTCAGATCGACCGACGTCCGCATCGAGCACTGTCTTCTCGCTCCTCGCGGCGTCTCGCTGTCCGATATCAAAGAGGTCTTTTCCCACGAACAGGCGATAAGCCAGTGCTCGGAGTTTCTCCGCTCTCTCGGCGACGGCGTGACCGTAACGCGCTGTTCCAACACTGCGGCGGCCGCCGAAGAAGTCGCTTCTTCGGGCAGACGCGACGCGGCGGCGATCGCATCGTTCGCTTGCTCGGAGATTTACGGTCTCGACTGTCTCTCCCGCGGCATCGAGGACAGCGACAACAATCACACGAAATTCGTAACGATCTCAAAGAGCCTCGAGATCTATCCGGGAGCGGACAGAACGAGTCTTATGATGGTCCTTCCTCATAAACCCGGTTCGCTCTACAAAGCGCTCTCGCGTTTTTACGCGCTCGGGATCAACCTTCTGAAGCTTGAGAGCCGCCCGATCCCCGGACGCGATTTCGAGTTCTCGTTCTACTTCGATCTTGAGACTTCCGTCTATTCGGATGAGTTCGTCAAACTCATGCGCGAGCTGTACGACTGCAGCGAACAGTTCAAATATCTCGGAAGCTATTCGGAGGTCCGGTAATGGATCGTTTCGGCCTGCTCGGGAGATCGCTCTCTCACAGCCACTCGCCGAGGATACACGCTCTTCTCGGCGGTTACGACTACTCGCTTTTCGAAAAAGAGCCCGAAGAAGCGGAAGAATTCATTCTCTCGGGCGATTGGGACGGACTCAACGTGACCATCCCGTACAAAAAGACGGCGTACCGTCTCGCCGACGAAGTGTCCGCGACCGCCGAAAAATGCGGCTCGGTGAACACTCTCGTCCGTAGCGGGGATAAGATTTACGGCGAAAACACGGATTATTTCGGATTTCTCACCACCGTCACAAGAAGCGGGATAGAAGTCGCGGGTAAAAAATGTCTCGTACTCGGCGACGGAGGCGCGGCGGGAGCCGTCAGGGCCGTGCTTTCGGACCTCGGCGCGGGGAATATCGTCACGGTATCGCGCCGCGGAGAAAACAACTACGATAATATCACGCGCCATTCCGACGCCGGTATAATCGTCAACGCGACGCCCGTCGGCATGTATCCCGAAAACGGCGCCTCACCCGTCGATCTTTCGCTTTTTCCGCGCCTCTCGGGTGTGTTCGATCTTATTTTCAACCCGCTGAAGACGAAACTTCTCCTCGACGCGGAACGCCTTTCGGTCCCGCATGCTGGAGGACTTCTCATGCTCGTCGCTCAGGCGAAAAAGAGTTCCGACCTCTTCCTCGGGGCAGAAAAAGACGATTCCGTCGCAGACGAAGTATACGGCGCGCTTAAAAGAGAAGTCGGAAACGTCGTCCTCGTAGGGATGCCCGGCTGCGGCAAAACGACGGTCGGACGGATACTCGCCCTCAAGCTCGGAAAAAAGCTCGTCGATACGGATGAACTGATCGAAAAGGGAACGGGCGAGACCATTCCCGAGATATTTGAAAAATACGGAGAAAAGAAATTCCGCGATCTCGAAACCGAAGCCGCGAAAGCATCGGGCAAACTCACCTCAACCGTCGTCACGACGGGCGGAGGGATCGTAAAACGGCCCGACAACTTCGACCCGCTCCGTCAGAACGGAACGGTCGTTTATCTCACGCGAAGGATCGAAGACCTCGCAAGAGAGGGAAGACCGCTTTCCGAAAACGCGGACCTTGAAATGATGCTCGCAGAACGCGCGCCTCTGTATGAAATGATAAGCGACATGACCGTTTCAAACGACGGAGATCCCGAAAAGACAGCGGATCTTATCATCGAAAAACTCGGAGGATGAAATGAAAATTCTCGTTATCAACGGACCGAACCTCAATCTGCTCGGTATACGCGAACCCGATATTTACGGCAAAAAAACGTATTCCGATCTCGTTGACCTCATAAACGAAACGGCGCGTGAGCTCGGCGTTGATGTCGAGGTCTTCCAGTCGAACCACGAGGGAGATATCGTCGATAAGATCGGAGAGGCGTATGTGGGCACCGACGGGATCGTCATAAATCCCGCCGCGTACACGCACACTTCGATCGCAATACTCGACGCTCTTAAAGCGGTCGGATTGCCCGCGGTCGAGGTCCATATATCCGACGTCGGCAAGAGGGAGGACTTCAGGCGGATCTCCTACGTCAGGGCCGCGTGCGAGACCTCGATTGTGGGACATGGACTTGAAGGATACGCCGAGGCGATGAAGTTTTTATGCGATTTGCTGAATAAAAAAACGAAATAAACGCTTGACAAACGAAAAACACGGGATTATAATAAAGCCGTAAACCGATGAACGGGAGTAGTAACCCGGTCTGAAGTCTCAAGGGAGCCGCCGGTCAGTGCGAGGCGGTGACGGATGCCGGACGAATGGACCCGTGAGGGCGACCCGATCCCGGAAGGGGGTAGGGAAGACGCGCGCCGCGCGTTACAGCGGACAGCGTATGACAGTACGCGAAAGAGAGCATCCGGAGATCCCGGATGAATTCAGGTGGTACCGCAGAGGTTTGATCCCTGTCCTGATTATCAGGACAGGTTTTTCTTTTCGGTACGAAAAAAACGTTAAAAACCGGGCGCGGAGAGATCCGTAAATTCAAATCCCGGATACGCGGATAAATACCGCAGAAAGGATATCACCATGGCAACGGAAAAAATCCCCTACAAGACTTACCTCGAAGAAAAGGAGATGCCGGAAAAGTGGTATAACGTCCGCGCCGATATGAGGAACAAGCCGGCCCCTCTTCTCAACCCCGGCACTCTTCAGCCTATGACTGTCGAAGAACTTTCAGCAGTCTTCTGCGAAGACCTCGCAAAGCAGGAACTCGACGACGTTACCCCTTATTTCGACATTCCGGACGAGATCAGAGACTTTTATAAAATGTACCGTCCGTCGCCGCTCGTCAGAGCGTACTTCCTCGAAAAAGCGCTCGGCACTCCGGCGCACATCTACTACAAATTCGAGGGCAACAACACCTCCGGCTCACACAAGCTCAACTCGGCGATCGCTCAGGCGTACTACGCGAAAAAGCAGGGTCTCAAAGGGGTAACGACCGAGACCGGAGCGGGTCAGTGGGGTACGGCTCTCTCGATGGCTTGCTCGTACTTCGACCTTGACTGCAAGGTCTACATGGTCAAAGTCTCCTACGAGCAGAAGCCTTTCAGACGCGAAGTAATGAGGACTTACGGCGCCGCCGTCACTCCCTCCCCGTCGATGGAGACGAACATCGGAAGAAAGATAAACGAAGAATTCCCCGGAACGGGCGGCTCACTCGGATGCGCGATCTCCGAGGCGGTCGAAAAAGCGGTCTCGAGCGAGGGCTACAGATACGTCCTCGGTTCAGTTCTCTCCCAGGTCCTCCTCCATCAGTCCGTTATCGGTCTCGAGACGAAGGCCGCGTTCGACAAGATCGGAGTGAAGCCCGATATGATCATCGGCTGCGCCGGCGGCGGATCGAACCTCGGCGGCCTCATCGCTCCCTTCGTCGGTGAAAAACTCCGCGGCGAGAACGATTACCGCATCATCGCCGTCGAACCCGCTTCCTGCCCGTCGCTTACCCGCGGCAAATACGTATATGACTTCTGCGATACCGGCATGGTCTGCCCGCTCGCGAAGATGTACACGCTCGGTCACGATTTCATACCGTCGCCGAACCACGCGGGCGGTCTCCGTTACCACGGAATGAGCTCGGTCATCTCTCAGCTCTATGAAGACGGTTACGTTGAGGCGAGAAGCGTCGAGCAGACGAACGTGTTTGACGCGGCGGTACAGTTCGCGCGTGTTGAGGGCATCCTCCCCGCTCCCGAGAGCAGCCACGCGATCAGAGTCGCCATTGACGAAGCGCTGAAGTGCAAAGAGACGGGAGAAGCGAAGAACATCGTCTTCGGTCTCACCGGTACCGGTTACTTCGACCTCGTCGCTTACCAGAAGTACAACGACGGCGTGATGAGCGACTATATCCCGACCGACGCCGACCTCGAAAAGGGGTTTGCCACCATTCCGCAGGTTAATTTGTAATTCTCAATAATATTGCCTTAAATGAAGAGCGACCCGGGATATTCCGGGTCGCTCTTCGTTTTCTTGCTTTCTCAGTTACTTTTTGTTATAATTATTTCAATTCAAAATAAGCAGGTGAAAAAAAGTTGGATCGCATAGTTTTCCCTAACGATCACCCAGACGATTATTCGGAGTGGTATTGGAAGAACGGACTTCACGACGCATGTATCTCCGCTGTTGAAACGGTTGAGTTGCCGTTTGACTATGAAAGATTTTCCTCCAATGGTTATAAATTCGATCGGAACATTCTTAAATTGAAGATCGATGCGGAGAACGCTGTGTATGACAGAGAAATCAAAGAGATCCGATTATTTAATTACAAGGTATTGACCCCGGATATCACGCTCGAGGGAAGAAAAAAGATCTGGTGGTTATCGGATAGACTTGTTGATGACGGAAAGAACTATGTTTTGAAAATTGATTTGCAGGATTTTGATTCCACTCCAAAAGAGTTTACCGTCTGTATAAAATTTGATCGGGCGGAAGTTGACAGATAACATATCGGAGATCATTGTTATAACGGTGAATGTGAAATGAATTGACTATCAGGAGAGTGCTTTTGTGGAACTCGGTTTGAAACGCGGGACTGTCGCGCTTATGCCGCACCGGCGCGAATGGGAGGACGAGGCGGAGAGGATCGCGAATGAGCTGCGTGGGATCCTCGGAAATCTCGTCGCGGACGTTCAGCACGTGGGAAGCACGTCGATCGCGACGATCATGGCGAAACCGATCGTAGACATCGCCCTCGCGGTCAACGACTTTGACGCCGTCATCGCCAAAAGGGACGAGCTTCAGGCGGCGGGGTATTATTACCGTAAACACAAGGACGATCTTCCGGATCAGCTTCTGTTCGCCCGCGGCAGTTATTACGACGGGACCGGCGATGTGCAGACCCACTTCATTCACGTCGTGAAAGCGGGCGGGACCGTATGGCGTGATTATCTCAACTTTCGCGATTATCTCAGAGCGAAGCCCGACAAAGCGAGAGAATACGAGGCGCTGAAACTGCGCCTCGCAAACGAATGCCCGATAGACAGCGGACGCGAGAGGTATCTTGCCGGTAAGCACGATTTCATCACCTCGACGCTACGCCACGCGCTCGTCTGGTCATATCTCGGACGCCTCATACATATCGTGATCGACCGTCCGGTCGGGTACGTTCATCAAAAGGAGAAATATACGCTGACCTATCCGATAAATTACGGGTATATCCCCGGTGTGCTCGGAGGGGACGGAGAAGAACTCGACGTTTACCTTCTAGGCGTGACGGAACCTCTGTCTGAGGAGGATTGCCGCGTGATCGCGTATGCCGAGCGTAAAGACGACGTCGAGGACAAACTTATCGCCGCGCCTGACGGGACGGCGTTCACAAAGGACGAGATCGCTTCAGCTGTAAACTTTCAGGAAAAATGGTACGACACACGGATCGTTACGGAATAGATGCGTAAAAAATACCGCGCAACTAAGCGCGGTACTCTTAAGGACAGTTAATGAAAACCGGCTGAGTAAGGAACAAAATCCTTATTTCAGCCGGTATTTTGCCGCATATCTCTGCAAGCAGGATGTCTGTGCGCCAAACGTCAAAGAAACAGTTTACAGTTATGATTGCACGCGATGCGTGCAAGTTATGAGTTGAGGCTTCGCCTCAACGTTATGATATGAGTTCCGCAAACGTGCCGCAGGCACTCTAGGGTAACTCCTGTTACCCTAAACTTGCGAAGCAATCATAACGCGCGTCAGCGCTCATAACGTTTCGCGTAAGCGGAACTCATAACTGCCGACTGTCCTTCAGAACAGTCGGCATAAGCGCGGTATTTTTTACTTATATGTCGTCAGCTCCGGTATCGGCTTGACGCTTCTTTTCAGTATCCCGTTCATATGCGCGATAGCGACGCCGTAATTTGTGAAAGGCACTCCCTGTCCTTCGGTGTTCTTCATCCGCCAGGCAATCTCGCGCCCGTTCAGCATGCAGCCCCCGCAGTGGATCACGAGCGAATATCCGCTAACGTCGTCCGGGAATTCTCCGCCCGACGTAAACTCAAACGAGGGTTCGACCCCCGTATATTTCCGTATCAGCCGGGGCAGCTTGACCGATCCGATGTCGTCGCACTGCCTGTGATGCGTGCATCCCTCCGAGATCAGCACCCGGTCGCCGTCTTTCAGGGTATCAAGCGCGAGAACTCCGCGCACCGCCACCTCGAGTATCCCTTTGTGACGCGCCATGAGAACGGAGAACGAAGTCATCGGTACGTCCCCTGGCGTCAGACTGTCGACCTTCCCGAAAACCTGACTGTCGCAAATGACGATCGACGGCGTGACTTTCTTCATCACTTCCGCGAACTCGGTATCTCTTACACACAGAGCGGAACAGCCCGCGTCAAGTATCTCTCTGATCGTCTGCTGCTGCGGAAGGATCAGCCGTCCCTTAGGCGCGGCTTTGTCGATCGGGATCACGAGCACGGCGATTTCGCCTGGAGTGAGAAGATCCGAAACGATAGGGAACGGCTCGGACGCTTGCCCGCCCATCGCGGCGAGACGGTCTTTCAGACCGCTTATTCCCTCGCCGGTAACGGAGCTGACGGATATCCCGTCGCCCGCGCCGAAAAGATCGGATTTGGTGAATACGGTCAAATGCGGAACGCCGCGCTCTTCAAACAGCGCGATCAGTTCACGTTCCGTCGCGCCGATCCCGGTTTTCGCGTCGGTCACTATAACGGCGATATCGGTTCGGCGCAGGATTTGTTTCGTCTTTTCGACGCGCAGTTCTCCGAGCGCCCCTTCGTCGTCGTATCCGGGCGTGTCTATTATCATGACCGGACCGAGCGGCAACAGTTCCATCGCTTTGAAAACGGGGTCCGTCGTCGTTCCGCTCACGGGCGACACCACGGCGAGGTCCTGCCCCGTCACGGCGTTGACAAGACTCGATTTTCCGGCGTTTCTTCTCCCGAAAAACGCGATGTGGACGCGATCGGCGGACGGTGTGGAGTTAAGGCTCATAAAACACCTCAGAATCTGAAATCGCGCTTACCCGCCTCGATATCTTCGATATGCTCGGAGCAGATTCGCTTGACCTTCTCGTTCGGGATCTTCTCAAGCTCCCGTCTGATCAGCTCCTCGCCCACGCGGCGCGTTTCTTCACTCGCGTAGTCGGTGAGGAATTCCTTCAGCGTCATCAGCGCGTTCGGGTGGCAGCAGTTCAGTATCTGACCCGATTTGCAGAGCGACATGAACCGGTCGCCCGTCCGTCCTTCGCGGTAACACGCGGTACAGAAAGAAGGAACGTGACCGTTCTCCATCAGCCATCTGACGACCTCGTCGAGCGTCCGCTGATCGGAAACGTCGAACTGTTCCGTGTCCGTAGGACGTTCTTCTTCTGCGTACCCGCCGACGGAAGTGCGCGAAGCTCCGCTTATCTGCGATACGCCGAGCGGCAGGACCATTTCTCTGACTTTCTGCGATTCTCTGGTCGAGATTATCATTCCGGTGTAGGGAACGGCGATTCGGATGAGCGCGCACAGACGCGCGAAGATCTCGTCGGAGATTCCGTTGTCGAACGCCGAGGGATCGATTCCCTCCGCGCGTTTGATCCTCGGTACGCTGATCGTGTGGGGACCTACGCCGTGTACCGCTTCAAGATGTTCCGCGTGCATGAGGAGCCCCGCGAATTCGTATCTGTACAGTTCAAGCCCGAACAGCACGCCGAGACCCACGTCGTCGATGCCGCCCTCCATCGCGCGGTCCATCGCCTCGGTGTGATAGTTATAATTGTGCTTCGGTCCCTTCGGATGGAGCTTTTCGTAACTCTCTTTGTGATACGTTTCCTGAAAGAGGATATACGTTCCGATCCCCGCCTCTTTCAGTTTTCTGTAGTTTTCAACGGTCGTCGCGGCGATGTTCACGTTGACCCGCCTGATCGCGCCGTTCTTATGTTTTATCGAATAGATCGTCTTTATCGAATCGAGGATATACTCGATCGGATTGTTGACGGGATCCTCGCCCGCCTCGATCGCAAGTCGTTTGTGGCCCATATCCTGAAGCGCGATCACTTCCCGCTCGATCTCTTCCTGCGTGAGCTTTTTGCGGACGATACCGTCGTTCCCCTTGTGATAAGGGCAGTAAACGCATCCGTTGACGCAGTAGTTGGAGAGATACAGCGGCGCGAACATGACGATCCTGTTTCCGTAAAACGCCTGCTTGATCTCGCGCGACAGCTCGTAAGTCTTCTCGATGATCTCGGGATCCTCGCACGCGAGCAGAACGGACGCCTCGCGGTGCGAGAGCCCCCGGCAGAAAGTACCGTGATCGGTGTACTGCGGTCTCGCCTTGTCGAGGATCTCCCCGATAAGCGCGAGGTTGTCTTTGTTCTCGTCCGCGTATTTCAGCGTTTCGAGGATCTCTTCATGGTTGATGAACTCGTCCGCGACGAGCGATTTCGGGTCGTATTTGAACATTTCGTTTTCTCCTCTCAGACCAATAAAAAAACCGACGGCACGGCTGTCGGATGGAAAAGATCGTTTTAATACATCTTCCGGTTCAGAGAATCTTTACCGTCAGACATACCGTCCCCGATATTATAGCCGAAAAGTTCGCGTTTGTCAACTCAAAAAATTGTTGTACGCGAGCCCCTTTTATGGTAAAATAAATTGGATATAGAGAAGGGAGGGACGTCGTACGGACAAAGAAGAACTGAAGCGCGTTTTCAGAGACCCTCCCGTCCTCGAGACGAGGCGTCTGACGCTCCGCAAACTCCAAAGGAGCGACTGGCCCGACGTTTATGATTACGCCCGGGATCCCGAGGTTACAAAGTACCTGACATGGTCGTCCTATAAAGACAAGCGCGAGGCAGTAAGATTTCTCGCGTACGTCCTTCCGCGCTACAAAAGCGGCGATTATTACGACTGGGCGCTGATCGAGCGCGAGACCGGCAAGATGATCGGGACCTGCGGCTTCACGTCTTTCAATCTCGCGGCGAATTCCGCCGAGGTCGGCTACGTGCTGAACCGCACAAGATGGGGCGAGGAGCTTGCGCCCGAGGCGCTACGCGCCGTTCTGCGGTTCGGATTCTCGGGGCTCGGTCTTCACCGTATCGAGGCGCACTATATGACGGGCAACGAAAAGAGTCTCCGCGTTATGCAGAAAGCGGGGATGAAATTCGAGGGCGTCCTGCGTGATTATATGTTCGTCAAAGGCGATTACGTCTCGGTCGGAGTCGCGTCGATCCTTTCATCCGAGTTCGGGCGCTGACAGTAATAGATAAGAAGAATTTTTCATACCATCCTCTCGGGGAAACGTCCCCCGAAAGGAAGGTTTCATTTTGAAAAAAGATTTTACCGGTATAGTCGGCGTCGTTCTCGTCGGAGTTATCCTTTTCGCGTTTTCCGGCGCGGCTTATTCTTTCATCCGCGGCGTGAAGGCGCCGGTCTCCGTCGTCAGAACGTCAGCGGAAAAGAAGTCTCCCGCACCCTCCGGACTTCTCGTTATCGATCCCGGTCACGGCGGTGAGGACGGCGGCGCCGTCGGGGCGGACGGCACGAAAGAGTCCGATATCGATCTTGCGATCGCCGAAGATATCGACGCGCTTTGTCTTTTGTTCGGCGTACCGTCCGTCATGACGAGAAAAACGGACGAATCGCTCGCCGACCGTTTTCCGGAGGATGAAGCGGGCGGCAGGAAAGCCCGCGATCTCAGAGCGCGTCTCCTGATCGCCGAAGACGCCGACGCCTCGCTCCTTTTGAGCGTCCACGCGAACAAATTTCCCGACGCCGGAGTTCACGGAATCCACGTCTTCTATTCTCCGAACGGCGAGGGCAGCCGCGCCGCGGCGGGGATCGCGCAGGAAATGCTGAACGAAAACCTTCAGCCCGGGAACAGAAAAGAGGCAAAGAAAGCGAATTCTTCCATATACCTTCTGAACAGGGCCAAAACGCCCGCGATCCTCACGGAATGCGGTTTCCTGTCGAACGAAGAAGAGCTTGCGGCGCTTAAAACGCCGGAATACCGCGCCTCGGTCGCGTGCGTCCTGTTCGCCGCGGCGGCGGAATATCTGAACAGTAAAGGATAGAGAAATGAAAGCACCGAAGACAGTATTCTCATGCACCGAATGCGGGTATCAGAGCCCGAAGTGGCTCGGACGGTGCCCCGGATGCGGAGCGTGGAATTCCTTCGTCGAGGAGACTTACGAGGAGAAAAAAGAATCTGCGTCGGCGGGTAAGGCGACGGGCGACCGCGCGGAACCGTTCCGCGATATGAAGATACCCGAGTATATGAGAGTAGAGACGGGCCTTTCCGAGTTTGACCGGGTCCTCGGAGGAGGGCTCGTCGTCGGATCCGCCGTCCTCGTCGCGGGTGAGCCGGGCATCGGAAAGTCGACGCTCCTCATGCAGCTCTGCGGCAGACTCGGGGACAAGTTGAAGATCCTTTACGTCTCGGGAGAGGAGAGCAGAGCGCAGCTTCGTCTTCGCGCCGACCGTCTTTCCGTCGACCCGGAAAAGCTCTTCGTTCAAAACGAGATATCCCTCGAACAGATACTGTCCGAATACGCGCGTATAAAACCCGATATCCTCATAATCGATTCGATTCAGACTCTCAACTCCTCCGCCGTCGGTTCGGCGCAGGGAAGCGTGACTCAGGTGAGAGAATGCGCGTCCGCGCTTATCTCAAGGGTGAAGTCGGACGGAGCGTCGCTCCTCATCGTCGGTCACGTCAACAAAGAGGGCGGCATCGCGGGACCGAAAGTACTCGAGCATATGGTCGACGCCGTGATCTCCTTTGAGGGAGACCGGGGTGCGCCTCACCGCATAGTGCGCGCGGTCAAGAACAGATACGGAAGCACGAACGAGATCGGCGTTTTCGATATGACGGGCGAAGGGCTCGTCCCGGTGGACAACCCATCCTCGATGCTTCTTGAGGGCAGACCCGAGGGAGTCTCGGGAAGCTGCGCCGCCTGTGTTCTCGAGGGAACGAGACCGCTGATCGCGGAGGTTCAGGCGCTTGTCGCGCCGACCGTATATCCCACCCCGCGCAGAACGGCGGACGGGATCGACTACAACAGGATGTGTCTTCTGCTCGCAGTCATTGAGAAACGGCTCGGCCTTCGGTTCTCAAATCACGACGTATTTCTCAACGTAGTCGGAGGGATGCGCATCGACGACACAGCCGCTGACGCGGCGATCGTCCTCGCTCTCATATCGTCCCTGAAAGATATTCCGGTCCCGGACGACCTGATCGCCGTCGGCGAGATAGGACTCGCCGGGGAATTCAGATCGGTCCCGTCTCTCCCGCAGCGCGTCTCCGAGGCGAAGCGCCTCGGCTTCCGCAGGATCGCGCTTCCGAAAAGGCAGGTCGGCGGAAAGCACGGAGTACCCGGCGTCGACGGGTGCGAGCTTCACGGTATGGCGGGAATATACGACGCCCTGACATTGCTCGCAAGATCGCAAAGAGGGAAAGGAAAAGAAAATGAGTAACAAAGAATTCTACGAAAGCCCGCTCTGCTCACGGTATGCGGGAGACGAGATGAAGAGGATTTTTTCGCCCGACCGCAAATTCTCCACGTGGAGGAAACTGTGGGTCGCTCTCGCCGAGGCGGAAATGGAACTCGGTATCCCGATCACGAAGGAGCAGGTCGAAGAACTCAGAGAGAATATCTTTAACATAGACTACGACGCCGCCGCGCGCTACGAAAAAGAGGTCCGTCACGACGTTATGGCGCACGTCAAGGCGTACGGCGACGTATGCCCTAACGCGGCGGGGATCATCCACCTCGGCGCGACGTCATGTTACGTCGGCGACAACACCGACCTTATCCTCATGCGCGAAGCGCTTCTCGAGATCAGAAAACTGCTCGTCACGGCGATCCGCGCCGCGGCGGAATTTGCGCGCGAGAACGCCGACGTCCCGACGCTCGCCTATACTCACTTTCAGGCGGCTCAGCCGACCACGGTCGGTAAGCGCGCCGTCCTTTGGATACAGGATCTTGTATCAGACCTTTCCTCCCTTGAATTCCGTCTCGACGGTCTCCGGCTGCTCGGATGCAAGGGAACGACGGGAACGGGCGCGAGTTTTCTCAAACTTTTCGAGGGCGATCACGAGAAAGTCAAAAAACTGGATTCGCTTATCGCCGAGAAAATGAACTTTCCCGGGTGCTATCCGGTCTCGTGCCAGACGTACTCCCGCAAGGTCGATTTCGACGTACTCTCCGTTCTCGCGGGCATAGCGCAGAGCGCGGCGAAATTCTCGAACGATATCCGTCTTCTCTCCCATCTGAAAGAGTTCGACGAGCCGTTCGAGAAAGGGCAGATCGGATCCTCCGCGATGGCGTACAAGCGCAACCCGATGAGAAGCGAGCGGATCATGTCGCTCGCCCGCTACGTGATGACCGATCTGTTGAACCCCGCGTTCACCGCCGCGTCCCAGTGGTTCGAGAGAACGCTCGACGACTCCGCCAACAAGCGTATCTCCGTTCCCGAGGCATTCCTCGCAACGGACGCGATCCTTCGCCTTATGACGAACGTGATCTCGGGCGGTTCGGTCTACCCCGGGGTGATGAAGCGCCATCTCGACGAGGAGATCCCGTTCATCGCGACGGAAAACGTCCTTATGTACTGTACGAAGAACGGCGGAAACAGACAGGAACTTCACGAGGCGATCAGAGAACACTCCGTCGCCTGCGCGAAAGAGATTAAACTTAACGGAGCGGGCAACGATCTGCTCGACCGCATCGCGGGCGATCCCCGGTTCGGGATCACGCGCGAAGAACTCGACCGCCTTTGCGACGTCAGGTCGTTCGTCGGCAGAGCGCCCGAACAGACGAGAGAATATTTATCCGAGGTCGTCGACCCGCTCCTTGAAAAGTACGGCGGGGAACAGACCGAAGAGATAGAAATAAACGTATAAAAGAAAGGAAATCCAAGGATACGAAAATGGGAAGAATAGCCGCTGTAGTCGGCGTCAACTGGGGCGACGAGGGAAAAGGAAGAATGGTTGACCTCTTCGCCGGAGAATTCGACGTCGTCGTCAGATATCAGGGGGGAAACAACGCCGGTCACACCGTCGTGAACGACAGAGGTCAGTTCATCCTCAACCTTCTCCCTTCCGGCATTCTGAGAGAAGACTGCGTAAACGTTATGGGCCCCGGTATGGTCGTCGATCTCGAACACCTTTGCGGAGAGATCGGACGGCTTCGCGAGCGGGGAGTGAAGGTCACACCCGACAATCTCAAAATAAGCGACAGGGCGACGATCTGCATGCCGTATCACAAGCTCCTCGACTGTCTCGAGGAGGACCGCCTCGGAGCGGGCGGATTCGGATCCACGCGCCGCGGTATCGCGCCGGTGTACGCCCACAAATACATGAAAAAGGCGTTCCGTCTCGGCGATCTTCTCGATCCCGGATATATCGACGGTCGCATCGACGCGATCGTCGAGTGGAAAAACATCACGGTCCGCGACGGATACCGCGCTCCCGCGGTCGAATCCGAAGCGATGAAGAAATGGCTCGACGAGTTCGGCTCGCCCCTCAAAGAGTTCATAACCGACACTACGGCGTACCTGTCCGGCGCGGTAAAAGAGGGCAAATCAATAATGTTCGAGGCGCAGCTCGGCGCGCTTCGCGACATCGATTTCGGAATATATCCGTTCACTTCGTCGTCCTCGACGATCGCGTCCTACGCGCCTATCGGCGCGGGCGTCCCGTTCGTTTCGCTCACCGAGACCGTAGGAATAATGAAAGCGTATTCAAGCTGCGTCGGCGCGGGCCCGTTCACCTGCGAACTCTTCGGGGAAGAGGGAGACGCTCTCCGCGAGGCGGGCGGCGAATACGGCGCCGCTACCGGCAGACCCCGCCGCGTGGGCGGTTTCGACGTCGTCGCGTCGAGATACGGCGCTATGATGCAGGGCGCGGACTCGATCGCGCTCACCAAACTCGACGTACTCTCCTACCTCGACCGCATCCCCGTTACGGTGAAGTATCTGATCGACGGGGAAGAGTGCGAAAACTTCCCGCACGGATCCCGCCTCGACAGGGCGAAACCCGTCACCGAGTATTTCGACGGCTGGGGCTGCGATATCTCCGGCTGCCGCAAGTTCGACGATCTGCCCGAGAACGCGAAAAAGTACGTCCGCTATATCGAAAAAGCCGTCGGAGTCCCGATCAAATACGTCTCCGTCGGCGCGGACAGAGACGCGATTATTTATATGTAATAAAAAAAGCCTTCCCCTTGAGGGGAAGGTGGGTCCGAAGGACCCGGATGAGGTGACAGAAACGGGTTGGCCTCATCAGGATCGATCAACATTTTTTCAGTTCTTTTACCGCTTTCCTCGGACCGGGGAAAGCGGTTTTTAATGTTCGTTTTTGTCAGCCGTACCGAGCACGAAAGACTCGCAGTCGACGCACTGAGAAACGGTCGGATTTGCCTCGTGCGTGCCGATCCTGACTTTATCGAGCGCGCAGTAGTTCTCGCCGCCGGCGTGGTTCGCGCACTGCTTGACGGAACATTCGATACAGTGGTTCTTCTTGCAATCGTTCATTTTTATGATCCTTTCGGTGACGTATCGTCGTTTCGTAGTATTCTCATAAATTACGAAAAAAATACGGGAAAATCACAAAAAATTATTGACATCGGCTTCTAAGGGTAATATAATAACATCTGAACAGATGTAAAAATGTTCAAATGAAAGAATGCCACGGGAGGAAAACGAAATGGCGACAAACCGCCCTGAAATATCAGAGAAAGAGAACGATTATCTTGCGGCTCATGAGGACGTCGTGAAAAGAGTGATCGAGCGTCAACCGGCGGACGAGTACCTTTACGACCTCGCCGAACTGTTCAAAGTCTTCGGCGACTCGACGCGGATCCGTATCCTTTACGCGCTCTTCGAGAGCGAGTTATGCGTCGGCGATCTGGCAAGTCTCCTCGCGCTCTCCCCGTCCGCCGTCAGCCATCAGCTCAAGATCCTCAAAGACGCGAAACTCGTGAGATTCAGACGTGACGGGAAGATCATTTTCTATGCGCTTGACGACGACCACGTGAGGACGATCCTCTCGATGGGTATGGAACACGTAGAAGAGTAAAGAAAGGATAAAGAAAATGAAAAAGACGTATCCGGTTGAGGTCGACTGCGCGAACTGCGCCTCGAAAATGGAAGAAGCCGTAAAAGGCACTCCCGGGGTCGCCTCGGCGACGCTCAACTTCATGGCTCTTAAACTAAAAGTCGAATTTGAGGACGGCGCGGACGAGGGAGCCGTTATGAAAGAGGCGCTCCGGCGTTGCCGCAGAGTTGAAAGCGACTGCGACATCATCTTTTGAAATGAAATACAAATTCACGAAAAAGCAGAAAAGACTTCTGATCCGCATAATAGTCTCCGCGTGCGTTTTTGCTGCGGGGATCGCGGTCCTTCTCGCAGTCCCGTCTCTTCCGTGGATCGGACGCGGGATCCTTATCGCGTCATATCTCATCGCGGGGTACGACGTTCTGCGCAAAGCCGCGCTCGGAGTCGTAAGGGGACGTATATTCGATGAGAATTTTCTTATGGCGGTCGCATCGCTCGGCGCGATGGCTCTGACCGAATTTTCCGAGGCGGCGGCGGTAATGATCTTCTATCAGACGGGAGAACTGTTCCAGAGCGTAGCCGTCGGGAAGAGCAGGAAAAGCGTCGCCGCGCTCACGGAGATCAGGCCCGACACCGCCAATCTCGTCGGAAACGACGGAGTGACGGAGGTCGATCCGGAGGACGTCTCCGTAGGCTCGGTGATCGCGGTCTATCCGGGGGAACGTATACCTCTTGACGGCGTAATAATTGAAGGCAGAACGACGCTCGACGCCGTTGCTCTCACAGGGGAAGCGATCCCCGTCGAGGCAAAAGAGGGCGACTCCGTCGTCAGCGGATGCGTAAACGTGACCGGTGCGATAAAAGTCAGAACGACTAAAGAATTCACCGATTCGACCGTGACGAGGATCCTCGAACTCGTCGAGGATTCGACTTCGCGCAAATCCCGCCCCGAGGCGTTCATTACCCGTTTCGCGAAATACTATACTCCCGCAGTTTGCGGAACGGCGCTCGCACTCGCCCTGATCCCGCCGCTCGCGTCGTTGATCTTCGGCGGCGATCCCGCGTGGCGCGAATGGATATCCCGCGCGCTCACCTTCCTCGTCGTTTCCTGTCCCTGCGCGCTCGTTCTGTCAGTCCCGATGGCGTTTTTCGGAGGTATCGGATGCGCCTCAAAGAACGGAATTCTCGTAAAAGGCGCGAACTTTCTTGAACTTCTCGCAAAAGCCGAGGGAGCCGTCTTCGATAAGACCGGAACGCTCACCGAGGGCTCCTTCCGCGTGACGAACGTTGAAACGTTCGGCGGGATGAACGGGAAAGAGATAATAAAATACGCGGCATTCGCAGAGTCCGTAAGCACACATCCCGTCGGCGTCTGTATCAGATCCGAATGTCCGGAGATCCCGTCGCAGGGAGACGTCTCGGACGTCACGGAGATTCCGGGACGGGGCGTCGAAGCGACGGTCCTCGGGAAACGCGTCTTCGTCGGCAAAACCGAAAACGGCGATTTCTCTCAAAACGCCCCGGGCGTCACGGTATCCGTCGTGATCGACGGGAAAGAGGAGGGAAGGATCACCGCTTCCGACTCCGTGAAAGAGAGCGCGAAAGGCGCGATCGCCGACTTGAAAGCGTTAGGCGTGAAAAAGACGTATATGCTCACGGGCGACCGTGAAAGCTCCGCCCGTCTCGTCGCGGACGCCGTCGGCGTCGGCGGCGTGAGAGCGGGCCTTCTCCCCGCCGACAAGGTCGGCGAGCTTGAAAAGATAATGAAGGAGTCCTCGCCAGTCCTCTACGCGGGCGACGGAATAAACGACGCGCCGGTCCTCGCGCGCTCCGACGTCGGCGTCGCTATGGGCGCGCTCGGCTCGGACGCCGCTATCGAGGCGGCTGACGTCGTAATAATGGACGACGATATGAAACGGCTCCCGCTCGCTGTCAGGATCGCCCGAAAGACGGTACGGATAGCGAAAGAGAACATAGTTTTCTCCCTCGCCGTAAAAGCGGCGTGTCTTATCCTCGGCGCTCTCGGGATCGCCGGAATGTGGGTCGCGATCTTCGCAGACGTCGGCGTTATGATCCTCGCCGTCCTCAATTCCGCAAGGGCTTTAACGGTCAAAAACAATAGATAACGGATAAACACCTGATTTGTGTTAGGGTCTCCCGCAGGGGGACCCTAATTTATCGTTTTTTTATTGAAAAAACAGTAACGGTATGATATAATCAAATTGCAAATCTTTTTTCAAGAAAGAGGAAAGAACAAATGAAGAAGTTTCTGGCTTTGATCCTTGCCGCGGTGATGATAGCGATAACGCTTCCGCTCACCGTCGGCGCGCAGTCGCAGCCTTTGAACGGAACCGGCTGGGATCCCGACGTCGTTGTAAACGTCAAAAAGGCGGATCCTGAAAACGTCAAGAAAGACGGCGTAATCCGCACGGACGAGTATGAATGGTTCAATGTTGATCTTTGGGAGGAAAGCAGTCCTCTTCACGTCACTTTCATAACCGGCGACGATATGAACAACGGTCTGGATATGCTCGCGACGATGGAGTACTACTTCTCCTGGGACGAGGTCCACGGCATCAACATAGCCATACGGAATAAACCTGCCGAGATCAGTCAGCTTCTCGACGTCAAAGAAGGCGACACGCCCGAGGACGATTTCTGCCAGAACGTTGCCTGGGGCATCAGCGCTCAGACCGACAACGATGACAACCCGAACTTATATTTCGCGCTCGGCAAGAGGACCGACGACGGCAGATACCTCGAGGGTCACTGGAATCAGCTCGGAGCCCAGGGCGACTACGATCCTGTTGAACTTGAGGATTACGTGATAGATTACGATTATGAAACGGGGTACTGCACTATTGAATGGTCCATACCGCTCGACGTTTTCCTGAAAGCTGGCGGCGGAGCCGGCTCTCAGCTTCAGTTTACCCTCTGGGCGACCGGCGGAACGAACACCGTGCCCGACTTCTCCACCGCATACGGCGTCGTTCTGGGCGACTTCGGATTCATGGTCAACCAGAAGAATATGCACAATCACGTAACGTATAATCTGACTGATGAGGTTCTGGAAGAACCTACACCCGTGTTCGGGCCTATCTTTGAAGACGTTCCGGACGACGCGTATTTCAAAGCTCCCGTCGACTGGGCAGTCTCAAAGGGTATAACGACCGGAACGTCGGCTACGACGTTCTCGCCGAACGACGGATGCACGAGAGGGCAGGTCGTGGCGTTCCTGTGGCGCGCGGCGGGCTCGCCGGAGCCGAAAGAGAATAAGAACCCGTTCGGCGACGTCAAGTCGAACGCGTACTATTACAAAGCCGTCCTGTGGGCGGTGGAGAACGAAGTGACGTCCGGTACGGACGCGACACACTTCTCGCCGAACTCGGTCTGCACGAGAGGACAGATCGTGACTTTCCTTTGGAGAGCGAACGGCAAGCCGGCGCCCTCGAAGTCGGACAATCCCTTTAAGGACGTAAAAGCGAGCGACTACTTCTACGACGCCGTTTTGTGGGCTGTCGAAAAAGATATCACCCTCGGCACGGACGCGACGCACTTCAGCCCGTCCGCAACCTGCACGAGAGGCCAGGTCGTCACTTTCCTGTACCGCGCCATGGCGCAATAAAAGTGAATTACGCCTGACGGCGCGTGAATTGACCTTCGGTCATGAATTGGGGCTGTAAAAACAAAAGATGTCATCCTGAGCGAAACGAACAAAGTGAGTGAAGTCGAAGGATCTGCAATATTCGCGCGGAATCCCGCAGATTCTTCGTCGCTTCGCTCCTCAGAATGACACGTACCCGGGTTTTTACAGCCCCGTAATCGCCCTGACGGGCATAAAGGCGCAATTCAATTTACGGCGAAGCCGATTCATGCTGCAAAGCGACAATTCATGACGGCTCCGCCGTCAATTCATTATTTCCCGCGCTGCGCGGCGAGGAATATAAGGTTCGGAGCGATCAAGGGATCGCTCCCTACGACACACAAAATGAAGAACTCATAAAACGCCGTCACTTTCCTCTGCTGCGATATGGGTTGAACAAATCGAAAAAGGGCGTCTTATGCGAGGTACTCTTAAGGACAGTTAATGAAAACCGGCTGAGTAAGGAACAAATGATATAATCCCCATAGAGTAGACACTTGAAAAAACAAAAATTTTCAAGGCTACACTATGGGGGTTATTTATGTCAAGGAGAAAGAACAAGAAA
>JAFWTH010000092.1 GCA_017518975.1 Clostridia bacterium
ACGAACCCCACGCCATGTGAGGCGTCAGGCATACGTTCGGAAGATCTTTCACCTTGTAATACGGGCTGTCCTCGCCGAAAGGCTCGGTCGAGAACACGTCCGATCCGATCCCGTGGAGCCGTCCTTCGGCGACCGCCTCGCCGTCACCCACCTGAACGACAATTTCGGCGCGACGGAGGAGGAGGACGGCGTGATATAACGTGGCGCGACGATCTTCATCTGCTCCCGTTCGACGGAAAGGTCGACAGGGAGAGCGTCGCCCGACGCCTTTTAAAGTGCGGGTTTGACGGTCCTCTTACCTTTGAGCTGAAAAAAGCGGACTCATCCGGCAGAGCGGGCGGCAGATACGACGGACTTACTCCGCTCGAATACCTCACCGAGGCGCACGAACGCGCGGTGAGATTCATGACCCTTCTCGAATCGATTGAATAAAGAAAAAACCGCTCTTTCCGATCCCGGAAAGAGCGGTTTTGTATTGACAATTTGCGATTTGGTGGTATAATAGATAAAAACAAACTGCGATTTTGTCGGTTTTTGCAGAAATAAAAATTGCGAAAGGAGCGCAGGCCATGTTAAAAAGAAAAATATACGATAAACTTGTCGAGTGGAAAAAAGAGTCGGAAGGAAAAACCGCGCTGTTGATAGAAGGCGCACGTCGGATCGGTAAATCCACAGTTGCCGAAGAGTTCGCCAAAAACGAGTATAAGAGTTATATACTTATTGATTTTTCGCTCGCTACGCAATCGGTGAAAGATTTGTTTGACGACATGACCGATCTCAACTTTTTCTTTCTTCAACTCCAGTTGCTGTTCCACGTTGATCTGTTTGAGCGTAATTCTTTGATCATTTTTGACGAAGTGCAGTTTTTCCCGAAAGCAAGGCAGGCGATCAAACATCTGGTTAAAGACCGGAGATACGATTATCTTGAGACCGGTTCTCTTATTTCGATAAAGAAGAACGTTAAAGACATCCTTATCCCCAGCGAAGAGCAGAGGATCAGTATGTATCCGATGGATTATGAAGAATTTCTTTGGGCGACGGGCGATAACACTACGATCCCTCTGATCCGTCAATGCTTCGAATCAAGGAAACCCGTCGGCGAGCAGTTGAACCGCCGGTTGATGCGCGATTTCAGACTCTATATGCTCGTAGGCGGTATGCCTCAGGCGGTGAACGAGTATATCGAGACGAATAATTTCCGTAAGGTCGATCTTGTAAAACGAACGATCCTCTCTCTTTATGAAGAGGACTTCAGAAAGGTGGATCCTTCGGGAAGGGCGTCCCGGTTGTTTGACGCCATTCCCGCGCAGCTTGCAAAAAACGCCTCGAGGTATCAGACGACAAGCGTTCTGAAAAAGAGTAAAACCGATAAGATCGCTGAAATAATCTCGGAGATGGAGAGTTCAAAAACGGTTCTGATTTCTTATCACGCAAACGATCCGAACGTCGGTTTGTCTGCAACTGAAGATCTCTCCGCATTCAAGATGTACGTCTCCGATACCGGATTGTTTGTCACACTGATGTTCAAGGATCGCGACTTCACGGAAAACGTCATTTACGAAAAGCTGCTGAACGATAAACTCAGCGCAAATCTCGGTTATCTCTTTGAGAATATCGTGGCGCAAACGTTAGCCTCCTCCGGAAATAAGTTGTTTTACTACACCTTTTTCAACGAGTCTTCAAGACACAATTACGAGATAGATTTCATTCTGTCACGCCAGAATAAGATATGTCCCGTTGAGGTCAAATCGTCCGGATATAAAGCGCACGTATCACTTGACAGATTCTTTGAAAAGTATTCGTCCCGTATTCTTCGAAAGTATCTCGTATATCCGAAAGACCTCGCGAAGGATACGGATACGCTCTGCGTGCCTGTTTACATGGCGCAGTTTTTATGATAGTCGTTTTACAAATACAGAGTGACGGTTGTGTCGATACGGCATAACCGTTTTACTTTTTCATATGATTTCGTTTAATAGTGAATTTTTGAACCATTCCCTCGGTTGTATTTTTTTGTCGGATATGGTAAAATAATAATGGGGTATTATACATATAAGATTCGTTTTTATAAGGGTGCGGAAATGACAGACAAAGAACTGAAATCATTAAAGGATAATCTTTGGCACGCGGCGGACGTTTTGCGTTCCGGGGCTCACCTTGCGGCGAACAAATACGGTCAGCCGATCCTCGGTTTGATCTTCCTTCGCTATGCGGATATTCTTTACAAACAGCACAAGGACGAAATCGACGCGGAATATGAGTTGCTTCTCGGGAAACGCAGAGAGAAAACTCGTAAAGAGATTGCTATTGAAAAATGTGGGTTCTTTCTTCCCGAGTGCGCCTACTATGATTTCATTAACAACGCGCCTGATACTGCTGAAAAAGCGACGCTCGTAAAAAACGCGATGGAGGCAATTGAAAAGGAAAACCCGAAACTTGAAGGGGTGTTGCCGAGAGAGGTTTATTCTCAACTCGTACCGGAAGAAGAGCCGGAATTGCTCTCTAAAATTGTCCGAATCTTCAAGGATATTCCAGAGAACTGTACTGTTGACATTTTCGGCGAGATATATGAGTATTTCCTCGGGAATTTTGCTCTTGCTGAAGGCAAGGACGGAGGCGCGTTTTATACTCCCGCAACCGTCGTTCGCTATATGGTTGAAGTTCTTGACCCTCAGCCGGGCGAAAAGAAATTCCTTGACCCGGCATGCGGATCGGGCGGCATGTTCGTCCAAGCGGCGAGATATATGCACGAACACAATGCAAGAGAAACTGCTAAGATGAACTTCGTATGTAATGGAGTGGAAAAAGAGCCCGATACGGTAAAACTCGCAAAAATGAATCTGCAACTAAACGGAATCAGAGGGGATATAAGAGAAGCCAATTCTTTTTACTCTGACCCTTTCAACGCTGTTGGAAAATATGATTACGTTATGGCGAATCCTCCGTTCAACGTCGATGAAGTCGTCGTTGAGAAGGTATTGGGCGACCCTCGTTTCAACACTTACGGCGTTCCGAGGAATTCGTCGAAATCCACGAAAAAAAAGTCCGATAAAAAAGAAACCGTCCCGAACGCGAACTATCTGTGGATCGGCTATTTTGCCACGGCTTTGAATGAAAACGGGAAAGCCGCGCTAGTTATGGCGAATTCGGCGTCGGACGCGGGCAAGAGCGAATATGAGATCCGTAAAAAGATGATTGAGGAGGGGATCATCAGTCAGATGGTCACTCTCCCGTCAAATATGTTTTCGTCCGTTACGCTGCCCGCGACGCTTTGGTTCTTCGATAAGCATAAGCCGAAGACGGACAAAAAAGACGAGATCCTCTTTGTCGACGCTCGAAATACTTTCACACAGGTCGACCGCGCGCACCGTAAATTCAGCGACGAGCAGATCAAGAATCTCGGGATGATTACAAGGCTGTACAACGGTGAACGCGACGCTTTTTGGAATCTGATAAAAGAATACGAATCCATTGTCCGTGAACAGATGAACGAACTGTTTGACGTCAGGTCAGAACTCGGCGGATATTCATTCTTTTTTGATATGGACGGAAAAGAGAGATATCCTTCTCCTGTTCTTCGCTCATGTGCGCCTGAAATTGTGAGTATTGATACGGATAAACTTGATTCGCATAAAGTTGATAGTTTGAAAGTTTTGAGAGAACAGGTCGAAAAGCAAGGCGAAAAGATCATGGTTGCAAGTTTGAGCTTGCATTTTGAACAGTATTATTCCAAAAATCAGGATAAGAAGATTAAAGAATTTGACGCTCTGATTGAAAAAGGAAAAGAAGACGTCTCAAAGATCGTTTATTTCCTTGACAATCTGATATGGCTCATTGAGCGGTTCCCTGACGGAGAATACCGTGACGTCGTAGGCCTTTGTAAAGCGGCGAAACTCGATGGAGAAGACGGTATCGCTGATCAGGATTATTCTCTCAACGCAGGCCGCTACGTCGGCGTCGTCATCGAGGACGACGGCATGACAGAAGAAGAATTCAAAAAAACGATGCTTGATTTGAATAATACATTTATAAAAATGAATGAAGAGGCAAAAGGACTAGAAGCAGAAATTTCGGATAGTCTTATGGAGATAATTAACTATGGGTGAAGAAATGCAGAAAGGATGGAGAATTTCGGATTTGTCCGAAATTGCTGATAAAATTGTGTATTATCATGAATTAGCGAATTCAGCAGTTAAGAAACTAGAACAGTTTCACGAGGCGCTACGTCCACTTGTTGAGGCTGTCGAGAAAAACGGTATAACTCATTTTTTGCAAGTATTTGCAGAAAAAACGCATTATGTAGTTGCAATTAAGAAGCTGGGTGATGCTCAATTTGTTCAATGGAGTTATTTGTCAGAGGGGTTTTTAGAAGAAATCTATTTATCAAATAATGTAAACAAAACTCTACGCTTATTTGTTATTAAAAAGAATTATAGAATATTGGACGAAACCATCGAAAAAACAAGAAATAGTCCATCAATGAAGAATCATTTACGACTGTATAACGAATCTATTCAAGCTTTTTTGAACGGATTAAATGACGTGGCTGTAAATGGATTCACATCAGTTTTTGATGGCTTACTAACAGAAGTCAGCAATAATACTACTCACAAATTAAAAGAGCGGATCACTCCTATAGTTAATAAACTTAAAGATCTTTACGCACTGGATAATGAAGAATATGCAATTGTTACCTTAATATTTACATTTTCAAAGGCCACAGATTTGTTTAGTTCCTTCACTGACTTTTCGGAAAAGGAGCCAAGTTGGCTGAACAGGCACTGGATTGCGCACGGAAGATCGGTACGTAAGAAGACAAAAATAGATTGTGTGAAAATGGTTTTTATGATTTACGGTCTTCTTTTGATCTCAGAGCTAGTGGAAAAGTATGACGAGACAAAAGAGAATTGAGATGAGAAAATGAAAACTAGTATTTTTAGGGTTAAAGATATATGCAGAATAAAAAGTGGGAAACGTTTGCCCGCTGGATTTGATTTTTCTCCTGTGCCTACCCCGTTTAGATACATCAGATCAAGGGATATTAAAAATGGGAAAATCAACTTAGATAGTATTGCATATATAGATGCTGAAACAAAAAGGGCAATAGATAAATACATTATCAACGATGGTGATATCGCGATAACCATAGTTGCTAATATTGGTGATGTAGGATTTGCTACAAAAGAATGTGATGGAGTTAACTTAACAGAAAATGCAGTTAGGCTAACATCATTTAATCAAAAGATTGTATTTCCAAAATATCTTTCCTATTATCTCAAGTTGCCGTTTATGAAATCGTATATGGAAAACATGGCGGCAGGAGCAGCTCAAGCTAAACTCGGAATCTACAAAATTGAAAGTATGAAGGTCCAGTTGCCTGATTTGCCAATTCAAAAAACTGTTGTTAGAATAATTGAAAAGTACGATAATCTTATAGAGATCAACGACAAACGCATCAAGGTGCTGGAACAGATGGCGGAAAACCTATATAAAGAATGGTTTGTCCGGTTCCGCTTCCCCGGGTACGAAACCGCGGAGTTTGAAAATGGAATTCCGCATGGATGGAAATATAAAAGAGCAGATGAGGCAATAATCTTTAACCCAACTCTAAAAGTTGGAAATCAAAAAAGATTTATAATTATACCAATGGAAGCGCTGAGTACCACGTCGATGGTTTTAGATTCGACAAGCTTTATCGAACAAGATTTCATATCGGGAAGGCGTTCACAAAATGGTGATACACTTTTTGCAAAGATAACTCCGTGCCTTGAAAATGGTAAGACAGGGTTTGTTATGGGCATGCCTGAAAGTACAGTCTTTGGAGGCTCGACAGAATTTGTGGTTATGAGATCAAAGACTCTAACGCCACATTATGTTTATAGTCTTGCTCGTAGTGAGTTTTTCCGTCAAACCGCTATTTTGAGTATGAACGGAGCAGACGGACGTCAACGTGTAGATGAGGAAAAGCTTAAAGCTACGAAGATTCTTCAGCCTGATAATGTTACTTTAAACTTATTTGAAAAAAAAGTTACACCTATTTTTGATGTAGTAAATAAAATTGTTTTGGAGAGCAAGAACCTTATCAAACAACGAGATTTGATTCTTCCTCGCCTGATGTGCGGAAAACTGGAGGTGTAGAAATGCTCCTGCGGTGGATCGAAGATATGAATCGTGCGCTTGATCACGAGTGTTACTTTGCCGCACTTGCAATTGCGCTGATGCTACCGGATATTTGCGGAATGGCAAAGTATCATTCCAAAGGAAAAGCACGATATATTGATTGGTTCGATGAGTATGTTGGTAGATACGAAAAAAGTCCAGGAGACGATACAATGCCATATCTTAGTGGAGAAGTTGTGTATAGTTTGCGTTGTTCGTTCCTCCATCAAGGAACTCCTAATATTCAAAAAGAGGATATCAAAAATGAAGAAATCTGTAAGATCGATTTTTTCAGATTACTGATTGAAAAGAAAAACTCATTTGATATATACTCAGATTCAGCCAGTATATCTAGGTTTATTATTAACGGAAATGAAATCGGTTCCACATTTAAAAGGTATGAAGTGAATGTTCGGCGTCTATGTTTAGTTTTGTCCGCTTGTGCTATGGGGTATTATAAAGAATTTCCAGAACAATTCGATTTTTTTAACTATGATGTGGTTGATGTTGATAATAGAAATGATAATTATTTGGAAAGATGGGATAAAAAGCTTTCTTGAGCTAAAAAGGTAAGGAAAATGTCATATATCGGAAAAGGAATATATGTTGAAGACAACAATAGACCATTTGAATTTGAGAGCGCGTATTATTTGGATTTTCATATAACAAGTGCATTAGTGTCAATATGCCATCTTACATCAAATAATGATTCTGTTTTTTCTGAATTTGAAAATAAATACCAATATTACCATTATTATTCTGATCATCTGCTTTTTTCATTGGGGCAGATTGCAAATAGGTTTATCATAACTAGAAATGATAGTTCTAAAATGAAAACGATGAAGATAATGAATTCAAAGACTTTTATTTTTGATTCTTTAACATATCCGTTGTTATCAAACAAAAAAGTAAGGAATGCAGTAGAACATATTGACGAGCATAATCATAACGTTATAGAAGAAATAGGCGGTGTTGGAGGGTTTAATATTATTGACAAAGAAACTAATGAAAGTATTATTGAGGCACTAAAGAATAATAAAAAAGCACATCGATATACATTAAATTTGACAACTGGAGAACTATATGTCAGATATATGCAAGAAGAATATACCATTAGCTTTGATGGGGTAAAAAGAGAGTTGCTAACCTTGAGAAAAAGTGTCAAATGCGTTCTTGAAACGCTGAAGGAACCGTATTAAGTCTAACGTTGTAGTTGATTATTTATAATACTATCTTTATTAGTAAAAAGGAGAAATTATGCGCAGCTTTATCTCCGAAGACGATATTGAACAGGCGATTCTGCACAGACTCGAAGCGGAACCGTTTGGGTACGATATCGTCCGGTGCGATCCGTCTCCCAGGGCAAGAGACGCCTTGCCTGACGGGACGGGACGCGCGGATAAAAAAGAGTGTATTCTCCCGCAGGTTTTGCGGGAGTCTTTGGCGCGCTTGAATCCGTCTTTACCGGAGGAGATACTGAACGGCGTTGCACGGGATCTTCTTCGCGATTTCGCGGGAGCGGACCTTGTCGCGACGAATTATAAGTATTACAACCAGATACGAAACAATATCAAAGTTACCGTTCGCAGAAACGGGAAAGACGATTTTGATTTTGTAAAGCTTGTCGATTTTAATGATCCTGAAAACAACACGTTTACAGCCGTTTCTCAAATGTGGATAAGGGGCAGAGTTTATTGGCACCGCCCCGACGTTCTCGTTTTCATCAACGGTTTACCGATGGTATTCATCGAACTGAAAAACAGTATCGTCAAAGTCGAAGAGGCGTACAATAAAAATCTTCAGAATTATCTGAACGATATTCCCAATCTGTTCGCTTTCAATCAGGTCTGCGTTCTTTCCAACGGTCTCGAAACCCGGCTCGGTGCGTTCAACGCGCTTTACAGCCATTATTTCGAGTGGCTGAAAACCGAATCGGAAAAAGAGCGACCGGACAGAAAGGCGATCAGGGAGGCGGCTACGGTCGGCGAAAGTTCCGTTCGATTCTTCGTTGACGGATTTTTGAAAAAAGACCGCTTGACCGATTACATAGAGAACTTCATAATGTTCCGTGATCAAAAGGACAAAATCATAGCGAAAAACCATCAGTTTTTCGGCGTGAACAACCTGATGAGATCGGTCGAAAACAGGGAAGAACTCAAAGGGAAACTCGGCGTATTCTGGCATACGCAGGGTTCCGGAAAATCTTTTTCCATGGTCTTTTTTGCTCGCAAAGTAAAAAGAAAGGTTCACGGCAACTTCACTTTCCTGATCATTACCGATAGGGAAGACCTCGACTCACAGATCCATAAGAATTTTGTCAAAACCGAAGTGATCGGGCCGAAAGACGAGTGCCGTCCCAAAGACGGAAGGCAGCTTCGCGATTATCTTCAGACGAACAAGGAATTCATTTTTACCCTTATCCACAAATTCCGCTACGACAAGGGCAGGAGATATCCTGTTCTTACGGAGCGAAACGATATATTCGTTCTTGTTGACGAGGCGCACCGCACACAGTATAAAGATCTTGCGGAGAATATGCGTACCGCTCTGCCCAACGCAAACTATATCGCTTTTACGGGCACTCCTCTTCTCGGAAGCAAGCGCCTGACGAATCAGTGGTTCGGAGACTACGTTTCCGAATACAATTTTTCTCAGTCCGTCGACGACGGGTCGACAGTACCGTTGTTCTATTCACGCCGCGTACCCGAAGTAGGACTCGAAAACGATTTTCTCGACGACGACGTAGTCGACATTATTGAGGATGAAAATCTGAACGAGGACGAAACGAGACTGCTTGAGAATTCTTCATCAAGAATTCTCGAAGTTATCAAGAGAGAGGACCGTATAGACAAGATCGCTCAGGATATCGCTCATCACTTTCCTCGCCGCGGCTTTCTCGGAAAAGGAATGGTCGTTTCGGTAGATAAGTATACTACCGTGAAAATGTACGACAAGGTTCAGCGTTACTGGACTCTTGAAAAGCAGTCGATCATGAAGGAGCGCAATTCTGCCAAAACGGAAGAGGAGCGCGACGAACTCACACGGATTCTCAATTATATGAATTCCGTCGATATGGCTGTCATTATCTCGGAGGAAGCCGACGAGACGGAAAAGTTCATGCGGCAGGGGCTTGATATATCCGGGCACAGAGAAAAGATGAATTCAATTTCCCCCGAAGGACTTGATATCGAAGATCGTTTCAAACTCCCATACGATCCGCTTCAACTCGTGTTTGTTTGTTCAATGTGGCTGACAGGATTTGACGTGGAAAATCTTTCCACTCTGTACCTCGACAAGCCGATGAAAGGTCACACTCTTATGCAGGCGATCGCTCGCGCTAACCGTGTGTTCCCGGGAAAACCGTGCGGTATTATCGTCGATTACGTCAACGTATTCAAATACATGCAGAAAGCTTTGTCGGAGTATGCCGGAGGCAACGACGGCAAAGAATTCCCGGCAAAAGATATAGATCAGCTTATCGTATTGATCGATCAGGCGATCGACGAAGCGGATTCGTTCTTGACCGAGTTGGGGATCGATATCGGTTCAATAATCGGGGAGGGTGAACTGTTTGATAAACTCGACGAACTCGCTGAGGCGTTCAACATCATCGTTTCCAAAGACGAAAACAAAGATAAATTCAAGGTCATTCTGAATACGCTGATGAATCTGTACGAGGCGTCCCGCCCGGAGATTTTCGAGCAGAACTGGGGTAACCCGAAATTTCCTCCTCTTGCCTATCTGTACGGTCTGTTCGGTAATACGATAAACAACGAAAAGATCGATCGCGCTCGTCGGCGTATGGGACAATTGCTTGACACAAGCGTTTCTTCGGGTCGGGCGGAGGATAACGACGACGGTCTTGTTATCCATCAGGGAAAAATAATAGATCTATCAAAAATCAACGTTGACGAGTTGAAAAAAGAGATCAAGACCGCTCAATACAAAGCGATCGAGATCGACGATCTGCGTGATTTCATTGAAAAAGCGCTTGAGCAGATGCTTTCAAGAAACGTTACGAGACAACAGTTTTCCCAGAGATATAAGAATATTATTGACCGCTATAACGCGGGCGGATCGGAAAACGAAGACTACTATGAGCAGTTGATCAAACTCATTGAAGACCTGAAAGCTGAAGATAAGCGTCCGGAAACGGAAGGGCTTTCGGAAGAAGAACTTGAGATTTACGATTTGCTGATCGCAGGAAAGAAACTCACAAAGGAAGAAGAACAAAAGGTCAAACTGTCAGCAAAGAATCTGTTCCGGAAGCTAACCGAAGAAAAAACGGAACTTATGGTCGTTGACTGGTACAAGGACGAGCAGCCGCTTGCAAAAGTCAAAACCGCGATTGAAACGTCTTTGGATTCCGATTTGCCCGATTCTTATGATAAAGAAACGTTTAAGGATAAGATCGAACTTTTGCTTGCTCACTTCATTGATATGGCCGTTCAGGGATACGGCTGGGTCGCAGCATAATAAAGCGGGGTTGCCGCAGTTTTGCGGCAACCCCATATCTTTTTTTATTGATAATAGCATTTATACAATTCGTGACCGTGTTCCTCCGGCGAGAAACGCCTCGGCGTTCTTCACCATTTCGTCGATGACCCGAACGCGCGCCTCGTACGAACCCCACGCCATGTGAGGCGTCAGGCATACGTTCGGAAGATCTTTCACCTTGTAATACGGGCTGTCCTCGCCGA
>JAFWTH010000093.1 GCA_017518975.1 Clostridia bacterium
ATCTGCTCGTATAATCATCCGCTCCGGGTCGAAGAGTTTTGCCGGAGATGATTTTTGTCCCGGCAAGGCAGTGCCCGAAGCAGGTAGCGACTCCTACCTGCGAGGGTGATAACGAAGCAGGGGAACCGTTAAACTCCGGAAGTTTGCACGGCAGTGCAAACTTCGTGCGAACAGCAGTATCGGGCAATGACAGCCGACTTTATCTGTTCGCGCAAAACCGGGTTCGGATAGCCCCTGTTACCCTAGAGTGTCTGCGGCACGTTTGCGGAACTCATATCATAACGTTGAGGCGAAGCCTCAACTCATAACTTGCACGCATCGAGTGCAATCATAACTGTAAACTGTTTCTTCGACGTTTGGCACACAAACGTCCTGCTTGCGATGATATGCGACGAAAAGACCGGCTGAAATAAGGACTTCATTGTCCTTACCTCAGCCGGTTTTTATTTACTGTCCTTTATAGCACCGCACCTCCGGGTGCGTTCTTTCTTTGTCAGAGCTCATTGACCGAACCGAGAAAGATCGGGACGCCCGTCCCGACGTCGATTATCATATACAGGAACGGTCTGTCGAGCCGGACCGTTTTTCTGAGCATTCCGGGTCTCGCGTTCTTTTCGATGACCTCGATCGCGGTCGCGGCTCCCGCCCTCGTGCCGCGCTCGGCGACGGAGATATACGTCTTGTGGATGACTCTGCTTATATAGAGGTTTCCGGCGAGGGATGTGCCGAGATCCCTGAGGTCGGCGCGATCCTCGTCGAACGGAAGCTCCATTCCCATACCGCGAAGGACGTCCGAAAGCTCGCGGGCAAATTCGATCTCGAATTTCGGCATATAAGCGTCGACCGCGACGCGCTGCGCGCCCGACAGAACTTCGCTCAGCCGCTCGCCGTCGAGGGAGGCGGCGTAATCGTCGAGGGAGACTCCCTCGTCAGGAAGAAGCGCGGCGAATGCGTACTTCCCGCCCGAATAATACTTGATAAATCCGGTCGCGCCGTCGTCGGAGAGATAGGACCGCTCTTCGGACGCCATCATTTCGACCGTCGTCTCCGTGCCGTCGGAGTTGCGGAAAACGTCCTCGCTGACGTCCTTCGCGTGATACGGCGACGCCCATTCCGCATCGAAGCAGATCGCGTTGATCATGTACGCCACCGCCTCGGGCGGCATCACGTCGAGGATCTTCTTTATCATCCCGTCGGTCTTCTCTTCGACCCACCCGTTGATATCGTCGAGCGTCCCGGAATCGAAAGGAGAGGCGAAGATATCCGCGCCGTAATAATCAGCGTTCTTTTTCAGAAACGCGCGGTTAACTGAAAAGCGCGAAGCCGTGGTGAACCATACGGAATTCGCCGTTTTGAGCTGCGCTCCGTCGCCCTTTCCGAACGAATCCGTCAGCGTGTGGATGAACAGATTGGCGTCGTCCGCGGTGAGTCCGAGCGTCCTTTCCATCTCGGCGAGCGTTTCGCCGCGCGCCCCGTTCTGCGTCATGGCGAGCGCGGTAAAGACGGAGAGAGGCGAGACGAGCGTGTTTTTCCCGGACGTCCCCGCTCCGCGGTAAAGGCGGAGCGCAAAATCGGACAGCGCAAGGGAGCCCCCTGACAGATCCCCAGCGTCCCCGACGAAAGACGGGGCGACGTCCGCGGACAGAAGGACCGTCCTGTCGCCGCTCGCCGGGCTTTTATCGGTCAGATCGTAGCGGTAAAGGATCGCCGCGACCTGCGCCCGCGTCGCGGTCCCGCGCGGGTCGAGATACGTCAACCCGTCCCTCGGCGTGCCCGTCAGGAGACCGGCGGCGACCGACCGGCTCACCGCGTCCGCGGCGTATCCGGCGACCGACGCGCCGTCCGGGAACGCCGACAGATCGGCGCGATCCGGGAAATCGAATCCCTTGTATGACGAATATCTTATCATTATCACCGCGATCTGTTCGCGGGTCAGCGGTGTACTCGGCGAGAACCTTCCCTCTCCCGTGCCGTTCACGATCCCGTTTTCAGCCGCCCAGGCGACGGCGCCGCGATACCAGTCCGCGGAAAGATCGGAAAACGGAGCGGCTCCGCCCGGGGACGGCTCGCCCTCCATCCTCCACAGGACGGTGACGATCATCGCGCGGCTCATGTCGCCGCCCGGTTCGAAGAGCGTATCCGAGACGCCCGTCATAAGTCCGTTTTCATACGCGTAACTTACGTAAGGGAAAAACCAGTCCGCCTCCCCGACGTCCGTGAAAACGGCGTCGGCGCGGGGTCCCTCGGCAAAGGACGCGAAAGACGCAAACGACGCCGCGACGAGGGCGGCGAGGACGAACGAGACGGTTTTCAGAACGTTTTTTTTCATAACAGTGTCAGCCTTCTTTACTGATAACGTTTACACAATAATGTTATCACATCGCGCCGCGGATGTCAATCGGGAGCGGGGCGGCATATTTATAAGATGTTGTTTTTTTTCGCGAAAAATGGTACAATATATCACGAATCAAGAAAGGAGGTACGCCGCCTCTTGGATATTTTTCTCTCTTTTCTTCTCGGTTACGCCGTCGGGATGATCAATCCCTCCTACATAATCGGAAAGATCCGCGGCTTCGACATAAGATCCCGCGGGTCGGGCAACGCCGGAGGCAGCAACGCCCTCATCACGATGGGCAAGGTCGTCGGCATCCTGTGCATCGTTTTCGATATCGCGAAAGCCACGCTCGTGACGTGGGGCGCGACGCTCATCTTCAAAGGGTCCGCGCTCGTCTTCCCCGCCGCGGCGGTCGGCGTCGTTCTCGGCCACGTCTTCCCGCCTTATATGAAATTCAAGGGCGGCAAGGGGCTCGCCTGCCTCGGCGGAGCGATCCTCGCCTTCGATCCGCTCGTCTTTCTCATAATGCTCGGCGCGGAGGTCCTGATCGTCCTCGCGACCGACTATATCTGCTTCGTACCCCTGACCGCGTCGGTCGCCTTCCCCGTCGTGTGGGGGATAATGAGGCGCGACCTCCCGGGCGCGCTGATCCTGTGCGTCATAACGGCGGTGATCTTCTTCCGCCATATCGAAAACTTCAAGCGGATCAAAGAAGGAAAAGAACTTAGGTTTTCATATCTTTGGAAAAAAGACGATGAGATGAAAAGGATCGGAGCCGGGGACGGCGACGACGAAAATAAAAACGACACTGAGGAGGAATGAAAATGACGCATATACTCTACAACCCGTTATCCGGAAACGGTGAGGGAAAAGTCCGCGCCGAGGCGGTCCTGAAGTTCTTTGAGGGAAAGGAGACCGACTTCGTCGATATGACGTCGGTCGACTACGGCGCGTTCTTCGCGGGACTCGGCGAGGGCGACGACGTCCTTATCTGCGGAGGCGACGGGACGCTCAACCGTTTCGTCAACGACACGGATAATATCGAAAAGAGGTGCGATATCCTGTACTACGCCACCGGAACGGGAAGCGATTTCTGGCACGAGCTCGGAAGGGCTCCGGGCGACGAGCCGATAAAGGTGAACGAATACCTCGCCGACCTGCCCGTCGTTGAGATCGGCGGCAGGAAGATGAGAGTCCTCAACGGCGTCGGCTACGGTATCGACGGATACTGCTGCGAGGTCGCCGACGGGATCAGGGAGAAGGAACCGGGCAAAAAGATTAACTACGCCGGGATCGCGATAAAAGGTCTCCTGTTCCACTTCGAGCCGGTCCGCGCCGAGGTTACGGTCGACGGGGAAACCCGCGTTTTCGAGAAGACGTGGATCGCCCCGACGATGAACGGAAAATGCTACGGCGGCGGCATGATGCCGACTCCCGACCAGGACCGTCTGGACCCGGAGAGAAAGCTCACCGTCCTTCTGATGCACGGCAAGGGGAGGATCAAGACGCTGACGGTCTTTCCGTCGATCTTCAAAGGGGAACATATCAAACACACGGAGTGCGTCACCGCGCTCACCGGCCGCGATATCACGGTGAGGTTCTCGCGCCCCGTCGCGGCTCAGGTCGACGGCGAGACGGTGCTCGGAGTCACGGAGTACAGGATAACGAAATAACGTCCGCCCGCTTGACTTTATACGATACGAGTGATATTATTAAAATAAGTCGAAAGGCGAAAACGCTTTCCGCAGCAAAGAAAGGTGTTGAAAAATGAAAAAACTTATTTCCATCATTATCGCCGCCGCGACGCTCGCGATGATGCTCGTCGCCGCCATTCCCGCGGAGGCGAGAACGTCGTTCCCCCCGAACGGAACGGGCTGGGATCCCACCAACGTCATCACGGTCAAAAAGGCGGACCCGAACGACGTGGTAAAAGACGGGGCCATCGGCGACGGAGAGTACGAGAGATACTATCCCGATCTCGACGCCGAGAACAATATGACGAGCCCTCTGTTCATCGTCGCTTTCGGCGAGAACAGTCTTGACAACGTCCTCGCCATGTTCCCGACGATGGAGTATTACTTCTCCTGGGACGAAGTCCACGGCTTCAACTTCGCCATCCGCAACAAACCGGTCGAAATCAAGCAGGTCCTCGGCGTCAAGGAAGGCGAATCCCCCGAGGACGACTTCTGCAGAGGTCTTGCCTACATCATCAACTTCGACACCGAGTTCGAGGAGCATCCGATCCTCTACTACGCGCTCGGCAAGAGAACGGACACCGGCGAATATCTTGAGGGCTACTACGTCAATCCGGGCGGACCGACCCAGCTCGGCGCGAAGAACACGTACAACCCGGAGCCCGGACGCGACTATATCATCACCTACGACTCCGCCACGGGATACTCCATGATCGAGTGGTCCGTGCCGTTTGACGACATCCACGCGGATCCGATAGCGGCGGGATCCGTCATCAAGGCGACGCTCACCGCGACCGCCGGAACGGCGGAGACCCCCGGAGCCGATCACGAGAGCGAGGACAGCTACGCCGTCACGCTCGGCGACTTCGGTTACGGCGTCAACGTGAAGATGATGCACAACCACGTCCCGTATCTGATCTCCGACACGATGATCGAGAAGACCGGTCAGGACCCTGTCCCCACGCCGATTCCCGGACCGGCTCCCGGACCGGATCCCGTACCGACTCCCAATCCCGACCCGGACAAGTATGAGGTCAAGACGGATGAGGACGGCAACGAGATCATCGTCGACAAACAGACCGGCGAGAAGGTCGATCCCGCGACGGTCACCCCGTCCGGCAGCACCGCGCCGAGGACCGGCGACCCCATGGTGATCATGGCTGCTGTCGCCGCAGTTTCCGCGGCCGGCGCGTTCATCGTAAAACGTAAAAGGAAATAAGACCCGATAAGAGTTCCGGACCCGGAGAATGATTCTCCGGGTCCTTTTTTTGTCAGGCGCCAAGGAAGATTTTGATCACGAGCGCGATCACGCCGCCGGCTATCGCGAGCGACAGCCAGTTGTTGATCTTCACCTGCAGCTCGATCACGGCGAGACGCTTGTCGTCGTTGTGCAGCTTTCCCCGTATGTCGTTCATCTGTTCGCCGCACTCGGCGCGCCTGACGTACCGTGCGTCGCACATTTCGATCAGCTCGCCTTTCGTAAGATCGCTCACCTGTCGAATCCTCCCGCCCGGTCGACGACGACCAGAGCCCTCGCAAGATCCGTCGTCAGGGCGAGGTCTCCCTTTTTGTCGCCCTTCAGACAGCCCATGGAGATAAGTTTGGCGACGGTCGGAGCCAGCCAGTCCGGCATACCGTCCGCTTTGTTCCACTTCACCGCGGAACGCTCGCCGAGCTTCGCGACGTCGCGCCTGATAATGCGGTCGAATTCCTCTCCCGCGCTCACTTTCGCGGAGAGCGACGCCACACGCGCTTTAAGCGCGTCGAATTCTTTTCTTTCCGCTTGTGTCATCGGTCTGTTCTCCTCTACTCTCATCAAAAATGCTTCCCAAAGGGAAGGATCGGTCACCCACGGCGCGGGGCATATCTTGCCCGTGATGTCGTAATGTCTGCACAGTTTCGCCTTCGGGAAGAACTCAAGCAGGTAAAGCACGAGTTCCGCCGTCCGCGCCGCGGTCTTCTCCGGGATCGAATAGACGCCGTTTTCATATTTCACGCACATTTCGATCCCGATCGAATTCCGGTTGTGGCAGCCGTTCCTCGACGGCGCGTCTCCGCAGTGCCACGCGGTGTCGTCGAGAGCGACGGACTGCCACACCTCTTTTTCGTCCACGAAGAAGTGAGCCGACGCGCCGACGTACCGGTTCGCAAACGCCGCCGCCTCGTTCTTCGCGAGGTCCGGCTGATACGTGTTCGCCGTATAGTGGATCGTGATCCACTCGACGTCATACCCGTCCCGTCCGATCCATCGGTTGAACGGGGTTATGTTTTTATGAATTGTCATTTCTCTTCACCCTTCGGCAGATTCATCAGCGCGGCGAGTCCGCAAGCCACCGCCGCCGTGATGACCGTCAGCGCGGTCGTCTTCCACGCCCCGCCGTCATCCCACCTGATGAGGCAGAGATTTGCGGCGAGATAACCTATCGCCGCCTGACCGAACGTCCGCAGAGCGCGGACGAGCGTATTCTTCCACTTGCTCATATCGTCCCTCCTCAGAACATCGTCCTCAGTTTGCCCGTCAGCAGCCCCGCGTAGACTCTGTTGCCCGCGGTGTTGAGATGGGTCTTGTCACCTGTATCGAAGTACGTCGACGCGGTTGCGTAAGAGAGCGGCATATTCCGGTACGCGTTCAGGACGCTGATCCTTTTGTCCCCGGCGAGCTCTTCTATCGCCGCCGCGATCTCCTTCAGCGTGCACGCTGCCGGAGTAAACGTTTTATTATCTCCGTTTTCGCTGTTGCTGAAATACCTCCATATCGGCGTCGATATCAGAAGACGGACGGACGGGAACGCACTCTGAAGTTTGTCGATGACCGAGCCGTACGCTTCCGTTATCGTCTGTATCGTCTGAGCCGCCGTGTAGTCGTTCGTTCCCCAGTCCATTATGATGACGTCGACGGTCGACATATCGACCGCTTTGAGTCCCGCGAGTCTTCCGGTGATCCACGGATAACTTGACGAAAGAGCCGCCGCCGCGGCGTCCTGATCCGTCCACACTCCGGTCGTAAGAGCCGTGACGATGTTTTCGCCGTCGAAGTATTTCCAGTTCGGATCGTCCGTACGTACGCTCACCCTCGTCCCGCCGAACGCGCCGTTCACGCATGAACCGCAGTATTCTCCGATAAACGCGCGTATCTCGCCGTCGTTGCCGAATATACTGTCGCCGAGCAGAAGGACGTTCAGACCCCACGTCCGCTCTACCCTGGTACGATCGTTGACGTACGCCCGGACGTTGTCGGGAATCTCGCTCGTGAAAACTGCGTATACGTCGCTGTACGACGTATGATATACAAGCCGGACGAAGCCGTCCGTCGGGACGGTATACGTCCCGCTCTTATAGCCCTCGTTCGCGCCCTTTACGCTCTCGTCGCCGTCGTACGCGCCCGAAGCGTCGTAAAATGCGATTATCGGAAGGGCGCTGCTTCCGTGAGACAGTTTGTACTCGAACTGCTCGTCCTTCTTCACCGGGATGAGTCCGGTAACTCTGTAACTGTCGTTGTTCTGAAGCGCTCCCGAATTCTTCACGAACGCCTTTGTAAGACCGTCCGCCTTGATACTGTACGTGTTCTTCCTCACCCTGTCGAACTCCGGAAACTCGTCGTTTCCCCACGAGCCGTTCGATACGCGCAGGAACCGCCCGTTGTCCGCGGACGTCACGGCGGGGAGGTTGCCCTCGGGGATATTCGCCGCGCCCCATTCTCCGTTCACGACCGACAGCACTTTTCCGTTGTCGCTTCCGCTGACCTTCGGGAGCGATCCCTTCTCAAGGATCGCCTTGAGGTACGCCTCCTTCCGCGATCCGGGTTCTATGTTGGTGGTGGTGTCTCCGTTCAGTATGCCGGCAAGGAGCATTTCTTCACGATCACCGGGTTCTGTCCCTACCATTTATGATTCCTCTCTTTCTCTGACTATGACGTACTGATGCGCCGAGAACGTATTCGGCGATTTGAAACACTTGAAAGTAACGTATTTCCCGCCCCCGACGCTGATCGGCTGTTCGCTGTCATACGGAAATACTATACCGCCCGTTGAGCAGATATACACTCCGCCGTCGGGATACAGCGACTTCGGTATGAGTACCCACCCGTTGTATGCGTTTGCCTCCTCCGGGAAGTCGAACTCGAAGTTCGCGTCCGCGATCGGTATGCTCCGGGAAGCCGACGCCGTCGGGAACGATCCCTTGCACCAGTATGCGAAGATATCTTCCGCCGCGGAAGACAACGTCTCGACCACGATGACCGAGAACATCGGCGAGGTGAGTCTCACCGCAGGGGTCGACCCGATTACCTGCACCTCGCACGTTATCCTGCCCGCGGTCTTCGTCCACTCGCCCGGAATCCTTGCGTAAAGCCGGTTCCCGGTCTTTTCCATATTCATTCGCGCCTCGTTCCCGTCCGCGAGTATCGCGCAAAGAACGGCGCGGCAGTCCGGCGTCAGCTCATACTCTTCCCCGTTCTCGACGAACGTCACTCTGATCTCGCGCACGGTGTCGCCCTTTTTCACGAAAAGAGCGCGCGGCGTCTCGGAAAGATGAAGATCGAGCGCGACGGAATAAAATGATCTTTTCATTCGTTCATATACCTCACGCTGTCGTACCCGACCCGTTTCACGCTCTGCCCCGCGAGCCGGAGTACGCGAGTTTTTCCAGCCCGAGAAGATAATCGAGATAATCGTTCTTCTCCTTCGCGCTGAGGGATCTGCGGTTGTAATCGGTGTCCGCGGCGAGTTTGGCGGCCGCCTGCGCCGCGGAGTTCGACTCCTTCTTCTCGTTCAGTTTCTGGGCGTCCCGCTTCAGCGCGAGTTCGCCTCTTATCTTTTCCGCGTTCAGCGCGTCGAGTCTCGCCTGACGCTCCGCCTCCGCCTTCTCCTTCGCAATCTGACGGGCGAGCGCCTCAGCCGCCGCCGCGGCCGCGGCTTCGTCCTTTTCGCGCGACGCGAGCAGCTCGTAATTATCGCGCAGCTCCTCTCTGCCGCGGCGGTAACGTTCGAGAGCGAGTTCGTAAAGCTCCGGGATCCTGTCCGCCGCGCGAGCGGCGTATTCGTCCCTTGCCGCCCTGCCCGCCGTTTCGGCGTAGCTGTTCCCGTATCCTCCCGTCAGAGACGCCGCCTTCCCCATGACGTCCTTCATGGCGAGCCGCCCTTCGCGCTCGTACGCGTCGCGGTATTTGCGGTACAGTTCGTCCCCGTTCACGTCGTATTTGAATTCGTCGCCGCGGAGCAGTTCTTTCAAAAGATCGTCCGAGACGATACCGCCGCCGTCCCCGGACTCCTTTTTCGTTTTCTTTTCTTCTTCCGTTTTTTCCGTTCTCATTTCCGTCTCCTTCCGCGCCGTTCCGGGCGCTTTTTTACTCCCCGTTTTTATTCGTCCCTCCCGCCTTGTCCGTCAGGACGTCGAACATATAGTTCAGATCGTCGGCGAGGCGGTCGAGATACCTTTTGAGCTCGACCACGCGCTCCGCCGTATCGTCCGACTCGAAGCGGGGTTTTTCGATGTCAATCATATTCGCTCCCCTCCCCTCCGGTCAGAGTGACCGAAAAGATCTCGGCGTACCCGACGCCGGATATCCGGATTCTGAAGTCGCCGCACCGTCTGAGCGGGATCGGGATCGAAAAAGATCCGTGAGGACCTCCCCGAACGGCCGCCGCCGGGATGAAAGGACCGCGTCCGTCGTAACGGACGGACAGCTCCGCGCGCGATCCCGCGGGGAGCGACATCTTTACCGTGACCCGCGACAGATACCTTCTGCGCGGCGAGGACAGACCGAAATCCCCCGATTCGACGGACCACGGGATCCCGTCCTCGTACGGCCCGCCGCTCCCGCCGACCGTAAAAAGAGCGTTCCCGCCCCGGCAGAAGAAATACGTCTCGCTCCCCACCGGGCAAAAGCCGCCGACGTCCGCTCCGTCCTCTCTGTGCCACGTTCGGCGGCGCGGATCGAAAACGAAAAGGCCCGACGCGGTCTCACCAGTGAGTCCCACGTAGTATTTTCCCCCGTACTCCCCCGCCGCGGAGGCGGAGAACCGTCCGTCGCCGAGCGGGGCGGATATCTTCTCGCACGACGATCCGTCGTATCTCATAACGCCCGACGGGGAGACGTAGTACAGAAGTCCCCCGACCGACGCGAACGAACCGTCCGAGCCGTCCCCCGCGCCTTCGCATTCGAGCGTCGATATCCTGAAAGTCGACGGGGTCGTTCCCATTACGCGGTGCGCCGTCCTCTCCTTGAAAAACACGGGATTCCCCCGGTACGTCGCGGCGCCGGTGAACGGTCCGTCCGAGCCGACCGAGGCGACGTATGAATCCGTCGACACGTTCTCGAACGCGTGCCATTCGCGGAAGTCCCCGAGCGCGGACGCCCAGATCTCGTTGACGGGCTTTCCGTCGACGTCGCCGTAACGGCAGCCCCACAGCCGATTGCCCGCCTCGGTCACGAAATCCATTTTCGGGACGTTCCGGCTTATTCTGACCGTGAATCCGTCGTAGATCCTGTTTATAACGGGACCCTTGATGACGAAAAAGTCGGCGCCCTTTTTTTGAAGTCTGAAATATCCGCGCCTCGGGGAGCCGTCCGTTCCGCCCTGCGTGCGGATTATCTCCGGATCGATATATACGGTCTCTCCGACACCGGGGGGGATCGTTACGGCGCGGTCAAATCTGTATTTCCGGTACGGCTCGTACCCGACCCACGTATCCGTGTCCTGCCTGTACTGTCTGAGAACGGCGGGCGTCGAGCCGATATCGTACCAGAAATCGCCGTTTGACGGGGATTGGGGCGTCGACACGGTGCGCGAATAAACGATATCGTTCCCGTTCTCGTCGCACGTCGTGCAGACGAGAGTCGAAGCGTTCGGCTCGTCTCCCTCCGACGTCACCGTCGCCGAAGCGTCGATGTCCCCGAATTCGGGCGTCCCGCCCGTCCCGAGCGTCGCGGCGTTCACGTATTTACCGTCCGGGAAAACGAGAAGATACGCGCCGAATGAGACGAGCTTTTTCGGCCCCGGGGAAAGTCCGAGGTCGACCGTGTCGTCTCCGACGACGACGAGGGATCCGCGCGTGACGGCGGGCTTCCCGAGCGCGCACCCGATCCCCGTGATCTCCCCGTCTCCGGGGACCGCGACGGTCCCTCTCCGTCCCCTGACGGCGAGAGCGGGAGCCCTGTCCGCCGTCATATTCGTCATATCGTACCACGTACCGTCCGCCGCCCCGGGGCGGCGATCGTATCCGCCGAACGCCGCCAGCGTTTTTTTAGTTCTCCTGAGAGAACGCAAAGCGGGCAGTTTCATCTTTTCACCTCACTCGTATCTCAACGCCGCGCTCCTCGGCGTCTTCGTTCTGTTAACGTGATCGGCAAATGCCGAAAACGCACTGTTGAACACCGCACTTGAGTTGGCGTACGCGTCGTATTCCCCGTTGATGAAATCGATCCTCGCCAACAGCCACATCACGTACGTCTCGTCGAAAGGCGGCGGGGCGAAAAGCGCGTCCCCAAGAGCGGACGGGAGCGCCGCCGCGGGTTCTTCCTCCCATCCCGAGTGAGTGTCGACGATCTCGTTTTTTATAATGCCCTCGAGTCCCGTCAGCCATCTGATCTTCTCCGCCTCGGGTACACCGTTCGGTTTTACGGCGTCTGCCCGTGCGATCGCATCACCTATCGTCATTTTTTCCTCCTTATTAAGCCTTTCCCTCGGAGGGGAATGCTTTTTAACACGTTCTTCATTTCGCGTACCGTAGGGAGCGATCCCTGATCGCTCCGAACCTTAAAACAGCTTTCAGATTCTTCGACTCCGGTCTTCGACCTCCGCTCAGAATGACATGTAATGAAGAAAACATGTCATAGAGGCTTCCCCTTGAGGGGAAGCTGTCAGCGGAGCTGACTGATGAGGTGATAAAGATGTAGGTTGCCGGGTTCCTCACCTCATCCGTCGCTTTACGGCGACACCTTCCCCTCAAGGGGAAGGCTATTTAACGCGTTCTTCACTTTCAGATTCTTCGACCTC
>JAFWTH010000094.1 GCA_017518975.1 Clostridia bacterium
CTGTTCTTTCCGGGCTCGGTCAGCGTTCCCCTGTACTCCTTCATTTCCTCCGGAGAAAGATCGCAGACGTACGCCTTGCCTTCCATGATCAGTTTTTCGGCAAAACGATAGCAGTCGTCGAAATAGTCGGATCCGTAGAAGATCCCTCCGTCCGGCTCGGCTCCGAGCCATCTCAGGTCTTCAAGGATCGAGTCGACGTATTCCGTATCCTCCTTGGTGGGATTCGTGTCGTCGTAACGGAGATTGAACTTCCCGCCGTACTTCTTGGCGGTAGTGTAGTTGATGTAGATCGCTTTTGCGCTGCCGATATGCAGATAGCCGTTCGGCTCCGGAGGAAAGCGGGTGTGAACGTGATCCTCTCTTCCCTCCCGGAGATCCGCGTCAATTATATCGTGAATGAAATTAGTGCTTACTTCTTCCATTTTTCAAAAATCTCCTCTCAAAGTGAATCCGCCATTGAATCAAGGCGCGCTCTGACTCTGTCCTCACCGAGGATAGTCATTACCTGATACATATCGGGCGAGTTCATTCTGCCCGTGACAGCGACGCGAAGGAACATCGAGACGTCGGCGACGCTCCCGCGGAAGCGGTCGGGTTCTGCGCGGTATTCCTTCATATCGGACGCGTACCCGAGCGAGTCGGCGACCGCTTTTATCTTGTCGAACCAGGCGTTCTGATCGTCGGCGGGATCGTACGTTTCAAGGAATCCGGCGATCGCCGCCTTGATATCGGCGCGGTCGAACGTATCGGGGTATTCATCGGTGACTTTGAAATATCCGTCCCAGAAGAATCCGAACAGATCCTTGACTTCAGCCCACGTGCCGAAGTCCTTTCTCGGCTTCTTGCCGCCTCTGCCGATCGAGAAAACGGCGAGGGCGGTCTCCCTGTCGTTTTCGAGCGTCGAGGCGAACCCGGGGTCGAATTCGCGCGCCCAGTCGAGATATCCGTCGAGGACGTCTTCCGCCGTCATCACTGAGATGACGTTTTTCGACACGTCGGTGAGTTTGGCGATATCGAACAGCGCGCCGGCGGGATTGAGCTTTTTATAAGAGAATTTGAAATCGCCGAGGTCTGCCGTCGGCTCCGCTCTGCGCCAGTCCTCGAAATTCGAGTTGAGGAGGCCCATAAGGTACTCTTTGACGCTCGCGCGCGGGAATCCCGCCTCGCGGTAATAGGAAAGCGAGAGCTCCGGGTCTTTTCTTTTCGAGAGCTTTCTCTTTGAAGTCCCGTCCATCTTCATAAGCGTTCCGATGTGCAGATATTTCGGCGGACGGAATCCGAGCGCGCGGAACAGCTGCAAGTGGAAAGGCAGGGACGGAAGCCACTCGTCGCCGCGGACGACGTGGGTCGTGCGCATCAGATGATCGTCGACGGCGTGAGCGAAATGATAGGTCGGGATCCCGTCGCTCTTCAGGAGGATGTGGTCGATATCGTTTTCGGTCAGTTCAAGTTTGCCCTTGACCAGATCGGTGATGGGGATCTTGTTTTCGATATTGCCCTCGGAGCGGAAGCGCAGAACCCACGGTATGCCGGCGTCGATCGCCGCTTTTATGTCCTCTATCGGTCTGTCGCGCCAGATCGCCCACTTGCCGAAATATCCGAAGTTCGCCTTCTCCGCCTCCTGCTCTGCGTGGATCTGCGCGAGTTCCTCCTCCGTGCAGAAGCACGGGTATGCCATGCCGTCCAGAACGAGTTTTTTGGCGTATACGTGGTAGATCTGGGCGCGCTGACGCTGTCGGTAAGGACCGTAATTCCCTTTTTCACCGTCAGCGGTCACGCCTTCGTCAAAGCCGATGCCGTACTCGCCGAGGCCGCGAAGGAGCATCTCAACGGCACCGGGGACTTCTCTTTTGGCGTCGGTGTCTTCAATGCGGAGGAAATGTACCCCGCCGCTCTGCGTGCACATCCTCTCGGAAATCGTTCCCTGAACGAGGTTGCCGAGATGCACGAAACCTGTCGGCGAAGGAGCCATGCGCGATACGACGGCGCCCTCGGGCAGTTCTCTCGGGGGAAAACGTTCCTCGAGGTCGTCTGGAGTGTCGGTGACGTTCGGAAATAAAAGGTCGGCAAGTACTGAATAGTCCATTACAGTTCTCCGTTCATATATGGATTGAATTTGATTACGTTGTCAAGAACATCCGGTCCCTCGTGTCCCGGATAAACCGTCAGCGAACCGTCGAGTTCCTTTAATTTTTCAAGCGAGACGTTCATCTCGCGGAAGTCTCCGCCCGGGAAATCCGTCCTGCCTATCGAGCGGGCGAAAAGCGTGTCGCCCGTGACAATGAACGTATCGGCGAGGTAGCAGACCGAACCGGGTGTGTGCCCCGGGGTCGAGACGACCCTGAGGGATCCGGAGCCGAGTTCGATCAGGTCCCCGTCGCTCAGAACACGGTCGGCGGGGTCGAACGTTTTTCTCTCGCCGAAAAAGGGGAGGAACAAACTCCTTTTCGGATCGGAGAGCGCGTCCGCGTCGCCGGCGCCGACAAGGAGCGGCGCACAAAACGCGATCCGCGTTTCCTCAAGCGTGAGAACGTGGTCAAAGTGGACGTGTGTGAGAAGGATATACCGAAGCGTTATCCCGTCTGCGAGAAGTTTTTTCACATCATTGACGGGCGCGGACGGATCGACGAGGGCAGCTTCATTTCCGGAAACGATCAGATACGAATTCGCCGACGTTCCGCTCTCACGGATCATCTTTATTTCCATGCCCCGCCGTCCTTTCTTTTTTGCGTTCCCGCTCCGTAATATATACATAGTAATACAGAATAAAGTATACCACAATCACGGCTCGGTGTCTATAGTTTTCGGGAGTGCGGCATGAAATTGAAATCACTTCTTTTGAGAAAAGCAGGAAGAAGAAAAATCAGGGCGCTTATTATTGCCCTGTTATTGCTTTTCATCGGATCCGTCTTTCTGTACGAAAGACTGTTCGACGGTAAGATCGACGGACCGGCGGCAAATCTCGCTGTCACGACGGTCGAGCGGATGATCGCGGAAGCGGCGTCGGAGATCAAGGGAACGGGAGCGGACGGGGGAGCCGGAGGTTCCGTCGCGATCGACTCCGGAAAACTGAATGAAAAACGAGAAATATTTGAAACGACTCTTTCGGAAAAAATCAGAAAAAACGGAACGATCAAAGTTCGAATACCGCTCGGAACGCTTATCGGCGGGCGCTTTTTGTCCGGAAAAGGTCCGGAAGTGTCCTCTCGCGTTTACTGCGATTACAAAACCGAATGCGAGGTAACGAGCGATTTCGTCTCGGTAGGGATCAACCAGACAATGTATACCGCAAAATTGACGGTCTGCGTGGACTGTACGCTCTATCTTGAATCCGGAGAAAAAACGGTTTCCGTAAAAGACGACGTCATTCTCGAACAGCTTATGTTTATAGGAGGAGTTCCGCTGGGATGATATCGCGGGTTGATTTTCTCGACAGGATATGATAGAATAATCTATACTGTATAAAACTTCGGAGGCGCCAAAATGGCTGAAGTTAAAAGAAAAGGGTTCAAAGGATCCATCGGCGGATTTCAAAAAGAAGACGTGACCGATTTTATACTTGAACTTTCGAAAAAATATACCGAGGCGGAAAACGACTACCGCAGTAAGATCGCGGCGCTTGAAGCCGAAAACGAGCAAATATCCGCAAGACTCGCGATGGCGGAATCTCGTGCCGCGTATGCTGAGGAAAAAGCGTCCGAGGCAGCGGAAAGGATCATCCCCGTCGATGCGAAAAAAGCGGCGGAAGCGCTTTCCGAGATAAAAAAACTGCGCGTACAACTCAAAAAAGCCATCAGAGAATTTGAGAGCAAATACGGAGACGTTCTCCCCGTTTCGGGAAAGGGCGCGCCCGTCGTACCTTCCGGTCCCGATCCGAAAGAGAACATATCCGCGTCGGCGCCGAGGCCGCCCGTGGGAGAGCCCCGAAAGCCCATTGAGCAAAAAAGGCCGCAGCGCGAGGACACCCCCTCCGAGGCAAGCGACGATTTTGAATCGTATATTGACGAATTGAACCCCTCAACGCTCGCTCTGTTCCGGGATTTTGACAAGAAGTACGGTTCGAGTATCGCTGACGGGGGCGCCAGATGACGGACATTCTTCGCGTAACGACGGACAGTTTTGACGTCTGGGCGCCGTCCGTGAATGCAGGCGACAGTATCATTCTTTCAGGAGTCGTGTTCACGGCGCGCGACGCCGCGCATAAAAGGATATTCAAAGCGATCGAAAGCGGCGACGCGCTTCCCTTCGGTATTCAAGGTTCCTTCATCTACTACGCCGGTCCGACCCCCGCCAAGGCGGGACTGCCGGTCGGTTCGTGCGGCCCAACGACGTCGTCAAGAATGGATCCTTACGCGCCGACTCTTTACCGGATGGGTCTTCGCGCAACGATCGGAAAAGGTCCGCGGAGCGAAGAAGTCAGACGAGCCGTCCGCGAGACCGGATCGCTTTACCTCTGCGCCGTAGGAGGCGCGGGCGCTCTGGCGGCAAAGTGCGTCACGTCCGTCGAGGTGATCGCTTACGACGATCTCGGATGCGAATCGGTCAAAAAAATGGAGATATGCGATCTGCCGCTTTTCGTGGGGATCGATTCGCGCGGAAATTCCGCGTTTGTCGAAACAAATAAAACGTGAGTCGTTCGACTCACGTTTTTTATCCCGCGAATGAATATCCGGCGTTCGGTTTGGCAGCGATCAGCGGGAAGCCGGTGAGTTCCTTCGCGCGCTTGTTGATCTCGTAAACGGCGGTGCGTACCGCGCTGTCGCCCACGTGATCCGGATAACACGCGTCAGCGATCTCCCGCACCGTGAGGAACCGTGACGGATAAACGGAAAGCAGACGGACGATCAGTTTTTCTCGTTCCGTCAACGGAAGCGTCTCGCCCAGAAAAACGGAGATCCCGTTTCTTTCGGCGTACAGTTTTGAAGAAAAGTTTTCAAAGCGGATCCCGTTTTTTATCTCTATGACCTCCTCGACCCTCGACCTCACCCGTTCGCATTCGAAAAGAGCCGTCCCCGGCAAGTCGGAGGAAAGCGCGGAGGCGTCAGCGAGGACGACCCGTTCGGGATCGACGCCCGGAGGAACTCTCCTGTCAAAAACGATAACCGCGAGCGAAGCGGATGATCTTTCGTCACCGCCGCCGAGCGAAGAAAAAACGGGGTATCCCGAATGAAGCAGAGATCCGCGAAGGATGCGGATCTCTTTTTCGTATTCGTTTCCTGCTATTGCGATCATACGGTGTGTACGCCGTTTGCGGGATCGCCGTGCTCTGCATCGAGCCCGTATTTCTTCGCTTTTCTGTACTCGAAGAATTTGAGCGCGACCTGATCGAACAGAGCGTACGTCAGGACGTCCTCATCCTGTTCGAGATACGGGCGGATCTCTTCTCTGAGCCGTTCAAGCTCGGGTTCCAGTTTATCCGCGGGTCTGTAATCGATCGGCTCGGCGTCGCCTATGATCGAGCGGCGGAACGCCTCGTCGATCTTGACCGGAGTTTTGCCGTATTCGCCCTTGACGAGTCCGCGGAACTCTTTCGTGACCATTTTATACCGCTCGCCGGAGACGACGTTGAGGACCGCCTGCGTTCCGACGATCTGCGAAGTCGGGGTGACGAGCGGCGGGAAGCCCGCATCCTCTCTCACCTTCGGGACCTCGGCGAGGACCTCTTCGAGTTTTTCGCTCTGCCCCGCCTGCTTGAGCTGTGAGACGAGATTAGAGAGCATTCCTCCGGGGACCTGATACATAAGACCCCTGACGTCCACCTTGAGGACTTTGGGATCGAGCTGACCGCTCTTTATGTATTTTTCTCGTATAGGTGTGAAATACGACGCGATCTCGTTGAGCGCGTTGAGGTCGAGCCCCGTGTCGTACTCCGTGCCCACGAGAGACGCGACGATCGGCTCTGTCGGCGGCTGTGAAGTACCCATTGCAAACGGAGAGATCGCAGTATCGATTATATCGGCTCCCGCCTCCACCGACTTCAGGATCGTCATAGAGGCAAGACCGGTCGTATAGTGGGTATGGACCTGGATCGGTACGTTTACGGTCTCTTTAAGGGCTTTTACAAGGTCGTAAGCGGTATACGGTGTCAAAAGACCCGCCATATCCTTGATACAGATGGAATCCGCGCCCATTTCCTCGAGTTCCTTCGCATATGCGGCGAACGAATCGACCGAGTGGACGGGAGAAAGCGTATAGCTCATCGCCGCCTGTACGTGACCGCCCTCTTTTTTCGTCGCATCGATCGCCGTTTTCAGATTGCGGGCGTCGTTCAGCGCGTCGAAAATGCGGATGACGTCGATGCCGTTCGCCACCGATTTCTGAACGAAATATCTGACGACGTCGTCGGCGTAGTGACGGTATCCGAGAATATTCTGTCCGCGGAAGAGCATCTGCAGCTTCGTATTCTTCACGCGGTCTCTAATCTTACGGAGACGCTCCCACGGATCCTCGTTGAGGAAGCGGATGCAGGCGTCGAAAGTCGCGCCGCCCCACGCCTCGAGGGAGTGGTATCCGATCTTATCCATCTTTTCGAGGATCGGAAGCATCTCGTCGGTCTTCATCCTCGTAGCGATCAGAGACTGATGGGAGTCTCTCAATACCGTTTCGGTTATTTTGACTTTAGCCATTTACGGAAACTCCTTTCGGGCTCACGCGAAGAACGTGAGGAATACTCCCGCGGCGACCGCGGATCCGATAACACCGGCGACGTTGGGGCCCATCGCGTGCATGAGCAGGAAGTTCGACGGATTTTCCTTCTGTCCCACGACCTGAGATACACGCGCCGCCATCGGGACTGCGGAAACGCCCGCGGAACCGATCAGCGGATTGATCTTGCCTTTCGTGAGGACGTACATGAGTTTCCCGAAAAGGAGTCCGCCGCACGTTGAGATCGCGAAAGCGCAAAGTCCGAGGACGATGATGTAAAGAGTCGTTGGCGAGAGGAAATTCTCCGCGTTCGCGGTCGCCCCGACGGAAACGCCGAGGAAGATAGTGACGATGTTGATGAGTTCGTTCTGCGCCGTCTTGGAAAGGCGGTCCGTTACTCCGCATACGTTGAAGAGGTTGCCGAGCATCAGAAAACCGACGAGCGGCGCGGCGCTCGGGACGATCAGCGTTACGACGAGCGTGACGAGGATCGGGAAGACGACCTTTTCAAGTTTGGAGACGGGGCGCAGGGTCTTCATAACGACCGAGCGCTCTTTTTTCGTCGTGAGCAGTTTCATAAGCGGAGGCTGGATTATCGGGATCAGCGCCATATAACTGTAGGCGGCGATCGCTATCGCTCCGAGCAGAACGGGCGCGAGGATCTTCGTCACGAGAATCGCCGTGGGTCCGTCCGCGCCGCCTATGATCCCTATCGACGCCGCGGCGTTGGGCGTGAATCCGATAAAGATCGCGCCGGTGAACGCGACGAAAACTCCGAGCTGAGCCGCCGCGCCGAGGAAGAGCGACTTCGGGTTCGCGATCAGCGGAGAAAAGTCGGTCATCGCCCCGACGCCCATAAAGATGAGCGACGGATAAATCCCCAGCTTGACACCGAGATACAAAAAGTCGAGAAGCGATCCCTCGCTGATAACCGCCACGATGTCGACGTGATCCGCGAGGAAGAACTTTTCCATATGGAAAAGGTCCGCGCCGGGAAGATTGGCGAGAAGCATCCCGAACGCGATCGGCAGAAGGAGCAGCGGCTCGAACTGCTTTTTGATCGCGAGGAAGAACAGCACGCCGATTATGACGTACATTATCAGAGTCTTTATAAGGTGCGCGGGGTCTCTTGCGAGCTGCGCTATACCTGTAGACTCAAAAAAATCAAATATAAACTGCAAAGCTATACCCCTTTACGGTTTTCCCGTTATCCGAGGGTGACGATCGCGTCGCCGGATGCGACGGTCGCGCCCTGCGCGGCGTTTACGGCGATAACTGTTCCTGCCTCGGGCGCGAAGATCTCGTTCTCCATTTTCATCGCCTCGAGAATGCAGACAAGAGAATTCTTTTCGATCTTATCCCCGACTTTGACGTTCATTTTGAGGATCGTTCCGGGCATCGGCGCCTTGACCGCGATACCGCCCGCGGGCGTTTCCGCTTTCTTTTCGGGAACGGGCGCGGCTGCGGGAGCCGCGGGGACGGGCTCCGGTTTCGATGCGACGGGAGCAGAGCCGGAGATCTCTTCCACCTCTACTTCGTAAACGGTTCCGTTGACTTTGACGCTGTACTTTTTCATATCCGCAATTCCTTTCGTTATCTGTTCTTCTTCCACGGGCGTGAGGCGCCGCGTTTTTCAAACGAGACGACTCTGAACGAGGACGGGGCGGGGGAGCCCTCCTCTTCCCTGTACGCGGTGACAGCCGCGGTGATCGCCGCTATGAGCGCGCCCTCGTCGGGTTCGTTCCCATTATCCGTACCGACGGGAGCGGGTGCAGCGGTGACCGGCGCTTTATTCTTTTTTACTCCTTTTGCCTTATCCATTACAAGGCGGAATATCGTGAGGAAAACCCAGATTATGAACAGGACGGCAAAAACCGTTCCCATCCCCATCAGGATCATTTTGAGTGAAAGCGACGCTTTCTCGGAAAACGAAAGTCCGTTGTTCAGAACGGAATTAATATCGCTCTCCGCGATGACCGCCGCGGAAATAAAAGCGTTCATTCGGCACCCTCCGTTCTCAGAGCGACGGGGTCGGATGACGGCGCGCGTTCCACGCGCCGGACTTGTTCGCGGTCATATAGATCGCGGAGCAGACGCGCTGACGCACCTCGTTCGGGGCGATTATCGCGTCGATCTCGCCGGACGACGCCGCCTCGACGGGATTCGCGACCGTCTCGTCCCATATTTTTTCAAGGTCCTCGCGGCTGACTTCCGCGGTTATCTCGCCGTTTTGAAGGAACGCGACGGCGGACGCTGCCGGCATAGCCGCGATCTTTGCGGATTCAAGCGCCATCACTACGTCAGCGCCGATACCTTTCGAGCCGAGGACCGTGAACGCGGTACCGTACGCCTCTCCCGTTATGAGCGTGACAAGGGGTGACGAGGCGGACGCGTATGCCGCGGCAAGCTTCGCAAGGTTCGACGCGTAGGGAACGCTTTCGGCTTCCGCGGATCTTTCAAGACCGACAGAATCGACTACGGTGAGAACCGGGATTCCCATTCCGTCGAAGAAGGAAACGACACGAGCCGCTTTTCTCGCGGCGTCGGACGTCAGTACTCCGCCGTTTTCCGATCCGTTCGACGCGACGACTCCGGTCGGAACGCCGCCGAACGAGCAGAGGCCGGTAACGATCTCTTTCGCGTTCTCCGAGTAGAGTTCCGTGAACTTTCCGTCGTCGGCGATCGCCGAAAGAAGGACTTTCGGATCGCGAGAGGAAAGGTATCCTGACAGATCGACCGCTCTGTTCGCGTCGTCGGGAGTATCTATGAGCGTCCCGCC
>JAFWTH010000095.1 GCA_017518975.1 Clostridia bacterium
ACGAAATTGAGCCGCCGACCCGAGAAAGCCGCGGTCACGGCGTCCGTCTCTCCCTTGCGCATGAATCCGTGATCGATATAAATACAGGTGAGACGGTCTCCGACCGCCTCGGAAAGAAGCGCCGCGCACACGGACGAGTCGACGCCTCCCGAAAGACCGAGCAGGATCTTTCCGTCGCCGACCTGACTTCTGACCGCCTCGATCTGCTCTTTGAGGTAATCCCCGGTAGACCAGTCTCCCGCCGCGCCGCATACGGAGAAGAGGAAATTTCTGATTATCTCCGTGCCTCGCGGCGTCGTTTCGACCTCGGGGTGGAACTGCACGCCGTAAAAACGCCTCGCCGCGTCCTCGCATGCTGCGGCGGGACACGCTTTCGTTCTTGCGGTAATTCTGAATCCGTCGGGCAGACGGCTTACGAAATCGGTGTGGCTCATAAGAACGTCGGTTGTCCCGGCGACCCCCGCGAAAAGCGGGGAGGACGCGTCGAGCGACGCTTCCCGCTTGCCGTATTCGCTGATCTCGCAGGGAGTGACGCCGCCGCCGGTCATATGGCAGAGAAGCTGCATCCCATAGCATATACCGAGCACCGGGACTCCGAGCGAAAGGACGGCGGGATCGCACGAAGGCGCGTCGTCGGCGTAAACGCTGTCGGGTCCTCCCGTGAAGATGATCCCGATCGGCGACAGTTCCCGAAGGTCATCGATCCCGACCGAGGAAGGAAGTATGACGGAATAAACTCCGCACTCCCTTACGCGCCTCGCTATTAGTTCCTTGTACTGACCCCCGAAATCGAGGATCGCGACCGTCTGATAAGCCATTCATGCCTCCGCGAGTGGGTTCCGGGACCTCGCCCGGATCATATTTATAATGATATAATATTTTATATTACGGGGTCCGCCGTGTCAATAGCGAATACAGGATCGGAGCGGAGCAAAAAACGATTATTTTTATCACTCTCGGGCGTTTTGTGATAAAACGGGCGGGATCAGGCTCGAATTCACAATTATTTAACAATTATTATGATTCTTGTTATTGATTATCCGGCTGAAAGGTGGTAAATTATATAGGAAGTTAGCACTCAGACATTTCAAGTGCTAAAAACCGGATAACATCCCTCGGCAAGGTCATAAGCAAGGAGGCGGGAGGAATGGAATCGGAAAAACGCTCTGCTCCGAAGGAACTGAGCGAACGGAAAAAACAAATCCTCAAGGCGATAATCGAAGCGCATATCGAACTCGGCGAACCCGTCGGAAGCAAGTATCTGACCTCGAATAAGCACATTGCCTGCTCGTCTGCCACGATACGCAACGAAATGGCTGAGCTTGAGAGTATGGGATACCTCGAGCAGCCGCACACCTCCGCCGGGCGCGTCCCGTCCGAGGCGGGATACCGGCTGTACATCGACTCGCTGATCGACAGCTACCGTCTGACCGAGCGTGAGATCGAAGAGCTAAGAACGAATCTCAGAAAAAAGCAGGCGGAGCTCGACGGCATCCTCGACACGGCTATCCGTCTTGCGTCGTCGATGACCGATTACACCGCGCTCGCGGCGAAACCGCGAAAGGTACGCGTCACCGTATCCCATTTCGATATCATCAGGACCGACGAACGCTCGATGATCCTCGTTATGCTTATCGGCGGGATCGTCAAAACGCGTCAGATCAGGTCGCGCGTTCCGATCGCCGAAGAAGCGTCTTCAAAACTTGAGACTCTTCTCAACAGAAAGCTGTCGGGTCTCACCGCCGCGGAGATAACGATGCCTCTCATGATGGAGATGGAGCGCGATATGGGCGCTGAGGACTATCTTGTGGAACCGGTCGTCAAGGGGATCTGCGAGACGATCTCCGCGTTCGACGGCGGAGAACTCCGGTTCGACGGTATCGACAGACTCCTGTCGTACCCCGAGGTCTACGGAGGCGAACGGCTGCGCGATATGCTGACGCTGTTCGAGCGCAAGCAGGACCTGCTCGACGTCTTCTCCGAAACGGAGATGCAGACGGGCGACGACGGAGCGGTAAAGATCTACATCGGCAGGGAAAATCTTGTCAAAACGATGGATAATTCGACACTTGTCTATAAGCCGATCAAGAGAGGCGATTTGCTCGTCGGCGCGATCGGAGTCATCGGGCCCACAAGAATGAACTATTCGCGCGTCATCGCAATGATCGACCATCTGTCTCGCGGCGTATCAAACTTGATAGAGGACGGAGACGAAAGGAGTGACTGACTTGGAAGAAGAGAAAAAGAAAGATATGACACCCGAGGAAGAAAAAGAAGAGAAGAAGGAGCCCGGGCGGGAAGAGAAAAGCGCCGTCGAAAACGAA
>JAFWTH010000096.1 GCA_017518975.1 Clostridia bacterium
GGATATTGTTTACAGGTCTTCGATCGCGGCGCGCCGCGAGTTGATCGCGCGGATCCGATCCGCGTCGTATTTCGGAGTGCGGTCGTACCGGTACAGACCGTTCACTTCCTGCTCGACGTCCGTCAGCTGCGTGTAGCAGAAGCCCATGATGCAGGGGTTGTCGAGCATGACGTCGACGAGCGCCTTGTAGTTAAGGTAGAACTGCTCCTCGTCGTTCAAAAGGCTGTAGCCCCATACGCGGTCGCCGGTCGAGAGCGTCATCCCGCCGAATTCGCTGACGAAGACGGGCGCACCCTTCGGATATGACTGAGATCCGCTGTGAGCGTAAGTGATGACCCCTTCTTTTTCAAAGCGCGCGAAATGCTCCCTGAACGTTTCGGGGTTCTGCTCGTAGTCGTGCAGATCGAAGATATCGGTCTCTACGTGGACGTAACCGGAAGTGTCAATGACCGGGCGCGTCGGATCGACGGCCTTCGTCACCCGGTAAACGGTCCTCACAAGATCGGAGAACTGATCGTCGTCCGTCTCGTTGAACGGACACCAACCGATTATTGCGGGATGATTGAAGTCCCTTGCGATCTCCTCGAGCCATTCGGGAAGGAGCGCGTAGATCGTGTCGGACTTGTTGTCCTCAAGTCCCCAGCTCGGGAACTCGCCCCAGACGATATAACCCTTTTTGTCGCAATGGTAGAGGAAACGCTCCTCGAAGATCTTCTGATGAAGCCGCGCGCCGTTGAAGCCGAGCGCCATCGAGCGGTCGATATCCGCCTCGAGCTCCGCGTCGGACGGAGCGGTGTAGATCCCCTCCGGATAGAATCCCTGATCGAGGATCGTGCGCTGAAAGACGCTCTTCCCGTTGAGCAGGAACCGGTATCCGTCGAGCGCGACGGAGCGCAGACCGAAATAACTCCTCACGCGATCCTCGCCGAACGTGAGAACGAGGTCGTAAAGACGGCCGTGACCGATCTCCCACAGATGGCGCTCCGAAAGCTTTATCGAGAGGACGGCGGAATCGCCCGCCGTGACCGTTTCCGCTTCGCCGACGGGACGCCCTTCGTAGAACGCCTCCGCGCGCAGCGTCCCGGCTCCCGAGACGGTCGCCGTGACGTTGACGACCGCCGATTCGGGATCGGTCTCGTATCTCGTTCTTATTATCCTCGCCGCGGGAACGAACTCGAGCCATACGGGCTGCCATATTCCCGTTGTGCGGGTATATGAGCATCCGGACGAGCGGTACCAGCGACACTGCTTGCCGCTCGGGATCATCCTGTCTCTCGTGTCGTCGATCGCGCGGACCGTGATAACGTTCTCGCCCTCGGTGAGATAATCGGTGATATCGCCGGAGAATCCGACGTAACCGCCCTTATGGGAGAACGCTTCGCTGCCGTTCACAAAGACCGTCGCTTCATAGTCGACGGCTCCGAAGCGGAGCAGGACTCTGTCCTTGAGATCGTCCTTCGATATATCGACGGTGCGTTTGTACCAGACCGAATTGATGAAATCGGTGTTCCCGATGCCCGAGAGGGCTGATTCGGGGCAGAAGGGAACGTTTATTTTAAGAGAGTACTCCGCGTCGGGCTTGTGAAGTCCGCGCGCTTCTCCGCTGACGCCCTGATCGTATTCAAAGTCCCAGACGCCGTTCAGACAGCGCCACTTTTCCCGCTCGAACTGCGGGGTCGGGTGCTCGGTTCTGTAGTCCATTTTCACCTCCGTCCGCCGCAAAAAAAAGCGCGGCGTTTTCCATCTTTCATTTTACCATAAAAGCGTATTTACTTCAATAACAAAAAAGCGGTTTTTATCTTTTTTTCGGTTGAAATGACGGAGGGAATATGATAGAATGGATTAAACCGTAAAATACCCTAAAAAGGAGAAAACAATATGAAGATTTTGTTCCAGGGAGACAGCATCACCGACGCGGGAAGAAACAGAGAAGACCCGCACGATATGGGGCCCGGATACCCCGGTTACGCCGCTGATTTTATTAAGGAAGAACATCCGGACGTCGACTTTGAGTTCGTCAATCTCGGCATCTCGGGCGACCAGACGAAAGACCTTATGGCACGCTGGCGCGAGGACTGCATCGCCCTTCAGCCCGATATCGTTTCGATCCTGATCGGCGTCAACGACACGTGGCATCACGCGGAGGCGAAGACGTTTATCCCCACCACGGTCTTTGCGGCTAATTACCGTTTTCTTCTCGAGATGATAAAAAGCCAGACTAAGGCGAGGATCGTCATGATGGAGCAGTTCGTTATGGACGTTCCCGACAAGCGGATATTCCATCCCGACATCGACGAAAAGATCCTCGTCACCCGCCGCCTTGCGAGAGAATACGCGGACGCTTACGTTCCGCTCGACGGGCTTTTCGCCGCGGCGAGCGTTGAGTACGATATGTATCACTGGTCCGACGACGGAGTCCATCCGAACGCAAACGGGTCCCGCTTTATCGGAGGACTGCTCGCGGAGGCGATGGCTCCGGTCATCGAAAAGATCGCGAAATGACGCAGCGAAAAAAGGATCCCTCCCGCCCGGGGAGGGATCTCTTATGTCTGAACCTGTCAGGGGATCTTGCCCTTTCAAAAGTCGAACAGATCCGTCTGTTCCACGATGCGGGGTTCGACGGCTTTTTTGCAGGATGGGACGATGATCTTATCGCGCTGCGGGAGGCAGCGGAGAAGTATTCGATGCTTTTTCAGTCCGTCCACGCGCCTTTCGTCGGACTCGACGCGATATGGCGCGGATACGGCGCGGAGGAGATGACGAGGTCGATACTCGACTGCGTCGACGGCACGGCGGACGTCGGCGTCGACCTGATGGTCTGCCACGCTTATATCGGATTTGAGATCCGATACCCGATCACGGAGCGGGGGATCGACTGCTTTCGCCGGATCGTTGACAGGGCGGGGGAGCGTGGAGTCCGCGTCGCTTTTGAGAACACCGAGGGAGAGGAATATCTCGCCGCACTCATGGGCGAATTCTCCCAGACGGATCACGTCGGATTCTGTTTCGACTCCGGCCACGCAATGTGCTATAATTCCGGGACCGATATGCTCACCCTTTACGGCGACCGGCTCATTGCGACGCACCTGAACGACAATCTCGGGGTGTCTTCTCCCGACGGGGTCATAACGTGGCGCGACGATCTTCATCTGCTGCCCTTCGACGGTATCGCCGACTGGGAAACGATCGCTCGCCGCATAGTGAAATGCGGATTCGGCGGACCGCTGACGTTCGAGCTTAAAAAGAGCGCCGCTCGCGGCAAAAACGGAGATCTTCCGTACTCGTCCGTGAGCGACGGGGAATACGTCGCGGAGGCGTATTCGCGTGCGGAAGCATTCAAAAAAGTAATCGGGTTCGTTGATTGAACAATGCTTTTTCAGAGTAAAAGCAGACAGGAGGAAAAATGATCATTGGTTTTTTCGATCCGAGCGAAGAGAACGGTTATCTCAGCAGTTGGTATCCGTCTCATTTCACTTTCTCAGGCAAGGACTTCTCTTTGATGGGACAGTATATGATGTACCGGAAGGCGATGTGTTTTCGTGATACGGAAACCGCGTCCAGAATTATGAAGACCCGCGATATTGATGAAATAAAACGGTTGGGCAGACTCGTATCGGATTATGACGACCGCGTCTGGAGCGGCGTGAGGCAGATCGCAGCATATGAGGGCGCCCTGAAAAAGTTCTCTCAGAACGGGAAATTGAAAGAAAAACTTCTTGCCACGGGGAACGCCGTTTTGGCGGAGTGCTCGGAAACGGATAAGATCTGGGGAATCGGGCTCTCTGTCACGGATCCGGACCGCTGTGATCCCGACAAATGGACGGGCAGTAATCTTCTCGGGTTTACATTGATGATGGTGCGCAGAAAGTTAAGAGAATAATAGAACTATGGTCTCCGGCTGAGCGGGGGCTTGACTTACACGATTCTCGATCGCGTTCTGTTTAGAGAAACGGATATGCGCTCTTTACCGTAATACGGCTCTGCGAAAAACGCAGAGCCGTATATCATACTCCGGGTATATCTTTGGTATCATTTAAATGTGCCTCAAGGCGCATTCTTTATACTATCCTCGATCTCCTTTCTCCGGCGAGAAACGCCTCGGCGTTCTTCACCATTTCGTCGATGACCCGAACGCGCGCCTCGTACGAACCCCACGCCATGTGAGGCGTCAGGCATACGTTCGGAAGATCTTTCACCTTGTAATACGGGCTGTCCTCGCCGA
>JAFWTH010000097.1 GCA_017518975.1 Clostridia bacterium
CTTTTCCGCTTCTCGTCAAGCGCACCCGTCTCCGTACCGGAACGCGCGGATCTCTCCCCGTTCGCGGACGATGAAAAAGCGTCCGCATGGGCGAGGGAATCGCTCGAATGGGCGGTCGAGGCGGGACTGATCAACGGCACGGACGGCAACCGTCTCGCGCCGGGCGAGGGCGCCACGCGCGAGCAGTTCGCGGCGATAATCGGGAGATACGACGGCGTTTTCGTCCTCAGATACAATACCCCAGTTATCCGTTCGCACTACACCGAAAAGCCGTATCCTCCCGTCGACGACGCCGACTTTTACGTCTCGACGGCGGGCGACGACGGAGCGGACGGGTCGTTCGATCATCCTTTCAGAACGTGGGAGCGCGCCCGCGACGCGGTAAGGACGCTTGACAAAACCGGACGGGACGGCATAACCGTCGCGTTCATGGCGGGCGAGTACGGTCCTCTTGATATCAGCCTTACGGCGGAGGACTCCGGCACTCCCGAATGCCCCGTCATCTACTGCAAATACGGAGACGGAGACGTCGTGTTCAATAACGGTTTCGACCTTCCCGCTGACTCGTTCGTACCGATCGGTGAAGACGAGCGCGGACTCTTTTCCGCAAAATACGCCGACGATATCAAAAAGGCGGACGTTTCCGCGCTGTTCGACGCCGGTCTTGACGGAGACTCCCTCCTTCTTTTCAGCGACGACGCTCTCTGCACCGTCGCCCGGTATCCGAATAAATGGGACGACGGGACGGACAGCCTGCTCTACGGGGGCGAATCGGAGAATCTCTCACAGATGAGGATAACGAACCCGATCCTTCAAAAGAAACTCTCCGGATACTCAGAGGCGGAAGTCGCCGGTATGAAGCTGTACGGATACCTTATGTACGGGTGGGAAAAGATATACCTCAAAACGTCTTCTTACGACGCCGCGAACGCTCTTCTCACGATGAATAACGCGGAGAACCCGTACGGTCACCTCAGAGTGCCCTGGGACGGCGCGGACGGCAGCGGTGTCAGGATGTGCGTCTCGGACGTATCAAAAGAACTGGATCACGCGGGAGAGTACTGGATCGACCGCGCCGCGCGGAAGGTCTACGTTTACGCTCCGTCCGGTGACTACCATATCCCCGTGCACGGCGATATGATCAGGATGGACAGAACGGATAACGTCACGTTCCGCGGACTCACGTTCCGGAATACGACGGGCAGCTTTATCAAGGGCGGCTACTGTCACGGAGTGACGGTCGACCGCTCGGATTTCAGCGTCGTGTCGTCGAACGCCGGGGTGTTGTTTGAAGGATGCGACGTCGGCCGCGACCTCGATCTTACTTTTACGGACAATTCCTTCTCGCTGGCTTACGGGCAGTCCGTGAAGGTGTACGGGACCTGCTCGGGACAGTATCGCTACTCCAAACACGCGAACGTCGTATTCGACGACAATCTGGTGAAGTCGTCGAATCTCGCATACGATTTTCTCAACGCGGTCCATCTCGAGTCGTGTTCCGATCTTCGCGTCACGCACAACGATTTCATTCACTCCTCGCGCGGGGCGGTGTCGTTCGATCTGTCGTACAACGTGCTCGTGGAGTACAACAATTTTGACAGCGTTATGGAGAATTCCGAAGACGGCGGAGCGGTGTATTCATATCACAACGTCGACGGATGGAATCTCACGGTCCGCCGCAATTTCTTCAACCGGATACATGCCGACGGGACCGGATCTTACGGATATTATGTCGACGATTACACCGGCGGCGCGGATATTTACGAGAATATTTTCTTTGAAGTTCCGAGCCCGGTGATGATCCACAACGGAAGAGACAATATCGTTCACGATAATATTTTCATCTCGTTGTACGGGTACAAAGGCGTGAGCGTCAGCCACGGTATGAGGTACGACGCGGACGCTTACGGGAACGATCACGTGATCGCGCTGGACATCACGAACCAGTGGCGCCGGGTATTCGATCTGATAGAATCTTATCCCGAATACCGCGCCGGAGTTGAAAAGTGGTGTCCCGGAATCCTCGAATGCCACATGGATTTCGACAATATGGACGACGACGGATTCTACCTCAACCCTGTGAACACGATCCGCGACAACGTGTACTTCAATCCGGACGGTACGCCGCAGACGCCTTTCGGCGACGAAGCCGCGTATCACGCTAAGTACGTCACGGTTGAAGGTTCAAGGGGGTTCGCCCTTGACGCCAATCCCTGCTTCGTCAACCCGACGAAGGGCGATTACCGCATCAGGAGCGGCGTTGATTTCCCGGATATCCGATTTGAACTTATAGGAAGATACTGATAAAAGATCCGCCCTTTTCCCGAAAACGGGAAAAGGGCGTTTTTTTCATTTTTTCATTTTGCGGGGAACCCGCCGCGCGGGATCCCGGCTGCGCCGTTCCTCAGCGGACGTCGATCATCCCGCGCTCCGGGAACGACACCGTCAGCCCGAGTTTTTCGGCGATGATATTGATCGGTATCATCGGCACGCCGTCGACGGCGTAAAGCTCGTATCCGAGATATTTCCTCACGCCCTCGTCACAGTAGAAGCTCGATCCGACCGTGAATTCCATGGTCCTCTTGCCCTGCCATTTCAGGGTCAGACGGCCGGTCGCCGGATCCCAGACCGAATAGTCGTCGAACATACCGACACCCTGTCCCTGCCAATGGCTCTTCTGGCAGTAGCCGACGAGGACGTCTCCCGACGGCGACGTCTCGAGGGGAACCCTCAGCGTCTGATCTTTGCCCCTGAACGTCAGGGAACACGGATACGGGACGCCCGAGTCAGACGAGTTCAGGACGGTCACGGATTCCACGCACGTGTTCGGCGGGAGCGTGATCCGCAGGGTGTCGCCCGTGATATTATCGGAGGGTATCTCAAGCATATACTCGAAGGACCACACCCTCGTGTCGTCCGTGGCAAGGCATATTCTCTTGAAGTCGGATCCCACGCCGTTTCCGTATTCCAGCAATGACATATTGTCATCACCGAATTTTGCTCTGACTGAGATCCGGGTGTAATGTTTGCCGATCAGCGAGTCCGGAAAACCGAGATACACTCTTCCTTTTTTATCCGAGGAGTTGAAGATCATCCCGTCTTTGACGGAGATCCCGTCGTCAGCGGATGCTATATCTTTTTTCGGATCGAAGGTGTATACGAGCAGGGCGTTTTCCTCATAGTTCCTGCTTAGGAACGGGATCGGATCGTCCACACCGTTGTCAAATTCCGCACGGGCGTCCGAATAAAGGAATTCTCTGTCCTGCGGGAACAGCCGGCCGATCCTCCGCAGCTGCTTTTCGGACGGGATCGTATTCAGGGACGGATCGATCCCGGCGCCGGTAAATACGTCTCTCAGAACGTCGAGATACGCAAAGCCGATATGTGCCTCGGAGGGCATGAGATACGTCCCCTCGCCGTATTCGTTCCAGTTTGAGAGCCAGACCAGATTCTCCTGCCACTTCTCTTTTACGGGATGTTCTTTTCCGTAGTCGTCCCTTACCCATTCGCTGATCGTTCTGAAGTCTTCCTCCGAGATGAGGGGAGCTCTGACGTCGTCCCATCCGACGTTGTTGAATCCGACGCACAGGGTGGGGATATAGTATTGCCCGTTCGCTTCAGCCCGTGCTGCGCTGATCTCGATCTCTTCCTTCATATATTCCGGATCGTACGCCTTTTTGCCGTGACCGTAAGAGTAATCAGCGTCAAAGATCGAGCCGGACGAGATGTACAGTACTCCGTCGAAGCCGAGTTTTCTCACCTCTTCGTTGAGATATTCTTCCGCTTCCAGCTTTCTCTCGTCGCTCCAGTATCCATTTCCGCGGTCGTTCATGAACGCTCCGAAGGACGCGAACACGAGTTTATTGTCGATCGTCATATATCTCGGGTCTTTGAAGAAATGTTCGATGAAATACGGGACGTAATACGTCCTCCACGAGTTCATATCGACGGGAGATTCTGCGTTTACCGTTTCCCATATCAGACAGTATTTCATCATATCGCTGTATTTCGAGTTCTTGAATCCTCTGTCAAGCTGAAGGTTGTGTCTTGTAGTCAGAGGAGCGTTATTCTCCTGGGCGTAGAAGCAGACGGCCTGAAAGTCGACGCCGTGCTCCACCAGATATTTGATCTCCCAGTCGGCGGTCTCGGGGGAGCCCTCGTCGTAAAAGCCGAGAACGGGTTTTACGTCGTCATGGGGCGTTATGCAGTCCCAGCCGAGATGGTCTCCGTTGTACCAGAGATTACAGACGTTGAGGCCGAGGGTGTAACCGTCGTCCTCGGGTGCAGCCGGAACAGGAACGTAGTCCGGATGCTCGCAGGTCCCGTACAGATACACGTTGTCTATCCAGACGTCGCCGGAGGAGTAGTTCCTGAGGGCAACCGCGTCGGCGGCGAGGTCCGCGGCGAGCGGCACCGTCGCACGCTTTATCCCGTTGATCTTGACGGTACCGGTGCCGTCGCCGGTTACTTCCAGCCGTATATCGTATGGAACGTTTTTTACGTATTTATATACTTCCTGACCGTTGAGCCGGATCGTATCGTCGTCGAACGATATATTGAGTACGTCGTCTCCGCTGTTTTTAAGAACGAAGGCGAAATCCGTCCCCGAGAGGTCCGGAAGGATCGTGAACTCGGCGTTGAAGGATCCGTCGACTTCGTACGACGTCCTTTCCGCGGAACCGTATGCTCCGATCCTGAGCCATCTGTACAGTCCCATGCTTCCGTCCCATCTGTCTCCTATTGTCCCGTCGCAGATATTTGCGCCGGAGTCACAGTAAGCGCCCGACGCTTCCCAGCCGTAGGGCACGGAGCCCACGGGGTTCTCCTCGGCAAACTGCTCGTATACGGAATAGTTGGCCTCGGCATGGGTGAGGGCAGGAGCGTAGGATACCGTTCCCTCGTCCGTCGACCCCAGAAGGAAAGTGCGGATATTCGAATTGACTCCTTTCGTGAGAAGTCCGAACGTCCCGCAGTCCGTTCCGTTTATCCCTACGCTCGCAGTTTCTTCGTAAAGGTCAACGGTGATCTCGAAACGGAAATATGATTCGCCTCCCCCCGGGAGGAGCGCGGTGAGACTGCCGTCCGCGCCGCGGACACACCACGCGCCGTCGGCGGTCTCGAGGACAAATACGGGATCGCCCTCGGAGTTTTTCAGCGCGATCACCGCTCCGTCGAATCCGGAGGTGAACGTCATCCCGGTCCTGAGGGTCAGTCTGCCTTTGGGGGTGACGTTGATATCTCTTATCAGGGCGGATGAGTCGTCGGTAACTGTATCGTTTATCATTCCGGGTTCTCTGCCCGCGTTGGCGGTGAGATCGTACGACCATCCCGACGATCCCCAGCCGTAATATGCCGTATGATAAATAAACTGATACGCGTCACGGTCGCAGTCGCAGAGTACGAAACGGGTACTGTCGCCGGAGGCGATCTCCGCGGCGTATTCCCTCGTCACCCTGTCGAAGCCGTCGTTTCTTTCCGCGGTGACGGCGACGGTATCCCCGTCAAGAACGGCCGCGACTTTGTAGTCTTCTCCCAGATCCAGCGCGTACCCGACAAGCGCGGTAAGTTCTTCGTCGGCGTCGCCCGAGGAGAGCAGGGATACGTTGAGTTTTCCGTGATCGGCGCACAGATATTTTTCTTCGAACCTGTCAAGCGCCGTCCCGGAACGCAGCGGACATTCCGTAAAGCGGAAGCCCTCGCCGCCCGCGCAGACCGACACGCCGACAGTGACGGGATCGCTTTCGGGTTTGGCGTTCTCAACTCCTTCAAGAGCCTTTGTGGTCACGCTGAAGGTGAGCTCCGCGGGATCCGCGCCCGCGCTCAAAGCGGCGAGAGAGCCGCCGTCGATCCGGACCGAATAACCGGACGGAGCCAGGCCGAGCAGACCGAGGACGGCGTTTTCAACGTCGCTCTCCGAAAACGAAGTTCCTTCCGCGTGAAGGACGCCGTGATCGGCGCAGAGAAGCGACCCGATCTCCGCCAGCTCGTCGTCGAGCGCGTCGTCGCAGAGGGGCGTTTCGGGACATCCGATGAGCTTCGGGCTGAGCGTTGAAAAACCGCGCCTCAGCATCAGTACGACTTCTTTTTCTTCCGTTTCGGCTTTGCGCCAGTCTTCCTCAAAAAGTCTGTCGTTGATAAACTTTACGTGTACCGTCTGTCTGAGAGTTTCTCCGAGCGAGAGACCCGTGTATCCGGAGATGAGCGAGACGAACTCGTCTTCCCGCACGGACGCCCTGTAGATCGAAATATCAAGGCCGAGCGCGCTCACGAACAGGTTCGAGAGAGTCTGCTCGTTCAGCGTTTCCGGCGCGCCGAATTCCGCGTGAAGAGCGCCGTGCTCCCCGCAGAACACGGTTTCCTCCATATTTTCGACGGCTTTGAGAAGCGGGTCTTCCTTGAGCAGTATTTCGCTTGATTCGAACAGATCGCAGAATCTGTAAATGACGGTCGCGAACTGCTCCCTCGTCGCGTTGCCTCGCGGATCGAGGAGATCCTTATCGCCCGTTTTCACTCCGACGATCAGTCCCGATGAGGTCGCCCAGATCAGGGCGTTCAGGGCGTAATCGTGCGCCCGGTCGCGGTCGGGGAACGCCGAGAGATCTCCGCTCGCGCTGACGTTCTTTCCCGCGTATTCCGCGTATCTGTACAGCATGGTGCTGAGCTGTTCTCTTGTGATCTTTCCGCCTGGGTCGAATCTCCCTCCGCCGACGCCGTTGACGACGCCGCCGTTCTTCGCCCAGATTACGGCGTTTGCATACCACGCGCCCGCCTTAACGTCGGAAAAAGCGTTTTCGAATTCCACCGCTGGTTCGTTTTCCATACGGTAGAGCACGGTCACGACCATACCGCGGGTCATAGTCCCCGCCGGGTCGAACTTTCCGTCCCCGACGCCGTTCATCAGGCCTTGTTCCACCGTGTAGTTTATGTACGGGTAGCTCCAGCGGGTCTCGGCGACGTCGGAAAAGCCGGTCCCGGCGGCGTGGACCGTAATTAACGTTCCCAAGAGAGTCAGAACAGCGAGAGTCAGGGAGATTACCTTTTTCATTTTGACCTCCGTTTTACAAGTGACCGCGCGCGGGCGGTCCGGGACTGTTTTTTCAATACAATTCTACCATACCGGAACGCGCGGAGTCAAGGAAAAACGCCGCGGTGACGCGGCGAAAAAAAGATCAAAACAGCGAGCGTTCGCCGTTTTGATCTTGATCGGACGTTACTCACAGTCCGCCGGGGCGACCGGATCCCGTCAATCCGTTGCCGACACCGCGATAACCGCGAATCTGTCGAGGGATCTGTCGTAAACGGTCAGACAGAGAGCGCCTCGCCGCTCGCGGCGGCGGAACGCTCGAACCATACTCCGTCGTACCGGTTTGCAGGCGTCCTCCCGCGTTTTCTTTGAATCCTGAAAAACCAGAAGCGGATAAACGACGGGATCAGCACGACCGCGGGCATGAACGGCCCGAGATAGAAATTCTGGATCCCGTGCCCGACCTCGTGCAGCGCCGTCGATCGCGAACGCACCGGAGCGATGAAGAACAGCCCGAGCGACAGTCCCCAGTTGACGCCGGGAAGCAAAAAGCCCCACTCTCTGCCGGTTTTCACGGGTTTACGTCCTCTCAAACGCAGGAACAGAGCGACGATCGCGCCGGGCAGGACGGTCGGAAGACCCCACGTCAGCGATACCGCGTAAAAGACGGCGGAACTCTTCGGCGCGCGGAAAACCGGATCCTTTTTACATCTGATGCGGAGCGCGGCGTACAGTCCAGCGCTGATCAGAACGTATCCGGCGATGATAAAAAGCGTTATCATTTTATCGAACCTCCGCGGCGCCTCTCCCGCGCCTTACATCCACTTTTTCTTTTTGAAGAAGATCAGGCAGAATACCGCGACGGATATGCTCAGCGCGAACACGGCGGGATATCCGATGCGCCATCCGAGCTCAGGCATATATTTGAAGTTCATACCGTACCAGCCTGTGATGAGCGTCAGGGGCATGAAGATCGTCGTGACGACCGTGAGCAGCGTCATGATCTTGTTCTGACGCGCCTCCAGCTGCGAGTTGTAAAGGTCCCGTACCTGCATCGTGTAATCGCGGATGGAGACGGCGGAATCGTGCCTTCTCGCCATGAGTTTCATGAACAGGTGGATATAGCGGAGGTTTTCTTCGCTGAAAAATCCGTTTTCGTTTTCTTCGAGTTCCTGCGTCATGTCGATGATCTGCTCGTAGTGTACGAGAAGTTCACGGATATCGCTGCGGATATCGTTGACCCGCTCCGGGTATTCCCGGCCTCCGGACTCTAGGATAGCGTCTTCGATCCCGTTCAGTTCGTCCTCATAACGTTCCATCAGCGAGAGATCGCCGTCGACGATCAGTTCGAGAAAATCGTAGAGGAATCGCTCGAGGGACGGCTCCCGCCAGCGCTTGGTGCGGCTGATCGTTCCTATCATTTCCTCCGCTTTACCGCTGTCGTCGATGAAGACGATCCCCTTTTCATCAAGCGCGAACGCGAAGCGGAACGACCGCTCTCTTACGTTTTCACGGTCTGGGATGCAGAAGGTCCCCGTGAGTGAATCGTAGTTCACCTCCGCTTTCGTGCTGTGGATATCCGCGGCGCCCGGCTCAAGCTCGATCCCCATATCGAAACGGCCGCGTTCTTCTTTCCATTCGGGCGTCGTGAGGACGGCGACGTATTTTTCACCGTTCCCGTTTCGCATCTCGTCTGCGGAGCAGGGAACTATTGTTTCTTTCAGAAGAAAACAGTTCATTTATCTTTCTCCTTTGCCGATCGTCCTTTCAAAGTACGGTTTCATTATATCAAAGCGTTACGTGAAAATCAAGAACGCCGGGGGATCGCCGCGCCGCACGGATGCCCGAATATTTAGTTGAATAATTTCCGCCCGTATGGTACAATGGAACTGCAAAAACAAAGGACGGGTGTTATTATGAAAAAACTGCTTTCGCTTGTCTTCGCTTTTTTGATTACCGCTTCGTGCGTCACGGCGATCTGCGCGGCGGGAACCGGCTTTTCGGACGTCGCGCCCGACCGCTGGAGCGCGTCCGCGATAAAATACGCCGTCGACCGAAGATATATGAACGGCGTCGGGGACGGAAAGTTCGATCCGACCGGCGCCCTGACCCGTGGAATGGTCGCCGCCGTTCTGTGGCGCCGCGAGGGATCCCCCGCGCCGACCGCTCCGAGCGGCTTCTCCGACGTCCCCGCGGGCGCGTGGTACGCCGACGCAGTCGCGTGGGCAAAGGAAACCGGCGTCGTGAACGGAATGACGGAGACGACGTTCGCTCCGAGGGCATTTATAACCCGCGAGCAACTCGCAGCGATGCTTTTCCGCTTCTCGTCGACCGCGCCCGTATCGGTTCCCGAGAGGGCTGACCTGACACCGTTTTCTGATGATGAAAAAGCGTCCGCATGGGCGAAAGAATCGCTCGAATGGGCTGTCGAAGCGGGGCTGATAAACGGAACTGACGGCAACCGCCTCGCTCCCGGCGAGGGCGCCACGCGCGAGCAGTTCGCGGCGATCATCGAGAGATACGACGGATCTTTCAAACTCGTCTACAACCAACCCGTTATCCGCTCGCATTATACCGAAAAGCCCTACCCGCTCGTTGAGAACGCGGACGTATACGTCGCGGTCGACGGGAACGACTTGAATCCGGGGACTTTCGATCTGCCGCTCGCCTCTTTCGCGGGAGCTGCGGCAAAGGTCCGTGAGATAAAACGGATAAAGACCGACGGAGATATCGTAGTTGCGTTCAGATCCGGGAACTACGGTCCGGTGGAACTCGAGCTCGGTCCCGAGGACGGCGGGTCGCCCGATCAGCGTATCATATACTGCAAATACGGCGACGGAGAAGTCGTTTTCGACAACGGAACGACGCTGAGGGAGTCTGATTTTCTTCCTCTTGAAGACGGAGAAAAAGACCTGTTCAACGGCAGCTCGATCGATAAGATCAAAAAAGCCGATATCGGTTCCGTTATGGGTGCCGCCCCGTCATACGACGATTTCGCCCTTTTCGGCGGGGATGAACTTTGCTCGGTGGCACGTTTCCCGAATAAATACCCCGACGGCACCGAACAGTTTCTCAGCGCGGCGGAGACCTTTGACGCCGACAATCTCCGCATTCTCAACGCGATCCTCAAAGGGAGGTTCGCCCGGTACGGCGTGAGCGCTTTCCCGGAGATGCGGATATACGGATATCTCGTTCGCGGATACAGGAAAGACACATTTGAGATCGAGGGGTACGACGCGGAGAACGGTCTTCTGAGAGTGGGAAAAAGCTCGTCCGAAGAGTTCGGAGGGCGACTGAGAGAGGGCTGGCGCGACGTCGACGGAATGGGCATCCGTATGATCGTGATGAACGTTCCGTATGAACTTGATTCGAAGGGTGAATACTGGGTCGATAGGAGCACAGGCACTCTATACGTGTACGATCCCGCAGGGGATTACCGTATCCCCATGCCTCACGGGGAATGTCGGCTCCGCGGGGTGGAGAATTATGACACCGGCGACGGATACAAGGCGACGGAGGGATACTGCTCGATCTACGCGGAGGACACGGGATATATCACTTTCCGGGGCCTTCACTTTACGAATAACGTTGACGAGTTCATCATCGGTTACAAGACCTCCGGATTTGAGATCGACAGATGCGTGTTCGACTGCTGCGTGGGATGGAATCAGCTTCTGTTCGAATACTCCCTGCCCGACGTTCCTCTGGGACTTCACGTGACCGACAGCGAATTTAAGCTGTGTACGGGGCGCCATGTCTACGTGTTCGACGAGGCGGGCGGTCCCGGCAGGTTCACAAACAGAAGCGATATAATTATAGACAACTGTCTTTTTTCAACTTCGAATCTCATTATCGACGCGGAGGCCTCGCTGAATCTCCATTTCTGCAGCGGAGGGATCGTATCTCATAATGAATTTACGGACTGTCACCGGTACGCGCTGATGTTTTCATGCTCCTGCGACGTGGTGGTGGAGTACAACAACTTCGACTCCGCCATGACGAACTCGGACGACGGCGGAGTGACCCGGAGCAGCAGCGACGTTCTTGGAAACAACGTGGTACGTTACAACTTCTATAACCGCATACCGTCCGGCGGCACCGCGGGGCGTATGGCGCATTACTGCGACAACGGAGACTGCGGGACTCTGATGTACTCGAATCTGCTGTACCAGGCGGGATGCGTTGCGTACTCCGGTCCCGCCGGCAGAGACAATATCCTGCGGGACAACGTTATGATCGGAAACGGGACGGGAACGTTCGCCGGTTCATTCACCATACCGGTCCTTGAAGACGGAGTGGAGAAGATCGTCGTAGGCAACGGGGACGCCTATCTGATAAACGACCTGAAAAATCAGTGGATCAAGGCGTTCGAATACTGCGAAACCGTTCCCGGGTACGCTGAGGACCTTATTGCAAGAAGGCCGGGCGTGATGTCGCTGATCCTGGATTTTGACCGGGCGGACGAGAAGGACTTCATCCTTGCCCCGACAAACACGTTTCTGGGCAATCTGTTCATAAATGACGAAGCGAGGGTACAGATCGACTTCAGGGAGATCGCGGAAAGGTACTGCACGGTAGAGAACAACGAGGCGTACACTTTTGCCGACAACCCCGTCTTCGTCAACCCGACGAGGGGCGATTACCGCATCCGCGACGGCGTTGATTTTCCGGATATACACTTTGAGGAGATAGGTCGTTATTGATCTGTCTTGAGACAGATCAATAACGGATAAAATATCCCTTTGAAATGGGACCCAACCCATTTCATTTTGCTTCGCAAAACCAGGAATATTTTACTGCGGAAGCCGGAACGTTACCGAAATATTTTCCATTGACCATTGTTA
>JAFWTH010000098.1 GCA_017518975.1 Clostridia bacterium
GGCGAACAGCGAGTCGGCGACAGCCGCGTTTCCCGCGGTTTCCACGACGCCGTAATTGTAGATCGTACCGCCCTCGTCGTGCTGCAGACCACGCTCGATGCACGCCTCCGTCATCGTCGATTTGACGAGTTTCGACACGTTTGCGACGCGGCGGTCGACTCCGATGTTGCAGCAGTCGGTGAAGAGTTCCGTAAAATAACGTACCTGTTTGACGTACGCCCCCCAGAGGTCGTCGAACGTCTTATAATCGGTAAGACATCCGAGATCGAGGCCGCACCGGACGTTATGGACTTTATCATAACCGTTGAAAAGGGTATATTCGAGGATCTTCGCGAGGTTGATCGAACCGTCCTCGCATCCGAAGTTGCTCTTTCCGGGGATCTCTATCTCCTGACAGCCGAGGATCGAGTAGTCGCGCGCGTCGCGCAGCGGCACGCCGTATTCGCAAAGACCTTCGATAGCGTTTTTGTCGGACGCGATCGTCGGGTCGGACATCCCTTCGCTCCACATCAGTACGATAAGCCGCCAAAGGTCGTGCGGGGTCCCCTCGTGGACCCTGACCGTCATTCTCGGGTGAGTCTCGTGCATCGTTCTCATGATCCTGAGAACGTGATAGGTGATCTCATTCGTCGCGTCCTCGCCGGTCTCCGGGATGACGCCGCCGACGGTCATATTATGTACGCCGTGTTCCCACGTCTTCATAAATATCGCGGCGAGAGTGTCGAGATCCTCGTCTCCACGCCAGAACGGGTACATATACTGGTCGAATCTGCCCACGCAGTCGACCCAGTCCCACAGGCAGAAGAACCACATGAGCTGCGCCGCTTCGAGGAACGACTCGGGTTTTTCATGCGCTACCTTGCGGCAGGTTCGCTCGATCGTGAGATACTGTTCTTTCTTTTCTCCGTCCGCATCGGCGGCGAGGGCCGCGGCTTTGTCCGCGTGAAGGACGATCCAGCGGCTGAGGCCGTCGATGATGATGCGGCACGCCCTGTAAAAATCTTTTCTTTTAGTATCCGACGCGTCGGTTTTCGCGTCGTATTCGTCGATCTGCGCCATGACGCCGTCAAGTCCGAGGTTGAGAAGCTTCGGATAAGACGGTATCGTGTGACCCTGATATCCGCCCGTCCACCAGAGAGCGGAACACATCGTATCGTACGCTTCCCTGCTTTTGCCGACTCTCTCAAAACTCCGTTCGTGCATCTCGTCGTATGAGAACGGAACCATCTCGGAGGACAGTCTCTCCGTACGTTCGTCGCCGCCCTCGATCGTGATGCCGCGGCAGAAATGTTCGTAAACGGGGCGGCACGGGCGCGGGAATCCGACGATAATATCGTTCTCAAAGAACGGGATCTCCGAGACGAGCCACGACTCGACTATACCGTACGCCTCGCGGATGATATACGGCTCGTCCGCGTATTTTTCAAACATATCTTCAAACGGAGTTTTTCCGTCGTCCGGGAACCCCGTGTAAGTGCCTTCTCTCTCGTCGTGCGATTTGAGGCGCGCTTTGACCCCCTCGCAGATCGCGGCGACTCTTCCTTTGAATTCAAATCTCTCGAAAACGTCTTTCATCGGCATACCTCCGTGCGTCGGGGAAAGCATCCCGTGCTGCCGAGCGCCCATTCCCCCAGTATATATTTATCTACATTATATACGTTTTGACAATGCATGTCAATAACGGCGCCGCCGGCCGTCCGTTTTCCGTGCTCTTTCATTTTGGAAAAACGCTTGTAAAAAAGTGAAATGTGTGGTATCATAAAAATTACGCGGAAGGAAAGATCCGTCTCCCCCGCGCCGATCCCACACAGACGGACCCGGTTGTCGTACCGTTTCAAACGAAAGGGAAGGAAGCCCGGATGAATCTGACTTTTATGGCCCAGTTCTTACTGGTCCTTCAGAATATCAACAAAGTACTTACGACACTCTTTCTGGTGTGCTACTCATATCAGTTCTTCTTTATTTTCATCAGTCTGTTTTGGAAGCCCCGCACTCCGAAGGAAAGCGTGCCGCACAAATTCGCCGTGATCATTTCCGCCCGAAACGAGGAGGCGGTCATAGGCGGGCTTATCGACAGTATAAAGAATCAGACCTATCCGTCGGAACTCATCACCACGTTCGTCATCGCGGACAACTGCACCGACGCGACCGCGGAGATCTCGCGCGAAGCGGGAGCGGTCGTCTACGTCAGGAACGACCTTACCAAGATCGGAAAGGGATACGCGATCGATTATCTGATGGAGCGGATAAACGAGGACTATCCGGCGGACGCGTTCGACGCGTTCATAGTGTTCGACGCGGACAACATCCTCGAGAAGAACTACATTGAGGAGATGAACAAGACTTATTCCGCGGGATACAAGGTCGTCACGAGCTACAGAAACTCAAAGAACTACGGAGACAACTGGATATCCGCGGGCTACGCTCTCTGGTTCCTGCGCGAAGCGAGATATCTGAACGCTGCGAGAATGGTGCTCGGAACGAGCTGCGCGGTCTCCGGTACCGGGTTCCTGTTCGACAGATCGACGGTCTCGACGGGCGAGAACGGGAAACTCGAATGGAAGTATTTTCTGCTCACCGAGGACATCCAGTTTACGACTGTGAACATACTCTCCGGCGTCAGGGTGGGATATTGCGGCACCGCTCATTTCTACGACGAACAGCCGACAAAGTTCCGTCAGTCCTGGCACCAGCGTCTGCGCTGGGGTCGCGGATACCTTCAGGTTTACAGACATTACGGGCTGAAACTGATAAAGGGGATCTTCCGCCGGCGTCGCAGCGAGTCGGAATCGAGAACGAACTTCGCCTGCTTCGATATGGCGATGACGATCATGCCGGCTATGATCCTTTCGCTCATGATCCTGGCGGTCGACATTATCGGAATGGTCGGTACTCTCATGACGCTGTTCGAGATCGGGAGCACGTTCGGCCATGCGATCTGGCTTATCGTCGGGCCGCTTCTCCGGGCGAACGCGATGATGTTCGTCCTCGGTATCATCACGACGATCACGGAATGGCGCAACATTCACACTACCACCTGGAAAAAGATCCTGTATATTATTACGTTCCCGATCTTCATGCTGACCTATATTCCCATCGCGGTCGCCTCGTTCTTTGCGAAGGTGTCCTGGAAGCACATCGAGCACTCCAGATCGCTCTCGCTCGACGACGTCAAGAGCGGGAATAAGAAAGCGGGCGAAGTTGAACCGCCGAAGGATGAATGAGATCATCCGTGATCAGGGCCGTCACATTCGGATGCAGAATCGCCGCTGCTGCTCCGTAAGGCGTACCGGTGTACGCCGAGGGACAAAACGGTGACGGGAAAACCGAATAAAATGAAAAATCCGTAGGATTTTCACCTTGAAAAAGATGAAAACTACGGATTTTTTGTCGCTGAAAAATAATTAAACCGTGCTGTTTCGTTCCGCACAGAACGAGGCGGTCCCGTTTATCCCGCGCTCTTGATCTTGTTCCAGAGGTCGGTGTAGTGCTTTATCGTTTCGTCGTCGAGATGTGCGTAATATTCCGATTTGACCTCAGTCACGGGATAGAGGATCTCGTTCCCGTATTCGCTGTATTCTTCGTTTTCGACCACGGCGGTGTTCGGGCAGGTGTAATGGATGTACTCCGCGTTCTGCAGCGCGACGTACGGATCCATCAGGAAATTGATGTACAGAAGAGCGGCGTCGTAATTCTTCGAGCCCTTGAGGATGCAGCAGGCGTCGACGAATATGTTCGTGCCCTCTTTCGGATAGTACATCGAAAGGTGATCTCCGTTGCCGTTCGCTTCGTCCATATCCTCGACCATCGTGAGATAGTCTCCGGCGTAATAAGCGGCGACTGTGGCGTTTTCACCTTCCATTTTCGCGAACGTCTGGTCCATAGCCCATCCCTGATAGAGCGGGACCGCCTCGGAGAGGTAATTCGCGGCGCGATCCCATTCCGCCTGATCGTTCGTGTTCACGTCGATCCCGAGGGAGAACATTGCGATCGCGAGAGCGTCGCGCGCGTTGTCGATCCCGAGGATCTGTCCTCTGTATTTCTCGTTCCACATCAGCGACCAGGACTGTTCCTCAACGTCCGCGGGATCGACGAGAGTGTTGTTGTAGACGAGCCCGAGATATCCCGCGGTGTAGGGAACGGAATATTCCGATTCCGGATCGTAAACGGGATTCATATATTTTTCGTCGATATACTTGTAGTTCGAAAGCTTGGAAAAGTCGATCTTTTCGAGACGGTCCTCCGCGATGAGGCGGGCGACCATATAGTCGGAGGGAATGACGACGTCGTACTCGACTCCTCCTCCGGAGATCGTCGCGTACATCGACTCGTTGCTGTCGTAGGTACTGTATTCGACGTGGATGCCCGTCACTTCTTCAAACGCGGCGTTGATATCGAGCGAGTCGTCCTCGCCGTCGGAGATGTATTCGCCCCAGTTGTAAACATAGAGCGTCGTGCCCGCGAGGTCGTTTTCGTAGTTGCCCTCAAGTTCTGCGAGGATATCGGACGATCCGCTCCCCGAGCAGGACGAAAGGATCAGGGGGACCGCGAGGATGACCGCGGCAAGCATAAGAGTGATAAATCTTTTCATGTTGTTCTCCATTCTATTTTTTTACCGTTGTTTTTTTCTTATCCGATCTGATCTCAAGCACATTGACAGCAGTCAGAAGAAGCATGATGGTGAGGAAAATGAGCGAGTACAGCGCGTAATATTCGGGTGACAGCGGCTTTTTGACCGCCGTGTACAGGCTCGTCGCGAGGATGTTGAAGTGGCCGTTCGTGTAATAACTGATTATAAAGTCGTCGAGCGACAGGGTGAACGCCATGATGAATCCGGAGACGATACCGGGAACGATCCCGGGGAAGACAATCTTCCAGAACGCCTTTGTCTTCGTGCACCCGAGGTCCATAGCCGCCTCGTACAGGGAGACGTCGGAGGCGTACAGGCGCGGGAGCACGTTCAGTATCACGTAAGGAAGATTGAAGGTGATATGCGCGATAAGAAGGGTGCCGAAGCCGAGTATCGCCGAATTGTGCAGGAACCACGTTCCGAAAAACGTGAACAGAAGCATCAGCGAGACGCCGGTGATTATATCCGGATTGATAAGCGGGATGTTCGTTATCGTATTGACCGCGCTTCTGAGTTTTTTGGATCTCATTTTGTAGATGCCGTACGCCGCTATGACTCCGAGAACGGTCGCGAGGATCGCGGCGCAGACGGAGATGAGGAGCGTGTTTAGCAGGATCCCGCGCATGGAGCGGTCGGTGAACAGGTTGAGATACCATCTGAACGAGAAGCCCTTGAACGTCGTGGTGCTTTTCGCCGAGTTGAAAGAGAAGAGGACCATAACGACGAGCGGGGCGTACAGGACCGCATAGACGATCCCGAGGAAGACTTTACCGAGTTTTTTCATATCAGTACGCTGCCCCCTTCCTCGTTTTTGGAGAATCTGTTGAGGATGAGCATACTGACGAGGATTATCGCCATAAGGACGGCGGAGAGCGCCGCGGCGACGGGCAGATTGTTGTTCTGCGAATGGATCTGTCCCTCGATGAGGTCGCCGATCATGAAGTCGCCCGTTCCGCCCATTTTAGCCGAGATGTAGAACGTACTGACGGATGGCACGAACACCATTATTATACCCGAGACGATTCCGGGACCCGTCAGCGGCAGGATGACTCTGCGGACACGCGAGACCGAGCTGCATCCGAGATCCGACGCCGCTTCGAGGAGCGACGGCTCGATCTTCGACATGACGTTGTAGATCGGAAGGATCATATACGGCAGATAGTTGTAGACCATGCCGAAGATGACGGCGCCGGTGTTGTTCATCAGCGGGAGCCGACCGAAACCGATCGCCACGAGCGCCTGATTTATAAGGCCGTTTCCGTCCATCAAAGATGAAAGACAGTACGTTTTGATAAGCAGATTGATCCACATCGGGAGCGTCACGAACATATTCGCGATCTTCTGCGATGCCGGTCTCATTCTGCAGACGACGTATGAAAAAGGATACGCGATCAGAAGACATATCGCTGTCGCGGCGACGGAATACCAGAGAGATCTGAGGATCGGACGCCAGTAGTCCCTGAGCGTTGTTATATTCGAAAGGGTAAACTGACCGTTTCCGTCCGTGAAAGCGTAAAACAGAACGACGGCGAGCGGAATGATAATGAACAGCGCCGCCCAAATGAAGTAAGGAGCGTTCAGAAAGAGAGATCCGACGGACGTTTTGTTCTTATTCTTCATCTTCCGCCTCCGGATCCTCGTCGAAATCGTCCGAGAACGTGCTGTAGTCGCCGTACAGACCGGAGAATTCGGATTTGTGCATTACGTGGATCGCGTCGGGATCGAGAGCGATACCGATCACCTGATCCTCGCAGTACGCGTCGGTCGTCTGGACCATCCACTTGAAACCCTTTACGTCTACGATGAGTTCGTAATAGTCCCCCTTAAACGTTGCCTGAGTGATGACTCCCTTGACCATTCCCGTCTCGGGAGAGACGACGTCGACGTCTTCGGGGCGGATGACCACGTCGACCGGTTCGTTCTTTTCAAAGCCCTCGTCGACGCAGGTGAAGGTGTGACCCGCGAAAGTGACGGTGTCGTCGCGGTTCATAATGCCGTCTATTATGTTAGACTCGCCGATGAAGTCGGCGACGAACGCGTTTTTCGGTTCGTTATAGATGTCGACCGGGGTGCCGATCTGCTGGATCTTACCGTTTTCCATGACGATGACGGTGTCGGACATGGAGAGTGCCTCCTCCTGGTCGTGGGTCACGAAGATGAAAGTGATCCCCGTCTCGCGCTGGATGCGGCGGAGTTCGACCTGCATATCCTTGCGGAGTTTCGCGTCGAGCGCGGATAGCGGCTCGTCGAGAAGGAGCACCTTCGGGCGGTTGATGAGCGCGCGTGCGATCGCGACTCTCTGCTGCTGGCCGCCGGAGAGGTTCGTTACTTTTCTTTTTTCGTACCCTTCGAGGTTTACGAGTTTCAGCATCTCTTTGACCATCGGGTCGATCTTTTCCTTCGGGGTCTTCGATACGCGCAGACCGAACGCGACGTTTTCATAAACGTTCAGGTGCGGGAATAGCGCGTAGCGCTGAAAGATCGTATTGACCGATCTTTTGTACGGCGGCACGTCGTTTATCCGCTCGCCGTCAAAAAAAACGTCCCCCTCATCCGGCTTCAGAAAACCGGCTATGATCCTCAGCGTCGTCGTTTTGCCGCATCCGGATCTTCCGAGGAAAGTTACAAATTCCCCGTCGCGGACCGAGAGGTCCAGACTGTCGAGAATTTTTTCCCCGTCAAATGAAAGAGTAACGTTTTTGAGTTCGACAATATTTCTGTTTGTCATTTTGCATCCCCCTTTGCGGTAAAAACCCGCGAAAGCCGTAATACAGCTCTGCGCGAACCCACGAACGCCTTTGAAGATTTGGATTTTCTCCGGCTTTACGGCTGAGCCGCAACCCCCGCAAAGAGTTTTTACAGAACCGCCGATCGGCGGACTGCAGTTGCGGTTTCCGGAACGGGCGCCGACAAAATGCGCCAGAACCGTGTTTTTGTTCAAAACTGCCGTACGTGAACGCAGGAAAGCGTGCCTCGGCGGCGGAAAAGGTTTCCGCCCGAACGGACCGTTTACTGACAGACGGTGGGTTCCTCGGGCAATGCCCTGCGTTTTATTACCCGCCGCTTCCTTTGCCTCACGGCGGGTTGTCAGCACAGATGCAAAATCGTGCAAGGTATATGATACAGTTTATGACCTTTTTTGTCAATAGTTATTTTTCACAGTATTAATATGATGGAAACCGCGGCGCGGGGCGTTTTGCACCTCCTTCCGTTCTTGACAAAGCAGGCGCTTTGAGGTATATTGGACGTGAAATTCGAAAAAAGGAGAACCGTTATGAAAAAGTTCATCGCGCTCGCTCTTGCGATCCTCACGCTTATATGTCTTGTCGCATGCGGCCCGACCGCCGATAACGACGGCGAGGAAAAAGATACGAAAGCCGTGACCGCAGACGCGGGAGAAGCGACCGCAGAAGCGGGATCGGATACCGCCGGGGCGCCCGATACCTCAGATATAGAAGACGAGGGGAAAGCCGATCTTACCGGCAAACTCGTATTCATCGATCCCGACGGAGAGAAAATCATTCGCGGTCTGTCGCTCTCCGGGAACAGATCGGGTACCACGGAATTCAATTCAAAAGAGCCCGCGGACGAGGGGATCCGCTGTGTATTCGAGTTGAACGAGTACGTCGGAATCGTTTTGGATACTGAACAGGGTACCGTGTCGGTATACGTTCTCAAGCACCGCGACGATCAGAGCTCGTATGGCTCGTATGAGGCAAGAGAACTATGCGATTTGGACGACTTCGTCACCCTTGGTGATCTTGAGCTTGAAGAGGACGGAAGTTGGGGCGAGTTCTACGTGAATCCCGAAGACGCGGAGCCCGGTTATTATGACCTGGTCTTCACCGTCGGCGGCAAGGCTGTCGCCTCGCTCGTGACCCGCTTCTACGGCGAAGGCGAGCTGAGTGGAAAAACCGACGCCGAACTTGAAAAACTCATGCAAAACTAAAGAAAAAAACGGGGGACGGTCGCGTGACCGTCCCCCGTTTTTTTGTTTATCAGATTCTTCGACTCCGGCCTGCGGCCTTCGCTCAGAATGACACGTAATAAAAATACCGGTCATCCTGAGCGCAGCGAACGTAGTGAGCGAAGTCGAAGGATCTATGAAAGCCGAGCCGTCAGAATTGGATCTGACGGCGGTTTTTGTTAAAACGTCACCTCACGTCGTGCATAAGATCTCCGTACGTCGGATAGCACCAGAATTCGCGGCCGACGATCTTCTCGATCCCGTCGGCGGCGACGCGCGCTCTGTGCATATCGGAGAGGACACGGTCGCGGCAAAGCTCCGCGGCCTCGACGGCGTTTTCCGTCCTGCGGAGCGCTGCGGTCGATTCTTCAAGTATGTTCGAGCACTCGTAAAGCTCGTCGGTGAGGTCCGCGAGACGGTCGAGAAGCTTTTCTTCCATACAGATCGAAAGACGCGGGGAGATCGCTTTCTTCGCGGCGGCGCCGTCCGAAAGGACTTTTGAATACTTCACTGCGGAGGGGAGTATGTCGTGGTTTATCATATCGACCATCGTGTTCGCCTCGATGGCGACTTTTTTCGCGTAGTTGTCGAGCATGATCTCGCATCTGCTTTCCGCTTCCGCCTCGGAGTACACGCCGGTCCGGCGGAACAGCTCGATATTCTTCGAGTCGAGCATGCGGACGACGGCGTCCGCGGTCGTCGGAAGATTGAGAAGGCCGCGCCTTTTCGCCTCTTCGACCCATTCTTCACCGTATCCGTCTCCATTGAAGATGATCCGGAAGTGTTTTCCGAGCCGCTCCCTGAGAATCTTCGAGACGGCGCCGAAGGAGCCGTCCGTGCCCTCGAGTTCGTCTGCGATCGAGGACAGTTCGTCTGCGACGGCGGCGTTGAGAGCTATGTTCGCTCCCGCTATTGAGTCGGAAGAACCGACCATAAGGAATTCGAATTTGTTTCCCGTGAAGGCGAACGGCGACGTTCTGTTTCTGTCCGTGTTGTCCTTCGGGATCTTCGGAAGGACGTGTACGCCCGTTCCGAGAACGTCCGCGGTACGCGGGGTGTATCTTTCGCCGTCAACGACGGCGCGCAGAAGACCCGTCAGCTCGTCGCCGAGGAAAACGGAGACGATAGCCGGGGGCGCCTCTGATTTTCCGAGACGGTGATCGTTGCCCGCCGACGCGACGGACGCGCGCAGAAGGTCCTGATATTCGTCGACCGCGCAGACAACCGCGGAGAGGAAAACGAGGAACTGTACGTTTTCCTGCGGCGTATCGCCCGGATCGAGAAGGTTTTTGCCCGTGTCGGTGGAGAGAGACCAGTTGTTGTGCTTGCCCGATCCGTTGACGCCCTCGAAGGGCTTTTCGTGGAGCAGACAGACGAGGCCGTGACGCGCGGCGACCTTCTTCATGATCTCCATCATGAGCTGATTCTGATCGCACGCGATGTTCGCGCGGCAGAAAACGGGGGCGATCTCGTGCTGAGCGGGAGCGACCTCGTTGTGTTCCGTTTTCGCATAGATCCCGAGTGCCCAGAGCTCTGCGTTCAGATCGTCCATAAACGCGCTGACCGCCGGCTTGAACGCGCCGAAATAGTGGTCGTCGAGCTGCTGATCCTTCGGAGCCGGAGCGCCGAACAGAGTTCTGCCCGTGTATATCAGATCGCGTCTCTTGTCGAAATCTTCCTTTCTGATAAGAAAGAATTCCTGCTCCGCGCCTACGGTGACGTTCACCTTCACGGTAGTCTCGTCCCCGAGGGCGCGCAAGACGCGGATGGCCTGTTTGTTTATGATCTCCATCGAGCGGAGAAGAGGCGTTTTTTTATCGAGCGCCTCGCCGCCGTATGAACAAAACGCGGTCGGTACGCACAGAACGCGGTCCTTGACGAACGCGTAGGACGTCGGGTCCCACGCCGTGTATCCTCTCGCCTCGAAGGTGGCGCGAAGGCCGCCGGAGGGGAAGGAGGAAGCGTCGGGCTCACCGCGGAACAGTTCTTTTCCCGAGAATTCGGTCACGGGAGTGCCGTCGGACGCGGGGGAAAGAAACGCATCGTGCTTTTCGGCGGTGACGCCCGAAAGAGGCTGGAACCAGTGTGTGAAATGGGTCGCGCCGAGTTCGATCGCCCACTCCTTCATCGCGCGGGCGACTTCGCTCGCCACGGACGGGTCGAGCCGTCTGCCGCCGTCGATCGTTTTCTTCATAGCGGCGTATACTTCCGCGGGAAGACGCTCTCTCATGACCTCGTCGCTGAAGACCGCTTTCCCGAACGATCCTCTGATATCATCGCACATAACGCACCGCCTCCGGAACGCCGTCATAGCGTCCCCCGATTTACAATATACATTATTATAAACGCAGACACCTCCTTTGTCAATTGTACAGAATAATGAAGAAGATCCCCATGGAAAAATCTTCCCTTGACATTTCGCACGGGTAAGGATAAAATAAGGACAGAAGAAAAAGCCGCGGAACGCGGCGGATCGGAGAATTTGATGGATAACAACGAATATGATCCCGAGATCCTGATCCTCACCGACGAGGAAGGAAAAGAACTCTCTTTCGAACTGATCCACTCTGTCGAAAAGGACGGCGTCGAGTACAAGGCGCTCGTTCCCGTCGACGAGGAAGGCAACGAAACGGGCGACGAGTATATCATTCTCAAGTGTGTTGAGGACGAGAACGGCGAGCCGGTCCTCGAAACGATCGAGGATGACGACGAATTCGACCGTATTGCCGATATTTTCGACGACGAGCTGGCCGACGTTTTCTACGACGAAGACTGAACAGACCGGATCCCCCGGCGATAAAGCCCTGCGATGTTCGTTTTCAGCTGAGCGATAAAAACCCACAAAGAGTAAAAGGGAGCCTGGGCTCCGTCCGCGGGTATGCAGACCTCCCCGCGTTCGGCATGCCGAACGCGAGACGTTGGGAGCACAAAACGGACGGGAGGGCGCCATCCTTGCGCGAGCAGGGTTTCTTCTTCGCTCGCAGACGGCATTGCGGGGCCCATTTAGATGATACCCGTCCCCGACGGGACGGAACGGGATACTTTCGGTGTGATACCTCGCTTTGCGCGACGGTATTTTCCTGCGGCGGAACACCGCAGTTAAACTTGTACAAAAAACGACGGCATTATTATGCAAAATGGGAGAAAATCCGCGCGCGGGGAAAAGTATGGTTGATTTATCCCGAGATGTGTGATAAAATAATCGGTACGGCAATAACGCGCGGAGACCGCGTTCCTGCGTGGTCCGAGCCGTCACAAATAACATACTTATCCGGAAGATCGGATTTAGGGAGAAAAACATGAAAAAAATCATCTCGCTGCTTTTAGCCGCTCTGATGCTCGCGGCCGTCCTTTCGGGATGCACTACGCTGCAGAAGCTGGAAGACGGCACTTACGACAGGGGCGCCGTGATCGAAATGTACCTCTCTGAGGACGTCTATAACTTCGATCCGCAGATCGCCGTGACCGACGAGAATATGCTCAAGGTCATGAGCCTTCTTTTCGAGGGACTGACGAGGATCGACGCGAACGGAAAGTGGACGAAAGCGCTGATGAAGGACTACGAGGTCAGGCCGAACGACAGAGACGGCTACTCCGTCCTCATTACCCTCAACAAGACCAAATGGACCGACGCGAGGACCGTCCAGGCGATCGATTTCGTCAACTCGTGGAAGAGAGTCCTCGATCCCAACAACTCCTGCGAGGCGGCTTCCCTTCTTTTCGATCTTAAAAACGCCCGCGAGATAAAGAGGAGCGACGAGGGAGTTACCGTCGACGACCTCGGAGTATCCGCCGTTGACACGTATACCCTCAAGCTCACTTTCAGGAATTCGAACGTGGATCTTGACAGATTCTTCCGTAACTGCGCTTCGATCGCGCTCGTCCCGCTCCGCGAGGATATCATCGCGAGATACGGCGACAAGTGGGCGATGAAGACCACTTCCATATGCACGAACGGTCCGTTCGCGCTCAGGGAGATGGAGGTCGGCGGAGTCGTTCGTCTTGAGAGATCGGGTTACTATTACCGTGATCCCGACAAGGACAAATATTACGACAAATACGTCACTCCCTACAGGCTTATCACCGATTACGGCAGAGGCGACGCGGAAAAGATGACGGAAGCGTACGAGAACGGAGAGATCTTCTATCTCGGCAACGTCGCTCTCTCGAAGCGCGCGGAATACAAGAACAAAGCGACCGTCGTCGATATGCCCGTTACGCAGTCGTATTTCTTCAACACCGAAAACAGTGTTCTCTCGAAACCCGAAGTTCGCCGCGCATTGTCGCTTGCGATCGACAGGAATCACATAGTTGAGCTTCTCACTTTTGCAAAACCCGCGACGGGTTACGTCCCGTACGGAGCCGTCAACGACACGGCGAACAGTTCGTTCAGGAACTCGGGAGAGGATCTGATCGCTGCGGGTGCAAGCGTTGAGGAAGCGAAATCTCTCCTCAGCAAGGCGGGAGTCAGAGGCGGCTCGTTCTCGATCACGGTGAGAAAGAACAGTGAGGCGGATCTTGCAGTCGCGCAGTACGTCGCGGAGGTCTGGGGATCGCTTGGGTTTACCGTCAGGATCGACCCCGTCGGCACGAGCGTATTTTCGGTGACCGAGGGCGAAACGACGACCCTGTACGTCATCGACGACTTCCAGGAGAAATACAAAGCGGGCGACTTTGACGTTATCGCCGTCGATTCGGCGATGCCTTCCGTCGACGCGTTCAGCACTCTGTCGCAGTTCTCGGAGGAATTCTCCGGAAACGGTGTCGATATGGAATCCGGAAGTTACGAGATCTACCGTCACGTGACCGGATATTCGAGCGCGGCGTACGACGAACTTATCGAAAAAGCGTACGACGAACCGAACGCCTCCGAGAGGGCGAAGCTGCTCCACGAAGCGGAAAAACTTCTGCTTGAGGATATGCCGGTCTGCCCGCTCGTCTTTATGCAGAACGCGTACGTTTCGTCCGGGATCCTCTCCGGATTCAGAACAGACCGCTACGGACTCGTCGATTTCAGAAAAGTCAAGATGAAAGATTATATGAAATACAAGCCGTCCGAAGATGAGGAGTAAAACAGATCCCCGAAAAAACCAAATCGACAACACGGCGCAGAACCCCGGTCACCGGCGGTCCTGCGCCTCTCATTCTCTTTTTTGAAAAGGAAGTCCGAGATAAACATGAAACTTCAGAATCCGGAAGAAATCAAGATATTCATCCTGTATCTTATGGAGAGGATAGGGTATCCTTTAAGTTATACGGATATCGGTTCAATCGTTATACGGGACGGTGTTACCGATTATTTCGCTTTTTTTGAACAGTTTGACGATCTGCTGAGATCCGGCCACGTTGCCGAAGTCGACGAAAACGGCGATCCGGTCCCCGGGCTCCCCCGCGACGACGAGGAGACTGCAGACCCGGCGAAGATGTACGTTATCACAAAGTCGGGCAAACTTATCGCGGACACGCTGTCGGAGAACGTGCTGATGGCAGCTGTCCGTGAAAAGAGCTATCTGTCCGCGATGCGCCACCTTTCGCTGGAGAAACGAGGAGCCGTCGCAGACCAATCGTTCGAGAGGGACGGGACCGGTTATATATTCCGTTGTTCGATCAGGGACAAAGACGTTCAGGCGCTCGAAGTGTCCGTCAGAGTGGATACCGTATATCAGCTTAACCGGATGCGTCTCAACTTTGACGAGAACCCGGACGTCGTTTTGCGCGGTATTCACGCAATTCTCACCGGAAACGTCAATTATTTGTTCGAAAACTGAATTGGAAGATCAAAAAAGCACGAAAAATCTGTAATTTGCACAAACCGGGATGAATATAAGACGTATTTCTGCCCCTTTTTTTAAAAAAGTGTTGACAACGGTTAGAAATTATGTTATATTTCTTAATACCTCAAAAAGCGGTTTTCTGAAACGGTATGAAAAAAACTGATAAAAAAAGCGACGTCGGGGATCTTGTCCGTGCGGCAAAGGCGGGAGACGGCGAATCATACGAGGCGCTCTTGCGGGAATACGGCGGGATGATCGGCGCCGCGATATCGTCGTTCAGCTCGTCGATCGTATCTGCAGATCCGGAGGCAGGAGCCGCTTTTTCGGAAGAAGACCTCAAACAGGAGGCGGGGATAGCTTTTCTACGCGCAATACGTACGTACGATCCGGAATCAAAACCGGGAGTGACGTTCGGTCTTTACGCCAAGATCTGCGTCAGGAACGCTATGATCTCCCTTTTCAGAAAGTACCGGACACGAAAAATGAGACTCAAACGCGCGGGCGGCAGACGAGGGATCGCGGAAGCGTCCGTTCAGAGCGCTGAAGGCGACGTGGATCCCGCTGATCTTTTTGAGCGCGCTTCGGATCTTCTGTCGTCTTTTGAGGCCGCGGTTTTCAGCGCGTACCTCAAAGGGGCGAAGCCGTGTGAGACGGCGGTGGCGTTCGGAGTGTCTGAAAAATCCGTTTATAACGCGCTTTACCGCGCGAAGGCAAAGGTCAGGAGCCTTTCCGAAAACCGATAATCCGTCTGCGGGCGAAAGCCCGCGGGCTGAATATATCATATGCCCGGATAGCTTAACTCAGAGCGTTGTTTACAAAGGTGACGGTCGGAATCCGTCGAGGGCAAAAAAATACCATATTTTAAAGCGAGGTAAGGAAATGTACGAGGACAAGACCCTGAAGTGCAAGGAATGCGGACAGGATTTCGTATTCACTGCAGGTGAGCAGGAATTCTACGCTGAGAAAGGCTTCCAGAATGAGCCTCAGCGCTGCAAGGCGTGCCGTGACGCGAGAAAGAACGCGGCTCGTGAGCAGAGAGAGATGTTCACTACCGTATGCGCCAACTGCGGCGGCGAAGCGAAGGTTCCCTTCCAGCCGACCAGCGACAGACCCGTATACTGCAGCGAGTGCTTTGCCGCTATGAAGCAGCAGGCAGCAGAGTAATTCAGGGTACTGGTATTGCTTTATTAAAGGTCTTTAATTCAGCAAAAAACGATCAGCCGTCCTTCAAGGGCGGCTGATTGCTTTTATTCTGCGCTGAATGCGGCGGCTTCTCCCGCCGCGGCTCCTGTGGAGAATGCGATCTGAAGATTAAAACCTCCGGTATAGGCGTCGGCGTCGATGACTTCTCCTGCGAAGAAGAGCCCGGGGACGTCGCGCGATCCCATCGTCTTCGGATCAAGCGCGCGGAGATCCACACCTCCGGCTGTGACGATCGCTTCGTCGATCGGACGGAAGCGTGTCGGCGTCAAACGGAATTCTTTATAGGCGGAGAGCAAAGCGCGGCGAGCTGTACGGTTGATGTTTCCCGCACGGCATCTGGGATCGACACCCGCCTGTTTGATTATGTACGGGATCATCGCCGCCGGCGCCGTTCCGCGAAGTGCGTTTATCAGGTCTTTCCCGGAAGAGGATTCGAGGACGGAACGAAGCCGCTCGTCAAATTCATCCTGTTTTACCGCGGGTTTAAGGTCGATCTCCATTTTGTACCCGGAAACGGGGTGATCTCTCATGGATGCGGTCGCGGAAAGAACGATGGGACCCGTTACTCCGAAATGGGAGAAAAGCATCTCTCCGGTTCGCGTGAAAACAACTGATCCCGACTGCGAGCGCACCGTGAGCGCAACGTTTTTCAGGGTCAGCCCGGAAAGAGCGGAAAAATCCTCCTTCGTTTCAACGGGAACGAGCGAGGGCAAAAGATCTGTGACCGGCACCCCGGACGCGCGCGCAAACGCGTATCCGTCGCCGGTCGAACCGGTCAGCGGATAACTGATCCCGCCGGTCGCTATGACGACGGCGTCGTATTTTTCCGTTCCCGAGCGCGTTTTCACCTCGAAAGAACCGTCTGTCCTTAAAACCGACAGAACCGGACATGAAGTGCGAAGCCGGACGCCCGACGAGATCAGCTGCGAGAGGAGAGCGTCGACGACGTCATACGCCCGGTCCGACGCCGGGAACACCCGGTTGCCGTGTTCCGTCTTGAGTGGAACGCCCGCCTCCTCGAAAAAGTCCATGACCCGACGGGGCGGAAAGCGGAAAACGGAACTGTAGAGGAATTTGCCTCCGCGCACGACGTGAGAGATAACGTCCGCAGGGGCGCAGTCGTTCGTTACGTTGCAGCGGCCTTTTCCCGTTATGGCGAGCTTCCTGCCGACCTTTTCGTTTTTTTCAAAAAGAGTGACGGAGGCGCCGTATTCCGCCGCTTTCAGCGCGGCGAACATCCCGGCGGGTCCCGCGCCGACAACTGCGATTTTCGCGTTTGCGCTCACAGAGTTTCCCCCTTTCCGTTCCGGACTTGCTTCGCGCTCATTTTACCACAGAACGGGAACGTTTTCAAGGAAGAAAAAGAGGGGGCTGTCAAAAAAAGTCTTTCATCTTTTCCGCTCCGTTCAACTCGAATCCTATGACCTCGCGGGCGAGGGAGGAAACGTCCGGATGACACCCCACGGCCGAGCACTTTTCGAGTTTTTCACCGAGACGGCGCGCTTCTCGCGCCTCCCCGCGCGCGATCATCCCGGCGATCTCGGATCTGCCGGTGCCGGGAAAGGTGCCGACGGCGATCGCGCCTCTCGAAATCAGGCGCGATGCGAACGACGGCTCCCGGGGGTAAAGCGACCGTTCTCTCATCATTTTTTCGGTTTTTTTCGCATATTCGGAATACCGCTCGATTTGGGATGTCACTTCTGTCAGCATAAACCGATCTGTGATCTTCGGGGTCACGCTGCATAGGTTATCCGCACCGGACCTCAGCGATTTATATATATCCGAAAGCAAGGACGCATCCGTGCGCGGGTTTGGGTTCATTTTCGTCAGCTCCTTTTTGTTACTGCTGACTATAATATCGGCGTGAAGGAACTGAAATATTACGTTGCCGTTCTTGACAATTTTTCGTCTATATGGTATTATATACGATGCTTTTACGGAGAGGTATCGAAGCGGTCATAACGAGGCGGTCTTGAAAAACTCCTGGGTTCGTCATTTGGTTGTTCTGAAACCCCTTGATTCTACTGTGGGTTTGCCACTTTGCCGTACACCTTGTGAGAAGGTCGTCTCGCAGTTTTCTCGCAGTTTTACAACTTAATAATTCACGCGGAGGGGTAGCGAAGCGGTCATAACGCGGCGGTCTTGAAAACCGTTTGAGGGCAACCTCACATGGGTTCGAATCCCATCCTCTCCGACATTGGGAGCTGAAAACTTGTACTTTTCGGCTCCTTATTTTTTGGCTTTTATCCTCGTGTCAGCCTGCATCGATAAGTATGTTTTACATTGCGAGATTTGCAAGGGCATCACTTATTTTTTCTGCGCTCGTTACCTTACTCGACATTTCAAGATGTGCATATGTGTCCGCAGTAATGGTTATCGTGCTGTGCCCAAGCCATGCCTGGATTCTTTTCATTTCTTCGTTATTGCTGAGCATGAGGGTGGCACATGAGTGTCTCAAATCGTGGAAGCGTATCTGATCCATACCGTTCTTTCGAAGAATCACTTTGAAATGCTCGGTTACATATTGTGGCTTTATGATTTCTCCGAGAGGGTCTACACAGACATAGTCGAGGTAATCTTTATTATATGTTCTTCTAAAAACCCGTTGCATTTCTTCTTGTTTTTCTTTTTCTCTCAAAAGTTCTTGTTCAATGAACGGTATAAGAGGCAGACTCCGGAAGGACGATTTGGATTTCATTACGTCTAATCCTCGAATGACTGTTGTTCCACTTGTTTTATCTTCAATGATTTTATGACGTATGTGAATCCTTTTTTCCTTGAAGTCAATCGCACTCCATTTAAGACCGAGGACTTCACTTCTGCGCAGTCCATAGTATACGGTCAGTATTACAACGATCCTCATTGAATCGCCCTCTAATGAGTTGAGAAGCTGTTTCAGTTTATCAGCGTTGTAATAATTGGCGATATACTTTTCGGCCTTTGGACGATTTGCCTGGTCACATGGATTCGTCGGTATAATCCGATGCTTGACCGCGTGCTTGAATACAAGATGGAGCAAATTGTGATGCTTTTGCGCTGTGATGCCTTTTAGTCCGCTGTTGAGCAGATATGCATAGTAAGTATTCAGATCTTCACCTGTTATGTCTTTGAGTGCCAGATTCGTTTTCCTAAAGTATGGAACGATCCTTGACTTTACCATGCCTCTGTAAGCACTGTATGTCAGCACTGCTATGTTGTACTTGTACTGTTCCAACCATTCTTGGATGTATTCGTGCAGAGGCGTATTCGCCGTTTTTACTCGCTCTCTTTCTGCTTGTGTCATGGTGTCCATTAAGTAGAGTTCGCCGGAATTGTATTTTGCAAGCAATTCATTGAGTCTGTAATTTGCTTCTGACTTAGTACCTCTCTTCGCCTCAAGATCGAGGTTTTGCCACTTTTCTTTTCGTTTGCCATCGGGCGTGTAGAGGTTTATCACGGCATACCACTTTCCATTCTTTTCGGTCAATCGACCTGTTATTCTTTTCATTTTGACCTCCTTTGTTTTTATTTTGTTTTCAGAATGATGTGGTATCTTCATCGGCACATTAAAGATACCACACTTCACTCTGAATATCCAGTGACTTTGCGAGATTATTTGGGATTCATTTGATATTTTTTGCGTTCAGAAGGAACTGTATTAAACTCAACTTCGGTACGATGATTTTCCCTCCCATTTTGATCGATGATAGATTTCCATCGTTTACAAGACCGTAAGCTTTATTCTTTCCGACGCGAAGGATTTTTGCGACTTCCTGCACGGATAGGACATCGGGATATTCCTTCAAGATGGAGAGGTACACTCTTTCAGTCATTCCAGCAGTCCCTCCATGACTTTGATGCCCAGACTCGTTATGACGGCCTTGTCGACCCGTCCCATTGTTTTCCGGTCGAGTTTTCCGACATAGCAAAGTAGTCTTCGCTTGTCGATCACTCTGATTTGTTCAAGCAAAACGATAGAGCCATCAACCAGTCCTTCTGCGTCAACTCTGACGTGAGTCGGGAAGCATGAGTTTGGTTTAGCGCTTGTGATCGGCGCCACGATAGTGGTCTGGCTGTGTTTATTTCCTGTATCATTTTGCAGAATCAAAACCGGGCGTGTCCCGTCCTGTTCATTCCCTTTTACGGGCGAAAGGTCTGCATAGTAAATCTGACCTCTTTTGATATATTCCATTCATTTCCTCCGTGTTAAGTAAAAGACCGCCGTCTGTGTTGTTTCTTCAGACGGCGGTCTGCTTTGTGTATCAATCTATTGAATCTTAACCGATATTTGTCCACGACGCCCTCGATAAACGGGAACGCATCTTCCGGCCTGTGCAGACGAAAGGCTTTGCCTTTCAGGCCTCATGGGAATCTCACCCCTCCGAGGATCTCTCCGAGGCGCCCTCCTTTGTTGCGACGGCTCACGGCACCCTGCCGCTTCAACGCTCGACTTTAGGACTGGACGCAAGTATCATTATTGCTTCTGCTTGTCATGGCCTTCGTCTAGGTTGCGCCTAAACGTCTGAGTCCTGAAGACTCCGGACACCTGCAGTATGTGCTTGTCCGGGTGTTCGCTCATGTGGCTTGCCGGTTTCCCGACGGCAGAAGGAATGTAAAAAATGCGCTGTACTATTCAATTGTCAAAGAACACTGAGGAACGATTATATCCCTCACTTGTATAGGGGAGAAAAACGAGCTTTTGCACACCCAAAGGATCAATTTACGCAACCTCCTGAAAATTCCAAAAAAATCTATGTCGAATTGAAACAACATATTGACAACCCAAATAAGATGTGATATAATATGTCGAAACGAAACGCAAACAAGGCGAGGAGAGATTTTACATGGAGATAAACGAAAGAGATTATGAGTTCATGCTCAAGGTTCGCGATGCTTATTACAACAGCCAGGAAGAGGAGGTCGGTTCGATTCGAGCAGTGGCAACAGAATTCAATCTTTCACGGACAAAAGTCAGAAAAATACTCGTTACGCTCGGCGTCATTAAATCGGAATTAACAGAAAAAGCGCTTGCTTTAAAAAGGCGCGGTATGGGACTTGAAGAGATAGCGGATGAGTTGGGTTGTTCAATGGCAACAGTTTCAACTTACCTTCCGTACGACACGGTTATCTACAACGGAGAAGAAAAAACTCCCGGAGCGATCAGGCTTGAAAAATACAGGGAACGCAATAAACATGTCGCCGATAATCAGGTACAAAGAAACGAAAAAGCAAGAGGGGAATGGGAAGATGATATGAAACAAAGGGAATTCAAGGTTATAAAACTTGGGCTTGAACTGAACATTGACGGCGCTGATATGGACGTGTTGAGAAAATACGGGAAAGTTAAAGAAGGAATAACAAGAGAGATTCTGGTTCCTGCGAGGATCGACCTTCATTCTCTGCATTACGTGATTCAAAGGGCGTTTGGATGGCAAAACTGCCACCTTCACCACTTCAAACTGCCCGAAAATGTCTTTGCTCAGTTAACACGCAACAACTTTATAAAATGGTCCGAATACTGTGGTATCTATTTTCGCTTTCCGACGGATGAAATGGAAGACTTGTATTGGGACGACGACTATGATGAAAGCGTCAGCGTAAAGACCTGGCTCCGTAGGAAGTATACAGGTATGTATCAATATCACGGGATCTCCGAACATTTCATGGAAGCCAGATCCGCTGTCAATCGTTTTATCAAAGAAAATCAAACGATTCGCGTTTCTCCCTCGTTCTCAGAATGGATGAATATGAGTAAGGCGGAGCAAGAGAATCTGATAATCAACCCCAGAGTAAGGAATATCGCAGAGGTTACATGTGATGAAATGAATAATATATTCGCTGAAACAGGAGGAGTTGAGGAACTACTCGAGCGTTTAAAGATTACAGAGATCCTTGGCGAAAGAGTTGACGATGATAAGTTGGCAGCGCTAATAGCCGATGCGAATAAACGTTTTGAAGAAAACGACAAAAAAGCAGATAATGAGTACCATTACTGGCAGAAGATGAACATACTTGATGGAACCGCTCTGCCTCTAGCGAATGAACTTATTTACGAGTATGACTACGGCGACGGATGGGAGGTCAGGGTCAGACTCCTTGATGAGTATTACAGTGACGACGCGTGGGATCATCCGGATAAAGCAGGGTATATCATTCCCGCCATAACTGACGAACAGGTCTTTGATGACCAGACTCCGATATACAAAAGCGGAGAGATAATTGAAGGAGAATTACGTGATCAGATTGCCACTGTGATTATGAAGTGCAGACCGTTGTGCATCGCACTCGACGGATTGCCTGTCCTTGATGACGTCGGAGGAATAGGCGGATACTGTGAAATGCTGACTGGGATTCACGGAAAAGGCGCAGAACATTTCGACTATGGAGATCCGGAAGAAACCAAAGAATGGGCAAGAATGCAGGGATGGACCGGAAGAATGAATACTCCGGAAAAATTGCTGTAACACGTCCCACAGATACTGTTATCATCGGGACGCGTTCAACGAACCGCCAGACGCATTGTTGAACCCTGTTCATTGCTCGCAGTGCAAGACGAATTTACAGGAACTCATTGACTACGCCCCATCAAATAGGGTACAATATGCCCGTAAATGAAACGGAGGATAAGATTATGCCGGAAAGCCAGAATATAGAATATAAAGAATCCTGGCGGGATGAATACCTCAAATGGATCTGCGGTTTTGCAAACGCTCAGGGAGGCAAGATCTATATTGGATGTGACGATAACGGCGACGTTGTCGGAGTCAAAAACTATAAATCCTTATTGGAAGATATTCCTAACAAGGTTCAATCCGGTATGGGGATCGTTGTTTCTGTTAATCTCTTGCAAAAGGGTAATTTACAGTATATTGAAATTGACGTTCCTTCTTATCCTGTCGGAATATCGTACAAGGGAATTTATCATTACAGAAGCGGCAGTACAAAGCAGGTCCTGAACGGTCCTGCGCTGGAAGCTTTCCTGCTCCGTAAGCGCGGAGCGACATGGGACAATATGCCGTTCCCTGCTTTCAAAATCAGCGACGTTGACGATCATGCCATAGACAGGTTCCGGGAACTTGCCGCAAAAAAGAGCAGAATAGAACCGAGTCTGCTTGAAGAGCCTAAAGATATCCTCCTTGAAAAGCTTCATCTGACAAGAGACGGATACCTTACAAACGCCGCTATGCTTCTGTTCAGCAAGGATCCTGAGAAATACCAGCTCGGCGCTTTTATCAAGATCGGGTATTTTGAAAACGACGCCGATCTGCTTTATCAGGACGAAATACACGGCTCTTTGCTCGAGCAGGTTGATAAGGCTATTGAAGTGATTTATCTGAAATACATGAGAGCCAAGATTAGCTATGAAGGGATTCATCGAATTGAGCGGTATTTTGTTCCTGAAGAAGCTCTTCGCGAAGCGCTTTTGAACGCGGTTTGCCACAAGCAGTATCAGTCTGGGATTCCGGTTCAGGTCAGCGTATACGAAGATCGTCTGTATGTAGCCAATGTCGGAAGTCTACCGGAAGATTGGACGTATGAGAAATTGATGCAAAAGCACGCGTCGAAGCCGTACAATCCCAATATTGCGTCCGTGTTCTATTACGCAGGGTTTATTGAAAGCTGGGGGCGTGGTATCGAGAAGATATGCAGCGCTCTCAGGGCTGATAATCTCCCGATGCCGGAATACACGGTCAATCCGGGAGATATAATGATAAAGTTCACGGGACCTGAAGATCGCATTATCAGGGTGACTGATAAGGTGACTGATAAGGTGACTGATAAAGTGACCGAAAAAGAGCGTCGGTTATTAGCATGCCTTCTGGAAGATCCCGGATACACAATGCCCCAACTGGCTGAAAAATTGAAGATAAGCAGAAAAACGGTTGCTGCGCTTCTGAAATCTTTAAAGGAAAAAGGAATCATAGAGCGAGTTGGCTCTGATCGAAAAGGGTATTGGAGAATTATTGGAGAATGAAGATCTCCGGTGATATTCCCTGTTAAGTAAAAGGCCGCCGTCAGAGTGGTTTTTCAGACGGCGGCCCGTTTCGTGTATCAATCTATTGAATCTAAACCGATATTTGTCCACGACGCCCTCGATAAACGGGAACGCACCTTCCGGCCTGTGCAGATGAAAGGCTTTGACTTTCAGGCCTCATGGGAATCACACCCCTCCGAGGATCTCTCCGAGACGCCCTCCTTTGTTGCGACGGCTCACGGCACCCTGCCGCTTCAACGCTCGACTTTAGGACTGGACGCAAGTATCATTATTGCTTCTGCTTGTCATGGCCTTCGTTGCGGTTGCGCCGAAACGTCTGAGTCCTGAAGACTCCGGACATCTTTAGACCGTGTTTGTCCGGGTGTTCGCTCATGTGGCTTGCCGGTTTCCCGACGGCAGAAGGAATGTAAAAGATGCGCTGTACTATTCGATTGTAAAAGAACAATGAGGAACGATTATCTCCCTCACTTGTATAGGGGAGAAAAACGGGCTTTTGCACACCCACAGGTTCAATTTACAATGATTTTTTGAGTTGTTTCAATATCCGCACTTTCCGTTTATGCACGGCATTACGGTAGACGCCGATATGGTCTGCATACTCACGCTCAGTTTGTCCGGCAAAAAACAATGCACGAACAAGATGTCTATCCGACTCGTTTAGTTCTGCAATCGCTGTGTACAATGCATCTATCTGCTCCTTTTTTTCGTAGAGAGTTTCTGGATCATTACTGTTATCGACAAACTCCTTATAGTTCTCGTGTGAAGCAGATCCACCGTTGATTAACGAGCTGAGTTGTATCTCGCGTGCATAAAACCGTTTGTTATTATCTTTGATATTCCATCCCGTCCGCATATAGGCGTGGTACACCTCTTTGCTGACAGACACCTTTTCATATTCCCCTGTAACTGTGTTGAAAACAGTTAATACGTATGTTCTTTCCATTTTTGTGATCTCCTTTGTTTTTTGTATTTGGGTTGAAATCAAAAAACAGAGATCACGGGTATTCAGCAATTAAGCATTGCCACTCAAATAACATAAGAGTCCTTCCCGCCGTGTGTGCGACCCAAAGGACACAAACACTCCAGACAAAGGACTCCGAAAGCTGCAAGCCTGAAAAGGACGCAGAAATCTAAGGGTACCAATATCTCTTTTCAAAAATGAAAAGCGTATTTGTATCCTTGGCCCTTGTACTTCAGGCTGTGATATTTTGTTTGAAAAGCAAAAAAGGTCACCGACAAGGCAGACTAATGGCGTCTTACCTTGCCGGTGACCTCTCATGTTTATCTGGTTTAATCACCGGTTGATTGTTCGGGCAATAAATATTGCCGCACGGTCAAGTGACCTGGAGAAGGACTTGCGCGGCCTGTTTCATCCCAGCCTTTCCGTCGTGATGCCGTCGATTCAATTTTAGTAGTATTTATGCGAAAACAGATTATTGGTCTATTCGCTCTTGCCCGGCGGGCGCAAACAGACTAATAACGTCATGTCTTCTGCCTATGATTGTTCTTATCATCCTGGTCCCGCATGAGCTGCACGTCACACGTATTTCATTCTTTTTGTTCTTCATCCCGGCAACTTCATTTTTACAGTTCGGGCAATACCAAGAGTAAATTGTCCAGTTATCCGGCATTGCCGCGCTCCTTTGTAAAATGTATTATTGAGAAACTCACTCGTTTTGAACTGACATACGAGATTTTCCGAGGGATTTAATGACATGCCGTGCAATACCCTGTGTTTCCAATGTGTTGAGGCAGATTGTTTCCCCCGGGTAACAGTTCTTGTTTTCAAAAGAAAGAATATATCCTTCCTTTTCCTCGCTGTACCCAACAAATCTTTTCAATGTATTTTGATTATCAGGATCGAGTGCAACGATAATATCTCCCGGTGAAACGGGGCAGTTGCGTTCAATAATGACCAAATCTCCTTCGTCGATCCCGGCGTCGATCATTGAGTCGCCTTTTGCACGCAAAATATAGAAATCACCTTTTCCAAAGAGAGATACCGGAAGACTTATATATTCTTCAACGTATTCGTCTTCCTCTTCCGGAGAACCGCACCGTATGGAGCCAACCAAAGGAACGGAAACATATTCAGTACGTAGCTTTGCGCTCTCAGGGGCACGTATAATTCCTCTCTTGTATGTAAGGACGCCTCTGTTTCCTAATTCCTGTAAATACCGGTGAGCCGTTGATCGTGAGACGTTGACTCCTTCTGCAACGTCACTGATGGTGGGAGCAGATCGGTTTGATTGATAATACTTATTAATATATTTCAGAATCTGCTCGAGGATTATAGGATCTTTTTTTCTCATATCGGCGCTCGCTCCTATCTGGGATTCCTAATCTCACTATCACATTATATCCGGATTTGAGAAAAATGCAAGAGGAAATTTGGGTGAAAAAAGCGAGGTGCAACCAATTGGTTGCACCTCGCAGACTATTCTTTGCATTGGAATAATCACTTGATAATGTTTATCGTTTCGTCACATTCTACCTCTTATGCCAAAACAGCCGCCACATCCCTAACCATTTTTGCATATTCTTCTTTTACGTCATCCGGTGACAGAATTGATACCCTACCGCCAAAGCCGAAGATCCAACTGTAGAAAACACGACCAACGGAAGTGTTGGTAGTTACCAGGAATGATTCTGAATCGTTGGGGGACACCGCAACGTCTTTCCCGAACTTATCAATAATCGCATCCATCAGATCATTATCACAGATCAACTCCACCTGCTTCCGTTCACCGTTGTACATCCTAAACATAGAGTTGAGAAATACATTCAGATCAAACCCATCCGGAGGACTAATGGCTGGTTCTTCAAGAACTTTTGGCTGCTTGACAATTCGGTCTACACGGAAACTACCGACACTTTTGTGTTTTTCTGAAAACCCGACGGCGTAGTAATAGTCGCCGTTCCATATGAGCTTATACGGGCTGAATATGTAGGTAAACCCGCCGTTCTTTATTTCTTGCTTCTTATTCGCGTTGTAACTGAAGTACTGAAAGGATACCTTTTTCTTTTTGTTGATCGCTTCATTCAAAGCGTCCATAATATATAACACTTTTTGGTTATCGGTTTTGAGACGGTTTTCTACGTCTACGTTACGAACAAGATCCGCCGAGGTATGCTTGCTCGAAAGAGAAGCGATCTTTTTCACGAGATCCGCGCTTTTTTTCTTTGGAATAAAGCGTGCCGACTCAATAGCATCAATCAGGGTTTTGAGTTCCGGAAGATCAAATGTCCGTCCTATCAAGTATATTCTCTTTTGAGTGGACTGTTCAACTTCGATATCAAATCCAAATTCTTGAAGTACCTTGATATCGTCACCAACCGTACCTCTGGTTGTAGATATCCCATAGTTGGCTTCAAGCTGATCAATTATCTGTGCTATTGTAAGATAATGATCCTCGTCAGTCTGCTCATAGAGCATTTTAGCCACATAGAACGGTCGGAGTCGTGCTTTTATATCCATAAGAACACCTCCCCAACCTTATTCTTTTGATGGGGGTTATTGTACCATAGGGAGTGTAAAAAATTAAATGATGGAATTGCTGTTAGTTTTTTTACAATTTCAGGAAACATATTTAAATCCTTTCAATGGTTGAATTATGCTTGAAATGAATGGGGGACAGGCAAAATTGTCTGTTTTTTTAGTCATCCCATTAGTGCTTCTGACAATCCGGTTAATACTCAGGAAACTATGACTTTGATAAGATTTACTTGTTTGTATTTAGAGATACTGAAAGCGGCTATACGCTTTCACGGGTGGTATAGCCGCAATCTCAACACATATGGGGATTTTGGAATAGTATTATGATTATCTTTGTTGGGACAACTGAAGTTCAATCAGTTCCGGATCTGTTTTTCGACGCATAACAGTTTCACTTCGGAATTTTTTTGGTGTAGTCCCGGACATTTTTTTGAAAAACTTGCAGAAATTCTGTGATGAGGATAACCCTATACGCGAAGCAATATGTTCTCCGTCCAATTCAGTAAAGCTCAGATAGTATTTAGCTTGCTGAAGTCGCGCTTGCTGTAAGTATTCATAGAAAGACAAATGCAGATAGTATTTGAAAATGTTTTCAATCTGATTTTTGTTTATCCTGAATTTCAAGTATAGAGAATCAAGAGTTATTTTCTCGTCAAGATGATTATGTACATATGCCAGAAGGTTTTTGAATTCACTGGAAACCCTAACGCTGATGCTTGGATCATACGACGTTTCAATGTAATAATTGTGAAATATTCGCTCAAAAATATTGATGATATCAATGAAGTATGATCTTGCTCTGCAAGGCCAGTACCAATCTTTTTGCTCTTCCAAATTTCTTGTAAGATTGTTAAAAGCATCGACAATCTTGCCGAGGGTATCTTCATTCAAATAAATAAACATTTTGTTTATGTCATCCGTCAGAAAAGGGGACAACTGGAAAAAAGCATGTTGCTGACACAGGTGATCATATTGCGAGTTTCTGACAGTACTGATAAACATATTTACATTTAAGAATTGAGGGTTGAATTTGATAATCCGCACTTCGGCGGTGAGGTTTGAGGAAATCACTATTTTCTTTAGTTCGTCAAGACAAACTGCAACAGGACCTGCGATCTGACAAGGGACATCGTTAATCTTCGCTGTCAGACTTCCGCTTTTGATAATTATTATACTAAAACAATCGTTGGATAGAATTTGCGGGTCGAGACGATCCATATAGTATGTTTCTACCAGTACGATTTTATTCTTATCCTGTTTGTTAGTAGTGCCGGCAAACAACTCTAATGCATCCTTTCAATCGATTATTACGTGAAATCGCATACAGAGTTATTATAACCCGCAATTAGACTTTCATAAATAAACAGAGACTATTATGAATTGATTGGAAACAAAATTGAATTGATTGGAAACATATTTGATCCGAAAACTCCCATTTCCCCTATCTCGTCGCTTTCTATTATCTACATTAATTACCGAATTGCCTATTTTTATTTCTGTTTCAAAAGTACACATTTGGATGTCGATTGGAAAACACGGGCGTCGTTTTTTGTGTTATGATTACCGAAAACGCGAGAAAAGGAAAAGAAGCGCTGAACGGTGATGAAAAACAATCTTTATCGCATCAAAAACATATGGTCATTCGCAAGGAAATACTTTTTTGTGTTTCTCGTTGCAGAAGTGTGTATTATTCTCTTGTATGTAATCTCTGTATTGCTTCCTCTCAATCTTGCTGATTTGGTAGATGAAGTACTATACAAGCGTGACTATTCAAAGTTCTTTGGAATAGGAATGAAGTATCTCATCATGTTTGTCGGAGCTGCTTCCATCAATTTCACATATGCTTTTGTTTGGCAGTATCTGAATAATCATTTCGTTCTTGATATAAAAAACAGGATGTTTGACCTGATAATCCATTCGAGGGCTTCATTCCTATCGAAGATAAACAGCGGGGATATTTTGACACGTATTGATGGAGACGCAGATCAATATATTCACGCAGTTTTAAGAAATGGATTTCATTTTATTAACTCGGCATTTATGTGTGTGGGTATTCTGATCCTGGTTGCACGAACAAGTATTGTGATGTCAATTCTTCTGTTAATTGCTGCAATTGTCCCGATTATTATTTCTAAGATAAGCGGCAAAATAGTTGAGAAATATGCGCAGGAATCGAGAAAGGAATCGGGTAAGCTTACCGGTCTTGTCTTTGATTTAATAAAAGGGATACGGGAGATTAAACTCACATGTGCCGAAAAATGGGCTGAGAGCAAATGTGTTTCTCTTTTAAAGAAGATAATTTCATTTGGTAACAAAACAATTAAGATAGAGTTTTTCGTCGGCGAAGGAACAGATCTCGTAAATCTTTTAACAACATTAGGGATATATGGATATTCTTTGTTCTTGGTTCTTCGCGGGCAATTAACGGTAGGCGTGTTTCTTGCATGTCTCCAATATATAAACTTATTGCGTAGAAAACTCAATTGGATGCTGCGCATCTATCTGGATTGGTTCACACGGAAAGTAAGTGTTGATCGCGTGACTGAGATACTTGAGTTGACCACTGAAAGAACAACAGGAGACAAAATCAATGCCATTTCTTCGATAGAGTTCAAAAATGTTTTCTTCAAGTATGAGGAAGATAACCCGGTCCTTAATGACGTATCGTTTAATATACATCGAGGCGAAAAGATCGGAATTGTTGGTGAGAGCGGTAATGGAAAAACTACAATTCTATCGCTTATTATGGGGTTTTATTCAATAAACAGTGGAGAATTGCTTATTAATCAGATGCCTATCGAACAGATTGATGTTTTTTCGTTGAGAAGGAGAATTGGGGTGATTTCTCAAGACGTGGTAATATTTGAAGGTACAATCCGGTTTAATCTTACGCTTGGCGATAACTATCCTGATTCTGAATTGATGAATGTGTTAAGTGCTGTCGGACTGGAAAAGGCAATAATTGGAATGCCAGATGGAATAGATACGGTCATCGGTTCTGAAAACCGAGGATTATCCGGCGGACAAAAGCAGAAACTGATGGTTGCCAGAGCACTACTCAGAAACCCTGATCTGCTGATTATGGATGAAGCAACTTCTGCAATTGACGCTGAATCAGAAAGAGAGTTGTTGAATTACATAACCGAAAATATGAAAGAAACAACGATTTTGCAGGTTTCTCACCGATTAGAAACGATTCAGTCCTGCGATAGGATAATTGTGATAAATAATCGCGGCATTGAGGCGATTGGCTCACATGATGAATTGCAGCGACGTTCAAAAACGTATAGACAATTATTTGGGTGTTTGGTATGAAGAGCAGGATTAAAGCGATCAGATTACTTAAAAGGCATATAAGGAATGTCCGAAGGCCGGCTCTGTTACTTCTCTTTATCAATTTGTTGGCTACATTGTCATCGTTTATCTCCCCCAAACTATTCCAAATCCTTATAGATGACGTAATCAAGGGACTGATGGTTGAGAGATTCTGGATCGTCGCTCTTGGGATGGTGTTGATATATGTATTTGACTTTTTTGCTTCCGGCGTAAAAACAATTCTCAGCAGAAAGATCCAAAATACTTTTTCGGTATCGTTAAAAACAGATGCGCTGAAAGCGGTCTGTTTTGCGCCATATTCATTTATTGAGAAATACTCTGCCGGGGATATCAAAATGCGTGTTTTGGATGATACGGATGCGACAAGTGGGTTTGTTGAAGATCAGATTGTTAATTATGTTATTTCAATTATTACGCTTGTGACAACAATTTATTTGGCCCTGTCAATCAGTTTCCGCATGACCATTCTGTGTGCGTTTGTCGTGGTCCCGATTGTCATTCTTCTCAATTTTTTAATTGGTCGAGGAACAAAGAAGGTCAACGAGGAAGTCAGAAAAGCAAATAGTGAATATTACACGTCAACATTCAACACCCTTCAATATTGGCGTGAAATAAAAGCTCAAAACAAGGAGGAAGAATTCTTCTCGCGTTTTAAAAAACACAGATCAATCCTTGCAAAACTAGGGATAAAATCAATCAGATATTGGGCTTACGGTGAGATATTTAACGATTTCAAGTCAAATTATCTGACTAAAGTTTTGATATATGTTATTGGAACGTTTTTTGTAATCAGAAACGATATTTCAGTCGGTTTTTTGATTATGTTTTCGGAATATTTTGCATCAATGTTTTCGGCTATTGATAGATTGCATGCAAAGAGAATTGCGATGCTGACAAATGCTCCGTATTATGAAAGAGTTTGTGAAACACTATCATTTCCGCAAGAAGAAAACGATTTATCAAATATCGCTTTTTTATCCGGAATCACAACGGAAAATGTGTGCTTCTCATACTCTGAAGAAAGCGATATATTGAAAAGAATATCTTTGAATATTGAAAAAGGTAATTATGTCGCCTTTTCCGGGAAGACCGGATGTGGGAAATCCACACTTATTAAACTGATCCTTGGACTTTATTCTCCTCAAAAAGGAAGGATTATGTTAGATGACAAGGAGATATCAAGGATAAAGAAAAACGACCTACTGAAAAAATTCGGGGTCGTAATGCAGGATAATTACCTTTTCAATATGACTATAAGAGAGAACCTTGTTTTGGGGGCTTTGGATTCAACCGAAATAGAGATGGAAGAAGCGTGTAAAAAGGCGAATATTTATGATTTTATCATGAGTTTGCCTGAAGGATTTGATACCGAAATCGGAGAAAGGGGAGTTCGGCTTTCCGGAGGCCAACGTCAAAGGATCTCAATTGCAGCAGCGCTGTTAAGAAACCCGGAAATATTGATTTTTGATGAGGCAACAAGTTCTCTTGATAATGTGTCGGAAAGGATAATCAATAGTTCGATAACCAAATTGTCAGAAGAGATAACCATTATTGTTGTTACGCACAAGCCAAACTCATCTCTTCAAGCAAACAGAGTATTTGTAATTGAAAACGGAGAAATCAAAGAAACCATAGAGAAAAGCAATTACTCCGTAAATCCACGATAAAGCCATTATTAGGGGGTACATGAATGGAAAACAATAAAAAAGAAGAAAACAAATGGATTCTTGAAGTATGCAAAGGGGATGCGGCGGACCGAGACAAAATAAAATCGTATATGAATTCCGGCCTGGATTATCCATACATTCTTGGACATTTGCTTTTTAACAGAATAGGAGCTCTCGCGTACACCACTCTCGAATCTCTTAATTTGTTACCTGCATTAAACAGAGAGATGAGAAATACTCTTTATTCAATCTACTCTTTCAGTTCACTTCTAACGGACTGCTTTATTGAATCTTTGAACCAGATGAAGCCGTTATGCGAATCCTTTCATTTCCCTTATGCTCTTTTGAAAGGAGCATACCTCGTAAGTCTCTATCGGAGAGGACAAAGGACGTCCAATGACATTGACATTTTGGTGCAGCCCGAATACATAACGGATCTTTCAACAATTCTCAAAGGGGCCGGATTCAAACAAGGAAAAATTCAAAACGGCGGTTTCATCCCTGCCGGCAGATCGGAGATCATTTCTTCGAGGATTAACAGAGGAGAAACTGTCCCGTTTATTAAAGAAATCGGTTTGCCCTATATGAAGTATCTCGAAGTTGACGTAAATTTCAGCCTCGGGTTTATGCCAGGAGCGGATTCGGATATAGTTGGGAAATTCCTTTCAAACACTCAACCTTTGATTTTCGGAAGTGTTTTAACATTGGATCCAACGGATTTTCTCATCCATCTCTGTGCTCACCTTTACAAAGAAGCCACGACCTATAAATGGGTTGAGATGGGGAGGGACATTTCGCTTTATAAATATTGTGATTTTTTGGTGTTTTTCCGGAATTATATGAACGTTGATTTCGCAGAAAAACTGAGCGAAAGAATAAAAGAACTGGGTTTAAATAATGAGTGTTACTATGCACTTTATTATACAGCCCGGTTGTTTGACATCGTTGATGAGGCAACTGATATGCTTTTGGAATCAATCAAGCCTTTAGATCTCACATTTATGGACCGTGTTTTCGATCCCGCGAAAAATAGAATGTATTCCTACGATTCTGACTATTCAGACTGGGTTTTCTGCGGTAAAAGAAGGGAGCATTTATATGAAGTTGGAAATGGAAGATAACAAGTCAAGTGGTAAACTTATCACTTTTTGCGGTCTTGACGGGTGCGGGAAAACGACACAAATCAATAAACTGGAAGAATGGCTGACAAACGAAGGATATAAAGTATTTTTAACCAAACAACCGACTGATTATGTGCGAAAATCAGAGATATTCAGGAATTTTTCGGATTCGCCGGATAACAGTAGATTCGAGTACAGAGCTCTTTCCCTGTTCTGCGCCGCGGATCGACTTCAGCATACTCGAAGAGTAATCAAAGATAAATTAGAGAAAGGATATATAGTTATTTGCGACAGATACTTTTACTCCTGTCTTGCAAACCTGATCGCACGAGGATATACAGACGATGTATGGATTTATGAGATCGCGAAAAGTATTATTAAACCCGACGTGTCATTTTTTCTCAGCTTGCCTGTTGAAAAAGCAATCGGGAGAGTCCGGAGGAGACCTGAAGAAAAAGATAGATATATAAATCCTGATTTTCAGAAGAGACTTCACGATCTGTATATAGAAATAGCTCAAAAAAACAAGGGGATTATTGTTTCATCTCTCCTCTCGGAAGAAACGTGCTTTGAAAGAATAAAATTTGAGGTTAATAGAATTGTCAAAAAGTAAAATGGGCTTCTCGAGTAAAGATGACGCCATCATATGCTATTTGAAAGAAAACAATGTTAATTTTCGTCCTATTATTTCCGATTGTTTAATTCCAATACAGGAATTGTTTTACTATTTTGTCATTTCAGGCATGAGCCCGGGTGAGTACGATAATCTTGATAGTCTTGAAAAAAAACTTCCCCAGATAGGACTTGAAATCACTAACAAAAGTGAAGAAAAAAGCATATCGCAAATCAAGAGGACGATTCGGTCATCAAAAGAGTTTACAGGATCGTTTTTAAGTTATGATTCGCCCGCCGGTTCAAGTAAATGGGCATACATAAAATGGGAGGATGAGAACTTCATTTTAAAGTTCGCTCCGGAAGATTGCCCGAAAACTATTGAATCGACAAGCCTGAAAAAATCATACTGCAAAGGGTTTTTCCAAATACGCCCGAAAAAAGGATGTGAGCGTATTTGTGTAAACACATATACCGACTATTCAAAAGAATTGATAAGTCTTTCGCCGTTTTATTTTTTTGAATCGGATCTGTATCATTTTAGGGACTTGCTCTATCGTATGCAAAATTTCATTTTGACATATTGGATAAGCAGAAGCAGAATGAAGGAGTTGTTCTCAAACGATATCGACTTGTCGATTATGAATTATACGCTCAGGAAGGCACAAAAATATTATGCGATATCAACCCACTTAAAAAACACAGACTACCTGCAGCGCATTTGCTTTACTATTCTTCAGGATATGAACAAAAATGATATAGCTTTATTGAAATCACTGAACCAAAAAACGGAGGAAAAAGGACATGGAAGAAACGATCAATGGTCTTTTAAGGGATAGTTTTTTCTGCCAAGATATTGAACCGGAAAACAACTTACGAGAGGATTTGGGCATCGACAGTTTGAGTATGGTCGAATTCATAGTGGAATTGGAAGACACGTTTGGTATTGAGATTGACGAAAGCGATCTTGATCCTCATGCTCTTCAAACGGTCAAACAAATCTATTCTCTGATCGGAAAGTACGTGGAGGACTAAATGCTGTATAACCTCATTAAAGAAAGAATGATGAGGACTCCTTCCCAGGTAATAATTGAAGGGCAAAGAGCCTTGTCATTTGAAGACGTGATCAAACAGTCAGAAGAAATCGGGAAAAGGATAAGAGGAGATAAATACGGTTTACTTTGTAATAGCTGCATTGATTCGGTTGTTTACTTATTGGCGTGTTTATATTCGCATATCACCGTAGTTCCGCTGTCGATTCAATATGGGCAGAAACATATAGACAGCATAATAAAAGCAATTGATATAAACAACCTGATTACGGATAAAGGTATAATCGGTTCCTCGAAAACCGAGGAAGAATCCGACTACCTATCTGACGTCGCTCTAATAATGTGTACGTCCGGGACCACCGGCGTCCCGAAAGGCGCGATGATAACGGAAGACAATCTTTTGACGAACTTGACAGATATAGACGAATATTTCAAGATCGATAAATCAGATTCAATTTTAATTGCCAGACCAATTTATCACTGCGCGGTTTTAACAGGCGAGTTGCTTATTTCGCTCATCAAGGGTGTTCGTATCGTATTTCTTTCGGAAGGTTTTGTCCCTGTCAACGTAATGAAAAGAATATCAGAAGACAAAATATCTGTTCTTTGCGGTACTCCCACTCTTTTCTACCATTTATCCCTTCTGAACAACAAGTCATCCGAAAAGCGACAATTAAAAACAATTGCCGTGAGCGGGGAATGTATGACTGCTGATGTTGCAGTTAAGATGAGGAATGCATTCCCTGACGCCAATATATATAACGTGTATGGGCTGACCGAGGCGAGCCCCCGTGTGTCTTACCTTCCTCCAGAGGAATTCGATTCCAATCCGACATCTGTCGGAATTCCGCTTTCGTCACTCCAAGTTAAAGTTGAGGAAAATGAACTATGTGTCCGCGGGAAAAGTGTAATGAAAGGATATTACAGGAATTCGGAGAAAACGAACAAGGCAATTGTTGACGGTTGGCTTCATACAGGGGATGTTGCAGAAGTTGATGAAAACCATCGAATTTACATAAAGTGTCGAAAAGACAATATGATTATTCGCGCGGGAATGAACATTTACCCTCAGGAAATTGAGAACGCACTCAAAACAAGCAGCCAAATTAAGGACGTTCTCGCATTTGGAATGAAAAAGGATACTGTTGGAGAAAAAATCGTTGTCAGAGTTGTGAGTGAATTGAGTAAACCGGAAATATATTCTGTCTGCAAAGAGAAACTCCCGTTGTACGAATTACCCGATGAAATTGAAATAGTCGACAGTATTCCAAGAAATGCTTCCGGAAAGGTAATTCGAAATGCATCACTCAATTGAAAAAGAGTTTAAATTTTTGGTTGAGAAGAACACGTTTGAAGAAACAAAACGTCGGATAAAAACAAATGGGTATAAATCTGATAATAAGGTTCAGATCAACTATTACTATGATACAGACGATTACCGTTTATTAAAATCCGACCGTACTGTCCGGGTTCGTCAAAATGGAGAGAAACTAATCCTTCAAGTCAAAAATCATCTTCAAAACAAAGAAGAGTTTTCAACAAGTGATGAATACGAAAAGAAGATAGGTTTTCTTCCGAACAAAATACTCTTCAAAGGATTACCGATGTACGTACAGTTTCTTGGCACCCTGATTACACGCCGCGAGACGTTTTGTTTCGGGACAAGCGGGCAGATCTGCTTTGATGTTAATGAATATCTTGGAGTTGTCGATTATGAAATAGAAATCGAATTTGATGAACAAGATCTTAAAGAGGCACAGGAAATATCAAAGATGATAAAAAGGTATTTAAAGCCGGGAAATAAGTACTCAAGGTTTGTCAGACAAAAGGAGTTGCAGCAAAGTGAAGCGTGTTTTCTTACCTTATAATGAGCCGATGTACTCAACATATCATTGGATGTCGTGCGCCGGGATACCGGCGAAACAAAACCCGACGTCAGATAATTGGTATTATAACAATACGGTTAACTGGAGGTGCACTCGCAGATTTCTGAACGGGTATACTTCTCCGGAATTAAACCTTGGCACTGGAATAACGTTGGATCTTCCCTTTTTAAACGTATTATGTGTCAATATGCGACTTATACGAAGATGCCCGATTGAGATAATCAAAACAATGCTTGACGACGGTTTTTACGTTGTGTTTCATGGGGTAGATGACTTTTATGTTGAGGGGAAAAGTTGGTATAGGGAACATCACTTCAGTCACGATGGCCTGATTATCGGGTATGATGATGAAAAAGAGGTGTTTTCTATCGCCGCGTATGACCAGAGATGGATATTTACAGTTTTCGAGACCCCCCAACAGGGTTTTTTAGAGGCTATTTCTTCAACGTGTAGTGTAGGGGATTACGGTGAGCTCCAGGCGGTAAAAGCGAAAGAAAATGAAATAGTTGAATTAGATCTCGAAATGATCTATAATGGTTTATCTAATTACTTAACTGCTGATTTGTCTCAATATCCCATGTCTTGCCAGGATATTGTCTGGGGAGTTCCGGTTTACGACTTCATTTGTTTGTATTTTGACAAATTAGACGATGGAAGTATTCCATACGAGAGAAGAGATAATCGAATTATGCGGTTTATATGGGAACACAAGAAGTGTATGCTGGGAAGAATAAACGCTGTTGAGATAAAATGCAGATGGAACAACAATCTGAGCGAATCATACAAAAGAGTGGTTGAGAAGGCGGATAAAGCGAGATTTATCTATTCAAAATACTCCATCAAAAAGAGTAGCTCAAGCCTGGAAGGGATCCAAACAATCCTTATGGAAATTAAAGATGAAGAAGTTAGTATTCTAAAAAATCTATGCAACAAGCTGAAAGGGTATATCGATGGCTGAAAAATCTATTATGGAAATCATAAAAGAGAGACGGAGCATCAGGAGTTTCTCCGATGAAGAAATCTCTGATACTGTAATTCGAATGATTCTTGAGGCTGGAATATACGCTCCTTCAGGAAAAAACAGACGTCCCTGGCGATTTGCCGTAATAAAAAACAAAAGTATCTTGCGGGAGATTTCTATGTTGACTGTCGTCAGCAGATTTATCCGAAATGCAGGCGCCTTAATACTTGTATATGTAAAATCGGATGGCAAATATCCTCTTGAAAAAGACATTTTGAGCATTGGAGGATGTGTACAGAACATTCTGTTATCAGCGACAGGAATAGGGATATCCACTTGTGTAATTGGAGAGCTGTTCGGTAAAGAAATGGATATAGACAAAATAGTAAAAATCGAGCACAGCGATATGGGACTTGTCTGCGGAATTGCATTAGGTAAATCAGAGGAAGAAAGTCCAACACAAGAGACTTTTAGTTTGAAGGATCATTTGTTATCCGAAGTCATCAACTAAGAACAAAACATTGTTTTTGTATATTTGTAAGTAATAATTATCTATTTATCATATTTTTCAACAAAAGCATTGAGCTTTTCAATTTAAGCGATTATAATTAATAATATTATAGTTTTCTCATTCAGGAATGTGGCATTATGAATCCTCAAACCGTAGGTATGGCTTATGATGTCGGAAGGATAGCTTTGATCGAATGCAAACTTGAAGACAATCTAAAAGATCTCGATATAAAAGACAAGTGTTTTTTGATGATATTCGTCGACCGCGGAAAAGTTAAGTTTAAGGTCAAAGATACACTTCACGAAGCCAACGCTCCTTGTGTTATTTGCTTTGATGAAAGAACTAATCCGGTTCTTGTCAGCAAAAAAGGACTGAAGTGCTATTCCGTTTATTTTCATCCTTCGTTTTTAAACCCAAATATGACGTTTGAGCTTGTTCATAGCGACAAATATTCCAATATTGGCACAGCTCACGATATGTTTCTTATGAAACCTTTTACGGATTCGGAGAGATTTGTTTATCCATTGTTCTATGAGCACATAGAAAACCTCAGACACCTAATCATCAACCTCAAGGGAGAACTTGAAATACAAAGGGACTGGTACTGGACGTGCAGGACAAGATCATACTTTATGGAGGTTATGCTGGTACTTGAAAGACTCTATGGTATAATTGATACCAACAATGAAGGAGTACAAGTAAGATCAATAAACTCAATCAATAACTACCATTTGAAAAATGCGATCATTTTCATAGAGAGTCATTACAGAGATAACATTCTTCGCTCAGATATTGCATCTGCAGCATCCATTAACGTCAACTCACTAAGTGAACTGTTTCGTGAAGAACTCGATGTTTCGCCTATGGAGTATTTGCTTAATTACCGGATCTCTGTTGCGAAAAGAAAACTGGAGTTTACAGAACTATCAATAAAAGAAGTGGCAGAGCAATCCGGATTTAAAACCGAATCTCTATTTTGCAAGAAATTTGTTCAGGTTACCGGTATGACCGCAAAGCAATTCAGAAAGCAGTCAGTTGAAAAAAGAAAAGAGGCGTTCGCTAAAGACTCTTAAGTGTTTATAATCAAATATTAGATTGAAAAGGCAGATCAGTAAAACGGTCTGCTTTTTGATATTCTGACTTGAAAACAATAAGGTTAAACGGACGATTTTTGTTTATTTGTAATGCATAATTGTTTGTTTATCATTTTTTGAATCAGAATTATTGATTTGAATATAAATAGGTGATAAACTTGTCATAAAATCAAAATGACTTTAAAGTAACGGTGCGATATTAAATGGATAATAAAGAAATATATAAAAAGATTGGTAAAAGAATAAAAAGTTGCAGAGAAAAAAGTCAAATGACTCAAGTCGAGTTGGCAAAAACAATCGGGTCATCAGTTGCTTTTGTCTCACAAATAGAAAGGGGATTATGTTTCCCAAGGGGAGAAAACCTGATCACGATTCTTAATGCGATAAATGCTTCAGCGGATGATATTTTCTGCGATGTCGTTCACGCGTCTATGAAAATCAAAGCAGGTTCTTTGGATGCTTTAATAAAAGATCTCTCATATGAAAATCAGGCGAACATTATCGAAGTTGTTGAACTATTAGTCTCCCAATATCAGGGAAAGAAATAACTTGTTGTGATCGGATGAATCACTGGAGAATTAAAGACTTGTTCTCTTAAAGCATATTAAGCTTTTTGAGTTCAAGTCTTTTTTGTATCTAACGATTCAAATCTCTCCTTGAGGATTTTGATAATTACCAGTGGGTGAAAAACGTAATTCCTGTCGCCAAAATATTGTTGAAATGTCATTTTTCATTGTTTATTTGTCAGTTTTGTTCCAATTGTATTGACCGAGACTGGCATTTACCATATGATTAATAATGAAAAATAACCGCGAACGTTTTTGAATGGCTGGATTAAAATAAATTTATACATATTTATACATATATGAGTGAGGCAGACGAAATGCCAAAAACAATCAAGGATTACATCAGGCTGAATTCAACAATTGAAAAAGACGCGGTCGTCGAGGGTGAGAACAGTATCACATATTCCGGTCTTTATAAGAGAGCGAATATAATCGCCGAAAAGATCAAGTCAATTCAGTCAAACCGGTGTCATATTGCGATTGTAATTCCGAATTCAATCGATTATGTCGTCGCTTTCTCGGCCGTCGTCCTTTCGGATAACGTAGTAGTCCCGATATATGCGAAGTCATCGATTCATGAGGTTGAAAAGGTCGTCGACTATTGTGACATCGGAATGATTATTGCGGCTGATCAAACGATTGATTTCGTACTGAGCGGGAAATACCGTCATAGGATAACGGTGCTGAATATCAGTAAAATGGAATCCTTCGAAATAGGCGACAAAAGGCGAAAGTTTGCGCCGACCAGTCCGGAAAACGTTCGTGTAATGCTTGGTACCTCCGGCAGCGTGGATTTTCCGAAACGTGTTATGCTTTCGGACGAAAACCTAATAGCTAATTCGAAGGATATAATCAGATCCCTGAATTACACGGAAAACGAAAGGATCCTTGCCGTTCTTCCTTTCCCCTTCGCAGCAGGAAACACATCGCAAATCGTGGTGTCGCTGATGCTCGGATCGTCATTATACATTTACACCGATTCTCTGTATCCCGATTTCTTCTTTAACGCGGTTGAAAAATACGGGATTACATCCACGACAATTGTATCGTCTGTTATGAACATTCTGTTGGAAGAAGGAAGGGACTATTCAGCTCAGGCGAAAACCCTGAATGTTATCTGTTTTGGCGGAGGAAGGACCGACGACCGTACATTTGATCGCTTAAAGAAAAACCCTCTGTGCGATAAGTTCGTTCATATATACGGTCAGACTGAGGCATCGCCCAGAATATCGCATCTCTTTCTCAAAACCGAAAAGGATAAGCTTCCGTCAGTTGGCAAGCCGCTTGAAAACGTATCGGTGAGACTCCGGAAAATGAATTTAAAGGAACAGTACGGAGAGATCCAAGTCAAGGGCAAGAACGTAATGGTCGGATACTATAAGAGCGATTCGTTTCCTGTAAGCGAAGGATGGCTCTCAACCGGTGATCTTGGATATATAGATGAAGAAGGTTATATCTACATAACCGGAAGAATAAAAAACCTGATTATTTTTGCGGGAATGAATATATTCCCGGAAGAAGTCGAGGTGGTTCTCAAACAGAATCCTCATGTTAAGGAAGCTTTGGTTTATGCAGAAAGAAGTTTAGCGTACGGTGAAATCCCGATCGCCAGGGTTGCTTTAAAAGATAAGGGTTCGGTATCCGAGGCGGAGTTAAAAGAATTCTGTAAAAAGTACATTTCATACTACAAAGTTCCGTTTCGTATTGAGTTCGTCGAGAAGCTTGATCGGACTCATAACGGAAAAATAATCAGAAAGGTATAAAGAGAAAAATGAAAGAAAAGATTTTGGAGATTATCGCATCTGTTTCCGCGACTGACAAAGCACCCGAAGAACTGGATGAAACAATGAAAATTATTGACGACTTGCAAATTGACTCACTCGGATTTGTACATATGATCCTCATTTTTGAAAGTACATTCAATATAAAATTCGACGACGAATACATCAATATGGAGAAACTGGCGACGGTAAAGGATGTCATCAACTATGTTGAAGAAAAAACGAAAAAGTGATTTGGAACCTGAGAAAATGGTTTCCCTAAAAGCACAATTTGAAAGAGTTTTAAAGAGCGCATACGAGACCACCCCGTATTTTAACAATCTGATAAATGAGATTTCCGAAGATGAGGACGAGTTAAATGCTGATTTCTTCTCTAAACTGCCTGTCTTTGATAAAGGAACAATCAGACGTACGGGGTGGTTAAATTTCATTTCCGGAGAATACCTCGATTCCGATTACAGGCTGAAGAAAGGACCCCGTGCAAGAATTGAAACCACATCGGGAACTACCGGGACTCCAATGAAGATCCTTTGGAACAATAATGACTATTTCTCCTCGATAATAAATCATTGGAAATTCAGAGAGAAATTCGGGATTACTCCTTCATCGAGATACTGCACATCGCTCAAACACGTGCCAAACGGGGAAGCGTACCAAATTGAAGGAAATAAGCTGACGTTTACTTCGATGCTGTATTCTTCTGAAACCGTTTCGGGAATTCTTGACGCAATAAATGAGTTCAAGCCGGAATGGTTATTTATTCAGAACAGCGTACTTTTCACACTCCTCTACTGGGGTGAAAAGGTCGGGATGCGGTTTCCCGAATCGGTAAAATACATCGAATATATGGGCGAACCGCTGAGCGGATACTACCGCAAATACATAGAAAAAAGAATATACGCGCCGTCATCCAATATGTACGGATGCACGGAAACCAACGGAATATCGTATGAGTGTACCTATCACAATAACCATCTGCTTACAGATAACGTGTTTGTCGAGATAGTCGATGAAAACGGAAGTGAAATCAAAGAAGGAGAAGACGGTTTTGTCTGCGTTACCGGACTTCACAATACTGCAATGCCGATACTCAGATATCGACTCAATGATATCGCTCATATAGATAAAACCTTTGTGTGTCCGTGCGGCAACCGCAATCCGGTAATAACAATTAAAGCTGCGAGAATGCCAGAGTTTTTAATACTTGGCGATCCGGAATTGTGTTACGGTTGGGCGATGTACGCCCCTGCGAATAAAGAGATCAAGTTGATAAAAGAGCTACCGGAAGATATTGCGTTCAATTTCATAATGGATTCTTTGGATCACTATGATTTATACGTTTACAAGAATCCTAACAGAGTGGAAAACATCGAAAGAATTATCGAGGACTTGTTTATTATATATGGACTTCCGAATATAAAGTTTACAGTTCACGAATCAGATGAATATGACCCTTCTAAAATGTCAGGAATACTGAGGAAAATTGATTTATGATAATCATATTTCAAATAGCTTATCAATTGATTCTATGGCTGGCAAACAGGTTCATAATAAAAGACAGAAAACTCAAAAACGTATTTCTGATGCTAAGTACGATCGCTATCGTTTTTTGGGGATTCCAGTATGGTTTTGAAGATTTCCTGTCATTTAATCTGATTATTATACTTGTTTGTCCCGCGGCTGCGTATCTGACGTACCTAATATCTCTATTTATTGTCGGGACAAAGTTTGAGAAAAAGAATTTGATCCCTTTTGAATGTTTCAGATATAAGGGTAAGCTATTCCGGATGTTCCGAAACGAGAGTCTGCGGAATGTGGTCAGTTCAACGTATGAGGAATTACTCTATCGATGGTTCCTGTTTAACGCTATTTCACTACTAACAAAAAGCGTTTTACTTTCCGGGATAATAACATCTGTGTCATTTTTCGCAGTTCATATCAGTAAAGAAAAAGCAATTGTTCAACACATTGATATTTTGGCATTCTCAATTCTTATAACAGTATTCTTTGCGTTAACGAAGAACCCGCTTTATTGTATTATGATTCACATATTGAGAAATCAACTGGTGATATGCCAGAAATATGTTTATATAAAGCGAGAAAATGACAGAAAACTTGAGTTGTTCAAAATAATCAGGAATAGGAGACAGTTAAATGAACAGTAAAAACAAGAAACACTTCCTTACCGAGCTTCATCTTTTTAAATCGGGCGAGACATGCTTCGTTTTTCTCCCGAGAAATCTCCAGCTTTTTGAGGTCGATGAGGATACATACGGTAAACTCGAAAAACTGACGTCAGAAGCGGAGAATAACTCCGGGGTAATTGACTGTAAGGATGAAGATCTTATATCCGCCGGATTCATATATGAAGGAGAAGAACTGCAGGAAGACCCCATCAAAGAGGGTTATTATAAAGCCGTCGAAAAACAGGAGGATGACGGA